>CAYQZG010000115.1:0-12678 GCA_964421785.1 uncultured Anaerolineales bacterium
CGCCTCCAACACCGCGGATCACGGATCCGCTGGGAGCAGGAGGTGAATGACTACCTTTTCCCCGACTTGTCAAGGGGGCTGAATGGGGTATAATATCGGTTGTGCGGGGCGTAGCGCAGCCAGGCCAGCGCGCAGCAATCGGGATGCTGAGGTCCCGGGTTCAAATCCCGGCGCCCCGACAGAGAAGGTATCGACCCGGTCACCCAGGTCAACGCAGGGGGCACGTCCAACAAAGGAGTGCCCTCGTTTGCTGCGTGGCCGCCGCCCTTGCCGGCGGTGAGGTGCCCTCAAGGGCTGTCCTCGTTCTCCTTCGCTTCCTGCCAGAACGCCTCCAACTCGTCGATGGAGAGGTCGTCGATGTCCAGGCCGCCGTCGCGAGCCACCCTTTCCAGATGAGCGAACCGGCGGGCGAAGCGCGCGTTCGCCTTCCGCAGCGCCGTCTCCGGATCGACGTCGAGCCAGCGGGCCCAGTTCGCCACCGCGAACAGCAGGTCGCCTAGTTCCGCCTCCCGACGCTCCGGCGTAGAAGCGGCCTCCAGTTCGGCTATCTCCTCCTGCACCTTATCCGCCACGCCTGCGACGTCGGGCCAGTCGAAGCCAACGCGAGCGACGCGCTGGCCGTAGGTATGGGCCTGCTGCAGCGCCGGCAGCGCTGCCGGCACGCCCTCCAAGACCGAACCGCGGTCCACCTTCTCCTCGCGCTTCAGCTCCTCCCAGTTGTGTAGCACCTCGTCGGTGCCGTCGACCGACAGCCCTCCCCAGACGTGAGGATGACGGTACTTCAGCTTCGCGTCGATGCCGCCGATGACGTCCGGCATCTTAAAGATCCCCGCCTCCGTCGCGATCTGCGTCTGGAGCAGCACCTGCAGCAGCAGATCGCCGAGCTCCTCCTGCAGGCCCTCCAAGTCGCCCTGATCAATGGCCGTCACCGACTCGTAAGCCTCCTCAAGCAGGCCGGCCCGCAGGCTCTCGTGCGTCTGGTCCCGGTCCCACGGACAGCCCTGCGGCGAGCGGAGGTGCGCCACCGTTTCCTGCAAGCCCTCGAAGCTGGCGACCGACCTGAAAGGAGGCACGTACAACGTTGTCAGATGAGCCAGAGGCGCAGCGGCCTCACCCCCGCGATCAAGCTGGTAGAGCAGGCGGCGGACGACGCGTTGATCGGGTGTCCCCGCCGCGTGCACCAGGATGACTTCGTGCTCGTCCGGATACTCGTTCATCAGGGAGAGCTTGACCGCGCTGGCGAGCGATCGGCTGTACAACTGTCCCAACAGCGCGGGGATGTCCGGGTTGAGAGGAGGATGGTGACGGGTCGCCAGTTCGATAGCATCGAATACCTGCAGGCCATCCAGCGCGTCCACCTGCAGCGCCGTCAGAGTCGCTTCCACAAAGCTCAGCCCCTCAACAATGCGAACCTCCGGAAGCGAAGCGGACTCCGCACCCGTAGGCTCCACCGCCGATAGAATAGCGCTGACCGTCGCCTCCCCCACCAGAGGGTGACCCGGCACAGCATAGATCACGCCCTCGGGCCGGCGTCCAAGCTCCAACACCCTATCGGCGATCGTCCCATAGACCTGAGAGAAGTCATCCCCCTCCTCGTAGAGGTGATCGAAGGCGTGGACAGAAAGGTCGGCCGGCAGGCCGGCCACTGTGGGATGACGTTCGGTGCGCAGCCAGACCTCCGGGCTTTCTTGGAGAACGCCCCACGCCTCACGGGTCAGGTAGCGCGGATCGCCGGGTCCCAGGCCGACGATGGTGATACCACCCATCAGAGCCTCCTCTTGGCAACACAGATCATATCAAAAGCAAAAGGGCAAGGCTGCTGACCGGACGTCCGGCCCCTTGCCCTGCCCCGTTATCTGCTAAAGGCGCAGTTCGTAAGCGTAGCGGCGTAGGCCTAGGTGACTGCCGTAGGCGGAGCGACACCCGCAGCACTCACCCAGCTCTATCGCCTTGTCGCTTTATCGCTCTATCGCCCTGTCGCCCTATCGCTTCGTGTACTGCGGGGCCTTGCGTGCCTTCTTCAGCCCCGGCTTCTTCCGCTCCTTGACGCGCGCATCGCGGGTCAGATATCCCCCGTGCCGCAGTGGCGGACGCAGGTCCGGGTCCGCCTCCAGCAGCGCACGCGCAATGCCCAATTGAATCGCGCCCGCCTGTCCCTTGATCCCCCCACCCTCGACCAGCACGCTGATGTCGTACTGGTTCGTGGTGTCCGTCACCTCAAGAGGCTTTCTGAGAACGATGACGTCCATCATCCGACAAAAATAGTCCTCCAGCGGCCGGTCATTGACCATAATGTTGCCATCGCCACCGGGGTAGAGACGTACACGCGCCGTCGCGGCCTTCCGTCGTCCAACACCTTCATAGTACTTCGTCGCCATAACACGTTCCTCCTAACTACAACTCCAACGGTTCAGGTTGCTGAGCTTCGTGCGGATGACTCGATCCAGCGTAGACCTTCAACTTCTTCAACATCTTTCGGCCCAGTCGGTTCTTCGGCAGCATGCCCCGCACCGCGTGTTCGATCACTCGCGTGGGCTGCTCCTCGAGCATCCTGCGCAGCGAGACCTCCTTCAGGCCGCCGGGATAGCCAGAATGACGATAGTATATCTTCTGATCCAGCTTGCGGCCGGTCACGTGCACCTTGTCGGCGTTGACGACGATGACGTAGTCGCCCACGTCGACGGATGGCGAGTAGATCGGCTTGTGCTTACCACGCACAATCTGCGCCACCTCACTCGCCAGCCGACCAAGGGTCTGCCCACTGGCATCGACAACATACCAGTCCCGTTCGATATCCTCCGGTTTCGTCACGTACGTTCTCTTCACAGTCTCACAACTCCTTAATCTGGGGACCGGACCCGGTCACCAGACATCATCCATAGCGGCACTCATCCAGCTCTATCGGACTATCGCTTTGCCGCTCTATCGCTCACGTGCTGACAAACAAACCCAATTACTGATAAACCACGCGCATCAGGCACAGACCGTGCGGCGCAGCGGTCTTTCCGGCGCGACCCCGCTCGCACGACGCGAATGCTTCCTCAAACGCGCTCAGACTCATTCGGCCCTGACCGACGTCGAGCAGGGTGCCGACGATACTGCGCACCATTCGGTACAAGAACGCGTTCGCCTCGATGTCAAACCTCAGAAACGTCCCCTCACCCGAATCGAAGGGATCACCGCAATCGGAGGCCTCGTCCCATCCCGCCCGAAACACACGGCGTACCGTGACCTTCCCTTGAGGTGGCTGCCCGAATGTGGCGAAATCGTGCTCCCCTACCAACACCTGCGCCGCCGCCTCCATCCCCTCCACGTCTATGGGATAGGGCAGGTGGAGGCTGTACCTGCGGGCCAACGGCGACCGCATCGGACTGTTATGGACACTATACCGATAATATCGACGCCGCGCATCGAAGCGCGGGTGGAAATTCGACGCGACCTCCTGCAGCTGACGAACGGCGACGTCAGATGGGAGCACCGCGTTCATCGCTCTCTGCAACTCGCCCACACTGTGTCGCCAGGACGTGTCGAAGGCAATCACCTGCCCCACTGCATGCACACCGGCGTCCGTCCGACCGGCTGCCAGGAGCGTGATCGCCTCCTGGGTCACCTGCATCAGGGCCGTCTCAAGGGTTTCCTGGACTGTCGGGACATCTACCTGTCGCTGAAAACCGGCATAGTCCGTTCCGTCGTAGGAAACGACCGCCCTCGCCCGCATCGGTGTCCGCCCTGTTCCCGTCGGACAAGCGTGTGCAGCTAAGCCACGATCCGACGCTTACGCCTTACGTTTTAGACCAACTCCAGAAGCACCATTGGCGCCGCGTCGCCCTTGCGAGGCCCCAATTTATAGATGCGCGTGTAGCCGCCGGGTCGATCTTGATATCGCGGGGCGATCTCCTCGAACAGAATAGCCAGGACGTCAACCCAATAGCCCTCGTCGTCCTTCACCCAGCGATGCATACGCTTCTCAGCGAGACGACGGGCATGAACGCCTCGGCTGGGCTCCTCCTCAGCCGCCCTCAGCCCTCGCTTCGCCAGCGTGATCAACTTCTCGGCATAGCCTCGAACGGCCTTCGCCTTAGCCTCTGTGGTCTCAACGTACCCGTTATAGAACAAAGACGTCACCAGGTTGCGACGCAAGGACTTGCGATGCGCGCTGGAACGACCTAGTTTCTTGCCTGCGACGCGATGACGCATCACGATCCTCCAATCTTCTCTAACAAATCAGCCTCGTCGAGGGACACCTTGATCTCCCCCAGCGACTTGGCACCTACATTCCGCACCGCAAGTAGCGCGTCATCGCCCCCCTCCTCCAGCATTTCCATGACCTCACCGACGTTCTTCAAGCCGGCGCGGCGGAGAGCGTTGAACACACGCGTACTCAGCCCCAGTTGATCGAGGGACATGTCATAGACCTCGCTGGGCAGGCCCTCCTCGCCCTCTTCCTCCTCCATAGGCTCCATGCCCTCATCTTCCAACGTGAAGCCAGCGATCAAGCGCAAATGCTTCAGCAGGATACGGGCGGCCTCTTTGAGGGCGTCAAACGGCTCGACGCGACTATCTGTCCATATCTCCAGCGTCAGGCGGTCGTAGTCCGTGATCTGGCCGACCCGCGCGCGATCCACATCAAAGGCAACGCGGCGAATCGGGCTGAACACAGCATCTATCGGCATCTCGCCGATAACGCCGGTCATACCCTCATTGGCCGGCCTGTACCCCCACCCCTGCTCCACCGTGAAATCAACATCAATCGTAGAATCTTCCTCATCAACCGTTAAGAGATACAGATCTGGGTTCAGAATCTCAATCTCCGGCGGGGCGACAATGTCGCCAGCGGTCACTGTGCCTTCGCCACCTGTATGGAGGGACATATGCATCGCTTCATCTCCATCCATCTTCAACCTCAGCTGCTTGACCTGAAGGATGAAGCGCAGGACGTCCTCCTGAGCACCGGGGACGGTGGTGAACTCGTGCGGCACATCGGAGATATGCACCCTGGTCACAGCCGCGCCGCTCAGCGACGAGAGCAGCACCCGCCGAAGGGCGTTACCTATCGTAATACCAAAACCTCTCTCCAACGGGCCGATCACGAATCGACCGTACGTCTTGGAGACTACATCCGTCTCAATTTTCGGCAACACTTGAACTGACAAGCGGCGCCTCCTTGCTATCTAGGTGACTGCGGTAAGCGCAGCGACAAGCGGAGCGACATCCGCGGCACTCACCCGGCTCTATCGGACTATCGCTCTATCGCTCCACTCCCTACCGCGAATAGTATTCTACAATCAACTGCTCGTTCAGGACCGTCTCGACATCCTCGCGGCCCGGCTCTCTGAGCATCCGACCAGACATCGCCTGGGGATCCAGAGTGAGCCAATCGTCCACGGCCCCGTCATCCAATTCTTGAGCGCGCTCCTTGAAGTAGGTGCGCTTCCTGCTCGCCTCTCGAACAGAGATTGTGTCCTCTGGCTTGACCAAATAGGAAGGGACCTTCAGCCGTCTTCCGTTGACAGAGAAGTGACCGTGAGTAACCAGCTGCCGGGCCTGTGCGCGCGAATCGGCGAAACCCATGCGGTAGACCACATTGTCAAGGCGCCTCTCTAACAGCGAGAGCAAGTTCTCCCCGGTGACGCCTGGGCGTCCTTCCGCCTTGCTGTAGAAGCGTCTCATCTGCCGCTCCAGCAGCCCGTAGATCCTCTTCGCCTTCTGTTTTTCGCGCAGCTGATTCGCGTAATCGGACTGGCGACGGCGGCGGAAACGAGCTACCCAGCCGTGTTCGCCAGGCGGGTAACCCTTCTTCCGCTCAAACGGGCACTTCGGGGAGAGACAGCGCGCTCCCTTAAGAAACAACTTCTCGCCTTCACGACGGCACAGCTTACAAACCGGGCCGGTATATCTTGCCATACTTCCAAATCCTCCATACCTTCACTTACTCGACACTACGTTCGCCGTCTCTTGGGCGGGCGGCAACCGTTGTGGGGAATGGGCGTTACGTCCGTAATCGACAGCACCTCTATCCCCGCTGACTGAATAGCTCGAATGGCCGCCTCACGCCCCGGGCCAGGGCCGTTGACAAAAACGTCAACCTTCATCATGCCATTGTCCAAAGCCTCCCCGGCAGCCGTTCTCGCTGCCTGCCGGGCTGCGAACGACGTGCTTCTCCGCGCTCCCCTGAAACCCACCGAGCCACCGCTGGCCCAGGTCAGAACGTTTCCCTGCTGATCGGTCAACGTCACAATCGTGTTGTTGAACGTCGAGTGAATATGGGCCTGACCTCGTGAGACCCTTTTTCTAAATCTTTTCCTCGCCATGCATCCCCCTCTGCCTGCTCTGAGCCCCGTCCTCGGGGCGATCTGCCCCCTCGGATTACGTCTTCTTGAGGCCGCGTCGGCGTCCCTGACCGGCAACCGTCTTCTTCGGTCCCTTGCGGGTGCGCGCGTTGGTGCGGGTACGCTGCCCCCGAACCGGCAAGCCACGAATGTGGCGAATGCCACGGTAGCAACGAATATCCTTCAGACGGCGAATATTCTGCTGCACCTGGCGCCGCAAGTCACCCTCGACCTGGTATTCCCGGTCGATCGTCTGACGCAGCCCACTGACCTCCGACTCGGTGAGCTCCCTAACACGCTTATCAGGATCGACGCCCACCTTATCCAGGATCTCATTGCTTCGGGTGCGCCCAATGCCGTAGATGTAGGTCAAACCGATCTCAACGCGCTTATCCCTGGGCAAGTCTACGCCTGCAATACGTGCCATACCTCTCAACCTCCGTCAAAATCTCTGATATCGGCCTACAAAGCCTATACTGCAGCTCCCTGGCTCGCAGCCCCCGTCTCGGGGGCGCCCAGCGGTTTCCGCTCGAAGGGGATCTGTCGATCCCCGCTGTAGCAGCACCCGCCGAACGTACCATGCCGCAGCGAATGATCTCTACCCCTGACGCTGCTTATGCTTGGGGTTCTCACAAATAACGTACACCGTGCCACGCCTTCGAACGATCTTGCATTTCGGGCACATCTTCTTCACAGAAGCTCTGACCTTCATCGCTCTACCTCCTACCTGCATCCTGCCACATCACCATGGCGTCAGAATGTCCGCCTCTCCCTCAGTGATGGCAATCGTGCGTTCAAAATGCGCTGTCAGTTTGCCATTCCGAGAGACAACTGTCCAATGGTCATCCAAGACCCGCACGCTCGGACTCGATATCAGCACCATAGGCTCCAAGGCAATCGTCATTCCTTTGCGCAAGAGGACCCCTTGCCCCGGCTTACCGTGATTGGGCACCTGGGGATCCTCGTGCATCTCGCGCCCGATGCCGTGGCCAGTGTACTGACGTACAACCTCATAACCCCGCTCCTCGACGTAGGTCTGAATCGCCGCAGAGATATCGCCGGAACGGCCGCCGGCCCGGGCCGCAGCTATGCCCGCCTCAAGTGAGCCCTTCGTCACCGCCATCAGATCCTTCGCCTCTTGGCTCACGTCCCCGACGGGCAGTGTGAGCGCACCATCCCCATGATAGCCCTCCAAGATGGTGCCAACGTCGATGCTGATAATGTCGCCCTCCTCCAGAACACGCGGCCCAGGAATCCCATGCACCAGTTCATCGTTCACCGAAGCGCAGATGGTCCCTGGAAACGGGTGGGCACTGCCAGGGGGATACCCCTTGAAGGAGGGAATAGCCTTGCGGTCTCGGATCAAGGTCTCTGCCATTTCATCCAATTCCGCCGTGGTCACGCCCGGCACGACCCAATCGCGCATCTTGGTCAGCACATCGGCCACGATGGCATTCGCCCGCCGCATCTTCTCGATCTCAGCATTCGACTTAAGAGCGATCATACGCGTTCTCTTGCCGCCTCAACCGCCTCTCGCAGGTCCTCATGGACGCCCTGTACCGACTGCTCACCATCAATCTCCACCAGGAGATCTTTGGCGAAGTAATAGCCGATGAGAGGTGATGTCTCTTTGTAATACGTGTATAGCCTGTGGCGCACCGTCTCTGGGTTGTCGTCTTCCCGCTGGTACAGGTTCCCGCTGCACACGTCGCAGATCCCCTCCTCATTGGGGGGGCTGAAAAGCAAGTTGTAGACCGCGCCGCAATCCTCACAGACGCGCCGCGCGGTGAGCCGCTGCATAACCTCCTCGTCGCTCACCTCGATGAGCGGCACCAGGGTCACCTCCTGCCCCCGATCCTCCAGCGCCCGATCCAGCGCCTCCGCCTGGGTAAGCGTCCGTGGGAATCCGTCCAGGACCACACCATCCTCGCAGTCGGGACGGCCGATGCGCTCAACCACCATCTTGACGGTCACGTCATCCGGCACGAGCTCACCCTGCTCCATATAGGATTTGGCCATCAGCCCCAGCTCGGTCTCCTGGCTCAAATGGTGACGAAAGAGATCACCGCTCGAAACGTGGGGTGTACCCAACACCTCAACCAGACGCTTTGCCTGCGTTCCCTTCCCTGACCCGGGCGGCCCCAACAACACAATCACGGTGCTCATAGTATCCCTCATTCGTGTCCTTCGTGTTACTTGATGAATCCCTCGTAGTGCCGCATCAACAGCTGAGCCTCTAGCTGACGCATCGTGTCCAGCACCGTGCCAACAACGATCAGCAATCCGGACGAGGTGATGAGCAACCGGGTCTGGAAGAACATATCGACGATGTACGGCAACACGGCCACGCCGCCCAAGAAGAGCGCGCCAACCAGTGTGATGCGTCGATAGATAGCATTGATGTACTCTGCCGTCCTACGGCCCGGCCGGATCCCGGGAATAAAGCCTCCCTGGCGCTTCAACGTGCCCGGCAGATCCTGCTGCTGGACCATCACGTCCGTGTAGAAGTAGGTGAATCCCACAACGGCCAGGAAGTAGAGCGCACCATAGTATGGACTTTGAGCGCTGAAGAAGTTCATCACGGTGGTCGCGAAATTGGCCACCGCAGGACTCTCGGCACCGGTGAAGAACTGGGCAATCACAGCCGGGAACGTCAGGATCGACTGCGCAAAGATCAGCGGGATCATGCCGGCTGTGTTGATGCGCAGGGGGATGTGGGTGCTCTGCCCACCGTACATCTTCCTACCGCGCACGCGCTTTCCATACTGAACCGGAATACGCCGCTCACCCTCTTGGATCACGACGATGACGAACATCGTGAGCGCCGTGATGACGAGGAAGATCCCAATCATCAGCACCCCCATGCCCACGCCACCTGCGCCCGCGGTCTGAGCCTGTGTCCATGTGCTAAGCAGGTTCTGAGGCACGCGAGCCACGATGCCGCTGAAGATGATCAATGACAGGCCATTGCCGATGCCCTGCTCTGAGATCAGCTCGCCAAGCCAGATGGCGAACATCGTCCCTGCGGTCATCGCCACCAACACGGCGGTCGTCGAGATGATGTTCTGTGTCGTGCCAAACCCGAAGTCAGGCAGGACCGGCGTGGTGGTGCCGGCGTTCACCAGTCGAATCTGGCCCAACGCCTGCAAAAGTCCCAGCGGAACCGTGATGTAGTAGGTCCACTGGCTCATCTTCTCCTGACCAGCTTCCCCCTCCTCGGCCAAGCGTTCCAATCTCGGGACAATAGGGATGAGAAGCTGGAGGATGATGGACGCCGTCACGTAAGGGTAGACGCCATTCGCCATGACTGAGAAGCGAGCCACCGCGCCGCCGGAGAGCATATCCAGCAGGTTGAACAAGCGGGTGGTGCCGCCGGTACCCGCCAAGAGTTGCTGAAGCGCCGCCTGATCCACGCCTGGAACCGGCACGTGGGCCGCCAGACGGTAGACAATGAGGATAAGCAGCGTGTACAGCATCTTGCGCCGCAGATCGGGCAAGGTCATGGCATTCTTCAAAGCTTCAATCATCGTTTCAGTCCTCTATATCTAGCTGTTTACTAATCGCACCTACCGCGTGCGGCGACCGCCGCGCTGCCAGGGAAGCTCCTCCACGACACCCCCGGCCTCCTCGATCTTGGCACGGGCAGTCTTGGAGAACCGATGAGCCCTCACAATGAGGGGATAGTCGACGTCTCCACGCCCCAGGATCGCGACCAACTCACGAGCACTCTTGATGACGCCCGCCTCGGCCAGCGTCTCGGGTGTCACCTCGTCGTCCTCCTCAAAACCCGCCAGCACGAGCCGCTTGATATTCACCGGCGTGAACTCAACCCGCCAGGGGTCGCGAAAGCCTGTGCCGCGCGGGCTGGGAATGCGCTTCCAGGCTGGGTTTTGACCACCCTCAAAGCCGGGACGAACGCCACCACCGCTGCGGGCATTCTGTCCCTTGGTGCCACGTCCGGCGGTCTTGCCGTAGCCAGACCCGGTGCCCCGGCCCACGCGTTTCTTTCTCTTCTTGGCTCCTTCTGCTGGTTTCAGCTCATGCAGCTTCATAACCGCCTCCAACAACTACTCCTCGTCATCAAACACCTCAACCGACACCAGATGTCCGACGCTGTCGACCATGCCACGGATCGTTGGCGTATTGCCAAGCTCCACGGTCTGGTGCATCCTTCGCAGCCCAAGGGCACGCACCGTTTGCTTCTGATGGCGCGGATAGCCAATCGGGCTCTTGACCAGGGTGATCCGCAGTTTCTCGGTCATTGTCCCCGACTCCAGAACGGCTTCACCTTTTCCTGCGGCACGCCGCGCTCGCGAGCTACTTCCTCGACGCTGCGCAGCCTCTGAAGGCCATCCATCGTGGCCCGCACGACACTGAGCGCGTTGGTGCTGTTCAAGGACTTGGTAAGCACATCGTCTATGCCGGCGGCTTTCATCACAGCACGCACATTGCCGGCGGCGATAACGCCTGTACCAGGAGCAGCGGGTTTCAGCAAGACTTGAGCTCCGCCGCAGATACCTGTCACCTCATGCGGGATGGTGGCCCCCAATCGGGGCACGCTGATCATGTCATCTCGCGCTCGATCCATAGCTTTGTGGATCGCGTCAGGCACGCCCCGGGCCTTGCCGATCCCCATACCGACGCGTCCGTGATTATCCCCCACGACCGCCACAACACGGAACGCAAACCGGCGGCCGCCCTTGACCACATTCGCAACCCGCGTGATGTCTACGACATGTTCATCCAGTTCTTTCTGCCTCGCCATGCTGCCTCCGTAACCCTAGAACCTAAGCCCCTTGTCGCGGGCTGCTTCCGCCAGGGCCTTCACGCGGCCATGGTACTTGTACCCACCGCGATCCAAGACCACCTTCTCAATTCCCTTGTCAAGTGCTCGTTCCGCCACGACCTCGCCGACAACCCGAGCCTGTTCGATCTTCGACATATCGTCGAGCTGCGTTCTGATCTCCAGATCGATGGTCGATGCGGAGACCAAGGTATGGCCTGCCCAATCATCAATAACCTGCACATAAATGTGCTGCAAGCTGCGAAAGATGTTCAGACGCGGCCGCTCCTGCGTCCCAAAGACCTTCTTTCGTATGCGCGCGTGCCGTTTCTGTCGGGCCGCTTCGCGATCAACTCCTGGCATATCTCACCTTCAACTCACTGTCTAACCTAGTAGGTACCCGCGCCAATCTTGCCGGCCTTGCCAGCCTTGCGGGGCACGTACTCACCAAGGTAGCGAACACCCTTGCCCTGGTACGGTTCGGGCGGGCGCCAAGCACGGATCTCCGCCGCCACTCGTCCAACCACCTCCTTACTGATCCCACTGACCGTGATGATCTTCTTGCGCGGTTGAACGTCGAAGTGAATCCCCTCTGGCGGACTGACCCGCAAAGGATGAGAGAACCCCAGCTGCAGATCCAGCGCTCCGTCTTTGAGTTCCACCCGATAGCCGACCCCGTGGATCTCCAGCTTCTTCTCGTAGCCCTTCGTGACGCCGATCACCATGTTGTTCAGCAAGGATCGTGTTAGGCCGTGCAACTCTCGGTGACGCCGCTGATCTGTCGGGCGATCCACCTTTATTCGACCGTCCTCAAGCACGATCTCCATGTCAGGGTGAAAGTCGCGCGTGAGCGTTCCTTTCGGCCCTGAGATGGTCACACTATTCCCATGAATATCCACCTGAACACCCTCTGGCAGAGGGACAGGCATTCTTCCCACTCGTGACATCCTATAGCCTCCTCCGGCCAGCTACCAAACGTAACACAACACCTCGCCGCCTATACCTAGACGGCGGGCCCGCTGCGCGGTCATCACACCCTTGGATGTCGTCACAATAGCGATGCCCATACCACTCTTCACCCACGGTAGGTCGGAAGCACCCCGGTAGATGCGCTGTCCGGGCTTGCTGACGCGCTTCATCTCCCTGATAACTGGATGGCGTTCCTTCCTCTCACCGACGTACTTGATGTCAATGACCAGGTTCGGCTGTGGGTAATCGTCCACCACATGATACCCCTCAATGAATCCTTCCTCTTTGAGGATATCGGCAATCGCAGCCCGCATCTTGGACGACGGCATAGTGACCTGCTTGTAGCCCGCTATGAAGGCGTTGCGCATTCGTGCTAACATATCAGATATTGGATCAGAAATCGTCATTGGATAAGATCTCCCCGCGGCAAACTCCTAGAACGCCGCACTACCAGCTTGCTTTTCTCACACCAGGAATCTCGCCCTTGAGGGCCAGCTCCCGAAAGCAAATACGGCATAGCTGAAAGCGGCGCATATAGCCCCGTGGCCGGCCACAACGCTTGCAACGATTCACCTCACGCACTTCGTACTTGCGATC
>CAYQZG010000116.1:0-12659 GCA_964421785.1 uncultured Anaerolineales bacterium
TCATATGGCTACAGCTGAAGAGAGAATGGAAATCCTGAAGATGGTGCAGAGCGGCCAGATCAACGCCGAGGAGGGGGCGAAGCTTCTCGATGCCCTGAAACAGCATGAGGAGCCTCGCCCGGGGACGACGTCCACTGACCGAACCCAGCAGCCGCGTCGACTCCGCGTCCGCGTCTCCGACCTGGAGACGGGACGCAATAAGGTGAACATCGATTTACCATGGAACCTGATCAACGTTGGCATGCACATGGGGGCGCGTTTTGCACCGGAGGAGATCGACCTGGAAGAGGTGATGCAGGCCCTTCAAGCAGGCACCGAGGGCAAGATCGTCGATGTCGAGGACGCTGAGGATAACGAACGGGTTGAGATCTTCGTCGAGTAGCCCGGTCCGCCTGGCGAAGGGATCTATCCTCCCTGTCGGCGCAGAACCATCAGGGTCAGGTCGTCGGAGGGTGGGGTATCGCCGACGAAGTCTGCGACGGTCTCGATGATCCTGTTTAGCGTCTCCTGAGCCGAGCCACGGTCACAAGCGTGCCGAAGGGCCTCTCGGAGCCGGTCTCCGCCGAAGAAGAGGCCATCGCGAGAGAGAGCCTCTGTCACACCGTCGGTGTAGAGGATCGCGCAGTCACCGGCTGCCAGCGTAGTGCCGTGCTCCCGGAACTGAACCCCCTCCAACACGCCGAGAGCGATCTCTCCCCGCTCGAGTTGCTCCAGCCGCTTGGCGTCAGACCGTAGGATCAGAGGTGGGTGGTGCCCGGCATTGGCGTAGACCAGTTCCCCCGACTCCAGCGATAGAATGGCATACAGCCCGGTGACAAACATGCCGTGCTGGGCATCCGGCACCAGCAAATCGTTGACCCGCCTCAAGGCGTCGGCAGGAGAGCATTCCTCGGCGGCCGCCGCGCGCATCAAGGTTCGGGTTAGCGCCATGAAGAGCGCGGCCGGCATGCCCTTGTCGGCGACGTCGGCGATGACCAGGCCCAGCCGTCGCTTGGGCAGCTCGAAGCAGTCGTAGAAGTCGCCCGCGACCTGACGGGCCGCTCGCCAGGTGACGGCCAGTTCCCAGCCGAGAGGATCTGGGAGCTGCTCCGGCATGAAGGCCTCTTGGATCTCCCGGGCTAGCTGGAGTTCCCGCTCCAGTCGCTCGCGCTCCGCCATCTCCTGCTGAAGACGGTCGTTTTGAACGGCCAGGGCAGCCTGCTGGGCGATGCCTAGCTCGATCCGAGCCATGATCTCCAGCCGCCGTTCGCCAAAGCCGCTGTGTCGATGGCCTTCTCCGACGAGCATGGCCCCAAGGACACTTCCCTTCACCGCCAGGGGCACGGCCACTATCCTGGCTGGTGGCTCCATTGTGGATGACTGGGCGGTTCCGCGCACGGGGAACCCCAGTTCTTCGGTCCATGGCTGGGGCACCAGCTCCCTGATCTGATCGGCGCTGTCCAGGGTGATCATCTGTCTCTGTTGGCGAACTGCGTCAAGCAGCGGGAAATCGCCGGGAGCGAGGGCGTGATACGGTATCGAGGTACCATAGCCCTGCTTCGGTCGGAACACCTCCTCCTCGTTGTTCCATAGGAAGATGACGCAGCGTTCAACGCCGACGAGCATCGGCGTGATGCGGACAATGGCCTCAAGGATCTCATCCAGCTCGTTCAGACTGACTACGGCCTGTGCGACTTGAAGCAGCGCGGCCGAGACATACGCCTCCTCCTGTCGTGCCTCCAGAAGGCGCGCGTTCTCCGCGGCCATAGCCGCCTGGTAAGCGACCCCGCGCATAATCGCCATCCGTTCGTCGTGTAGCTCGCCTGGATCGGTCCCCTCTTGCTCTTGCTCATAGTCGACCAGCATTGCTCCCAATACCTCGCCGTGAGCCAGCAGCGGCAGCAGCAGCGGCGATTCAAACGCCCGCAGGTCCGCGATCCGGGGCGCAGCCACGGCATCGGAGGAGGCTGCCGGGGCGCCCTCAATGGCAAGCGTCCACACAGGCTCCTTCGTGAGATGGAGCTGATTGAAGGCCGGTACCTCGCTTGGTTTGATTCGCAGTCGCTCAAGGGCCCGCCGTTCTGCATCCTCAGGGCTGCAGGCCCCCACTGAGGTGAAGACTTGTTCAGACGCGTTCCAGAGAAACAGCACACAGCGCTCCACACCGGCTAACATGGGCATCAGCCGTGTCACGGTGTCGAGCACTTCGTCCAGCGTGGTCAACGATTGGGTCGCCTCGGCGACCTGGAGCAAGACGGTTGAGATGTAGGCTTGTTCCTGCGCCCGCTGGTAGAGACGGGTGTTCTCAATGGCGACAGCCGCATAGCTGGCGAAAGCGGCCGTCATAGCGCGCGATTCGGAACCGTAGCGATTGGGTGTGTGGTGGACCAGCGTCAGTAGGCCAAGCCGTCGATCTCCTGCCCGCAGTGGAGCGGCAATGGCGGAGTAGTCGGGATCAAAGCTGAGCGCGGCCCCCAAGGGCTCTGGCGGGTCCGTAGATCTGCGAACGGTGGGCTGGTCTGCAAGCAGCGCCTGTCGGAGCCAGGTGTCGCTGTCGGACAACAGGTGGCTGACGCAGACGTTCTTGTCGGCGCCGTGGACCGCGGAGAGGCATAGGGTATCGTCCCGAAGTAGCCAGATCGCGGATGCATCGCACGGTAGGAGGGTTCCCAGGCGGCTCAGAATGGTGTCAAGCACCTCGTCAAGCTCGATACCGGCAGAGAGAAGGCCGGCCACATCTCGCATACTGTCGGCAACCCGTCGTCGCCATCGCTCCGAACGGTACAGATTGGCGTTGCGAATGGCGATGGCCACACTATCGGCCAAGGCCTCGACCAAGAAGCGGTCGTCGTCGCCAAACGCCTCCCTGGGTGCCCAGGCGAAATCGCCCGTCGACCCGCGGTCGCTCTGTACGTCGAGTACACCCAACACCTCGCTCCCGAATATGAGCGGCACGGCCAATTGCGCCCCCGCATCAGTGTCAGGCGGTGCCACAGGTTGGTAGCGAGGATCGCGGCGTACGTCGTTGGACAATACGGTCTCCCCGTGGCAGGCGGCCCAGGCTAAGATACCCTCCGAGTCCTTCAAGCGGCATACGGGCTCGCTGACCTCCAACGCCCCCGCAGAGCGTGGGGGCCAGCCAGCACGGTACACGATCTGTTGCCGGCCCGGATCTACGGTGAATAGGCGCACAGAGGGGTAGCCGAACCGCTCATGGATCAGTGTCACCACGTCGTTGAGGAGTTCGTCCAGGTCGAGGATAGAGGCCACGACCCGACTCACCTCGGTCACGGCCGAGAGTTGATCAGCACGGAGGCGTAGATCGCTGTAGAGTCGAGCATCCTCCACCGCGATGGCGATCTGGTCCGCCAGGGCGCGCAGCACGAGCACGTCGGTCTCGTCGAAGCGCTCCGCTTCATCGCTCTGCACGTCAAGCACGCCCAGGATGCGGTCCTCGATCTTGAGAGGCAGGGCTGCCTCGGACTCGGTCTCCGGAAGGACGTCCACATAGCGGTAATGAGGCTCGCGGCCCACGTCTCCGGCCAGTATCTCCTTGCCGGTCTGGGCTACTTGACCGACGATGCCATGACCGAGCTTCACCGATGGTTTGAGGGAGGTATCTGCTTCGGGATGTCGTCTATCCCCCTCACCTGCCCTATCTTGCGCGTAACCTGCGCTCGCTCGGCAGCGTAGCGTCTCTTGATCCGGCTCCAGGATGAAGAGCGCCACGTGGTAGTATCCGAAGGTGTCAAGGACGAGATTCACCACCCGATCAGCCAGCTCATCGAGATCCAGGACGTTGGCGACCTCGGCACTGACCGTGCGTACCAGCGAAAGCTGCTCCAAGCGCCAGCGCTCGACTGCGATCTGGCGGCCAGCCTGCAAGGCGGCCGCGGCCTGCGTCGCCAACCCCTGCAGAAGCGCGATCTCTTCATCACTGAAGGGCGGCCCTTGCGCCCGTCTCACCTCCAGGATCCCTAGAACGTCCTGTGGTCCCAAGAGTGGCAATGCGACGGTGGTAGCCTCGGTGATTTGATGCTCGCTTTCCAGGACGCGACGCATTGTTGCTGACGGGGGAGCGACGGGATCGATCGAGGCCTCGGCTTCTGGCAGTGCATAAACTGCCCTGTTGAGCCAAAGTGTCGCCTCTCCTTCTACGAGGTTCGCCACTGTCTCTAAGACACGCGCTCGCTGCTTGACGATATCGGGCTGCGTCACGAGCTCCCTACCTAAATCAAGGAGGCGACGCCATTTGGAAAGATTGGAGGAAGATCCTTGCATCGTTAACGAAGAGGGTCGAGGAGGCTTTTTTGATCGAACGACCGTGCCTGACGGCTCAAGAGGACCTTGGATGATCGCCGAACATCTTCGCCCCCCGTTTCACCAGCGTGAGCACGTTGCCTGTCTCCGATTCGAAGTCGAAGATGACCTCATCCATCATGTGGCGGATGAAGTAGAGACCTAGACCGCCTCCTGCTCGTTCTTCTAGATCGGCCTCAATATCCGGTTCGGGCACGGACGTGGGATCAAAGGGCTGGCCGTAATCGCGGAGCACGATGATCAAATCACCATCCTGGACGTGCCGGCTGCACTCGATCACGCCACGTCCTTCGCCGCCGTAAGCATGCTTGATGATGTTGGAGCAGGCCTCGTCCACCGCCAGTTGCACTTGGTAGACGGTACAGCTATCGAACCCCGCGCGCTCGGCCGCCTCAGCGACGAACTGATCGATCGCTGCTAGGCTATCATATCGAGCGGGAAAGATGCGTTTCTGTTCCCTAGGCATAGACGCAGATGACGTGAAGCTCTCAGGTTTGGGAGCGGGTCGACCTGCGCTTCACGTCCTGACGCCCGGAAGCGGCTGTTCTCAGAAGCTGCCGACCGCCTCAACTTGCTCATCGTAGAAGTCGAAGAGGGCTACGAAACCGGCCAGGTCGAAGGCTTCGTAGATGGGTGCGGGCACGTCGGCCAGAACCAGGCTCCCACGGTTCAGGCGTTGGCACGTCTTCTGTGTGTCGATGAGGACCCGCAGGCCCGCGCTTGAGATGAAATCGGCGTCGCTCATGTCGAGCACCAGGTTGTACTGCCCTTTGCTAGTAAGCTCGTTGAACACCTCCGCTAGCTCCGGCGCGGTAGCACTGTCGATGCGGCCTGATACCTTGACGACGGCGCAGCGATTGAACTCTTTCGTAGTGGTTTCCACAACAACCTCCTTGTCACGTGCAATCATGATGTCCGAGTAGCCGCGATTATATCACGTTGTCCGATAGCAAACAAGGAAACGCATGTCAGGCTCCACGACTATGCGCGCTTGACTTCCCGCTGTCAACTCTTATAATTCCTCTGCAATGATCTCGCTGAGGAAGAAGAAGGCCGCGTTGCTTGCGTTGGGACGGAAAGTCCCACTGAAGGCGCTGCCTCACGTGCAGCCGATCTTCTTGCTGCAGGTGCTGATCGGGCTGTCACAGATCTTGAACGGTGGCGCCGCCAACTCAGAGGCCCTGGCGCGCGCATTGATCCTGGACGGTCAGCAGCGGTTGCGCAAACTCCGGGAGGCAGCACCTCACTTGGATCTGTCGTTGGCCCATCTGCTGAACGGTATCCATCCCACACAGACGGCGGATGAAGATCCTTCGGATGAGGAAAGCGCGGTCCAGGCTATGCTTGAGGTGTGCCTGGGGTTGGTGTTGCGCTGGTTATCCAAGGCAGACGATCAATCTTATCCGTACGCATCATCCATCGCAGTCAAGCGTCTGCCCTCCTTTGATGTCCCCTTATCTTCTTACCCCTCCTGTCTTCACTTTTTGTTCAGAGCGCGATCGTGTCTGATTTCCTAGTTTAGGAACGGATACCGTTCAAGACTCTGCCACATGTCCCAGGGCAGGGTAGTGTGGCCGCTACACACAATCCGTTCTTGAACGTCTTTCTAGTCAGCGCTAGGATGCTTGAGCGTGCAGGCTTCTGCCAGCTCGCTGCAGGCTATGACAGTGTGCGCAGCTCGGCTTCTCCAACAGGGCTTTCCCATACCGGCGCTACTCCGTAGGCCGTCCGGCCCTCTCTCCATAGCGCACTACGAGCGATGAACAGAACTGTCTTGAGCCTGCGTAGGGCTTGGTCTCCCTACAGTGCCTCTCGGGTGAGGGATCAAGCACCGTCGTTCTACTGAACAGATCTAAAGGAGGATATCGTGAAGATTCGATTGATTGAGCCCAAAGCTCCTGGATTAAACGTCTTTGACCGGGCGCTCCTGCCGCGTCTGGGACTGCCATTGATAGGACGTGTGTTGGTTGACCATGGACACGACGTGCGTATCTACGTCGAAACGCTAGCTCCGGTCGATTGGGATGACATTGCGGAAGCGGACCTGGTTGGGTTCTCTACCACAACGGCGACGACGCCGGTGGCCTACAGGATGGCGGAACGGGTGCGTGACCTGGGTATCCCAACCGTCATTGGAGGTCCGCACGTGACCTTCCTACCCGATGAGGGATTGGAGGGTTGTGACTTTGTCGTGCGAAGAGAGGGACAGGAGACCATGCTGGCTTTGGTCGAAGCCCTGGAGGCGGATGGGGACGTGGCTGGCATTGCGGGGCTTTCCTATCGCGACGCGATGGGTCAGCCGATCCACAATCCCGATCGGCCACCTTGCCCGCCGCAGACGTTCGAGACGCTCCCTGCCCCTGCGCTGAACCTGATTGTCGGGCACGAGCAGATGACCAACATACCCGTGATGACTCAATGGGGCTGTCCCTTCAATTGCGACTTCTGCTCTGTGATTCACATGTTCGGTCGCCGCGTGCGTGCTCGTGCTATTGAGAACGTGCTGAATGAGCTAGAGACCTACCGGGATCGCGGTACCGTCTTCTTCTATGACGACAACTTCGTGGTGGACAAGCGGCGAACGAAAGCGCTGTTGAGGGGAATGATCGAGCGGGATCTGACCCCCCCATGGTCGGCGCAGATGCGGGCGGAAGCGGTCTACAAGGATAAGCGGAGCCGTGAGCTGGATCACGAGTTGCTGGGGCTGATGCGCGATTCTGGCTGCACGATGGTCTACTGCGGCTTTGAGTCTGTCAGCCAGGCGACGCTGGACGCTTACAACAAGCACCAGGACGTGCGTGACGTCCGTGAGAGCGTACAAGCTTTCCACGACTACGGCATTCACGTACACGGCATGTTCGTCCTCGGCGCAGATACGGACGAAAAGAGCATATTCGATCAGACTGTTGACTTCGCACTGGAGAACCGCATCGATACAGTTCAGTTCCTGATGTTGACACCCTGTCCTGGCACCCCGTTCTACGAGCGCATGGTGGAGGAGGACCGCCTCCTGACCGACGATCTGAGCCTGTACGACGGGCACCACTGCGTGGTTCAGCCGAAGCTGATGAGTGCCTACGATCTGCAGATTGGCACGTGTCGGGCTATGGCCCGCTTCTACTCCGTTGGGCATGTCATGAGTCTATTCCTATCCAATGTGACCCGCAATCTGCCTTTCTTGGTCAGCCTCTTGTGGCGCGAGCGAGGACTGCGGCTTCAGTTGCCGCGTGTGGCAATACTCTCGGTGCTGCCTTCGCGCTGGCCAGATCTGCTCGGGACGCTGCGAGATGCGCTTTCGCAGGAATCCTGGAGGCGGCTGCAGGACATCTTGGCGGTGCCGATGCTACGTCTCTACGGCTACAAACACGTTCGCGAATGGCTGCACCAGTCTAGGTCGAAGGCCTATATCGATCAACTGCGTCGGCTGGTGGAGCCGCAGCGACAAGCGGTCGGGGCCTCGTAGCTCCGTCTTTGGGACGATCGGTTCACCGGAAGTGGGGAAGCTCCATGCTGCCCGCAGCCATAAGGGGCTTTCCCACTTCTGACGTTGTAGCCCGGCACGTCAGTCATACCTCGGACTGGCGGCTGGGTTCTAATGTGGTTCTTATGCTACGCTAACACCTTTCCTACGCTCGGCCATCATAATGTAGCCACGTACGCATGAAGCGCTGTGCGAATAAGCGACGCTTCTTGTCTGACATTTAGGGTGCCAATATGTTACAGTCACTGATTCAAAAGAAAGACGACGAACGAATGCTGGGCGGCGAGCTGCCGCATGAATTGCCTGTGTTGCCTCTGCGCAACGTGGTGGCGTTTCCTCACACAATGCTGCCACTGGCGATCGGCATTCCTCGTTCTGTTCACTTGTTGGAAGATGCACTCGATGGCGAACGCTTGATTATCCTCACGGCGATGACCGAGCCTGCGGTTGAGGAGCCGGGTCCTGATGGCGTCTATCAAACGGGCACGCTGGCTCGCGTTGAACGAGTGGTTTCTCTTGAGGACGACGAGACCGCCGAGTATCAGATCATCGTACGCGGCCTGATGCGCGTGCGAATCGTTGAGTGGATGGCTGAAGCTCCTTATCTAACGGCTTATGTTGAGCCGTATCATGAGGTGATCGAGAACGAGACGGAGATTGAGGCACTACGGCGTGAGCTGCTCGATCTGGCGCGGCGAATGGTCTCCTACTTCCCTCAGGTTCCGGAGGAGGCTATCCATATGCTCGACCAGGTTGCCGAAGCGGACGTTCTTCTCTATGCACTTGCATCCAATCTCCAATTGGATGTAGATCAGGCGCAGGGGGTCCTGTCTGGCGAGAATCTGGTCGCGCAGATGCGCACGCTGCTGCGCATCATGCAGCGCGAGCTGGAGGTGCTGGAGGTCAGCGAGGAGATCCGCGAAGAAGCTCAGTCCGAGATGGAGAAGACGCAGCGTGAATACTACTTGCGTCAGCAGCTCAAGGCTATCCGTAAGGAACTGGGGGAGAGCGATGAGGGGTCGGAGGCGGACATCTACCGCCAGAAGATTGAGGAAGCCGTCCTACCCGACGAGGCGCGCAAGGAGGCCGAACGCGAGCTTGACCGCTTGGCGCAGCTGCATCCTCAGTCGGCTGAGGTAGGCGTGATCAAGACCTATCTTGATTGGCTGCTGGATCTGCCGTGGCATGAGGTCTCGCAGGATAACCTCGACCTTGATCATGCGGACAGGGTGTTGGAGGAGGATCACTACGGCCTGGAGAAGGTCAAAGAACGTATTCTCGAGTTCCTGGCTGTTCGGAAGCTCCATCGCGAGCGTGATGTCGAGCAGCCCGATGAGTATGCCTCGACGATCCTCTGCTTTGTGGGGCCTCCTGGGGTGGGAAAGACCAGCCTGGGACGTTCCATTGCGCGGGCACTGGGCCGCAAGTTCACGCGCATGAGCTTGGGTGGGCTGCGCGATGAGGCCGAGATCCGCGGTCACCGCCGCACGTACATCGGCGCGATGCCCGGTCGGATCATCCAGGCCTTGAAACGCGTTGAGACGCGCAACCCGGTCTTCATGCTTGACGAGGTAGATAAGGTCAGTTCGAGCTGGCGTGGCGATCCGGCCAGCGCCTTGCTGGAGGTGCTTGATCCACAGCAGAACCACGCCTTCCGCGATCATTACCTGGACCTGGACTTCGACCTTAGCGACGTGTTTTTCATCACCACGGCGAATACGTTGAGCACGGTTCCGCCGGCGCTGCAGGACCGCATGGAGGTCATTGAGATCGACGGTTACACCGAGTATGACAAGGTCCAAATCGCCGAAGGGTACCTGTTACCCCGTCAGATCAAGGTCAATGGTCTGGAGCCGAGTGAGGTCGAGCTGACCGAGGATGGGCTGCGGACGATCATTCGCGACTACACGCGCGAGGCTGGCGTGCGCAACCTGGAACGTGAGATCGGTCGAGCCTTGCGCAAGGTAGCGATAGACGTCGCCAAGTGCCCGGCTGACGAGCCCACCTGCGCCGAGGTGGTGGATGAAGAGAAGGTACGGGAGTTCCTGGGCAAACCACGTTATCGTCAGGAAGCTCAGCTACGCACGGAGATTCCGGGTGTGGCCACCGGCCTTGCCTGGACGCCGACCGGCGGTCGGGTGCTCTTCGTCGAGGCCCGCTCGATGGAGGGCAAGGATAAGCTCCTCCTCACCGGGCAGCTCGGCGACGTGATGAAGGAGTCGGCTCGTATCGCACTCAGTTTCGTGCAGGGTGAGCTGGATCGTCTTGGGCTTGCCAGCGACGCATTGGAGGACAAGACGGTACACTTGCACGTGCCGGCCGGGGCGATTCCGAAGGACGGCCCGTCGGCAGGTGTGACACTGGTGACGGCTCTGGTCTCAGTTCTCACCGATCGCTCCGTTCGCGAGGAGATCGGGATGACGGGCGAGGTCACATTGCAGGGGCGGGTGCTGCCCGTCGGCGGCGTCAAGCAGAAGGTGCTGGCGGCTCATCGCCGTGGCTTGGAGACCGTTATCTTGCCCAAGGCGAATGAGGTCGACTTGGACGACGTGCCGGATGAGATCCGCGAGGAGCTGGCTTTCAAGTTAGTCGATCACGTCGAGGAGGTGCTGAAGCTCGCCTTTGTACCTAAGCCGGAGATGGAATCGGCGGTGATGGGGGGCAATGGCCGTGATAAGCCTGTGACCGAGGCGATTGCTTAGCTTTCCTTTCACCGATAGAGGCCCCAGGGGAAACGACCTGGGGCCTTTTTTCATGAGCCCACTCTATGGCAGTCTCCTGCTTGGGTGGTGGCCTTCTTCCCGGAGGCTGAAAAGTGTCGTGCCGGACAAAACCGAATGTAAATGTTTTTGCTCCAAGGGGATCGCCAGATCCCTACTCCGCTGCAGTCTGTCGTGCCTCACAGTTTCCGGGAAGGTTTCTCACTGTGGCTCAAATGAGAAACGCCGTGTCGTCCGTCAGTGTGCGCCGGGCGTCCTCGTACCCCAGCGCGATCAACTCGCGGCTGACCTCGGGCTCGTAGCGAACGATACGCATGAGGCCGGTCTGTTTGCTTGGCGTGATCACCTCGCAGCGCACGTACCGGTGTCCGTCGTCCACCTGGGCCATGACCAGCCGATTGACATTCTGGAGCTGCTTGAAGTCGTTCTCGAACGTGGCACTCAGGGCCAGATCGAGCATCACAGCGAAGGCCTTCCACGGCCAACGGGGCGGTTCTATGTGCTCCTCGCCGACCGGCGAGAGCAGGACCACCACGATCTCGTTTGCGCCCGCGTCGATCGCCCCCGCCAGCGGCGTGTTGGCCATCACTGCGCCGTCCCAGTAGTGGCGATCATCCACCTTCGTCCAGGGGTAGACCAGCGGGATGGAGCAGCTGGCCAGGACGTGATCGGGCGTCAGGTCCACGTCTCGATTGTCGAAGACGCGCAGCTGGCCCGTCTCGATCTCGGTAGCGGTGATGAGCAGCCGCTTGTCGGTATGACTCAGGGCGTCGAAGTCGATGAAGTTGTGGAGCGTCCGGCGCCAGGGCGAGGTATCGTAGATCGACTGCCAGGGTCGCAGCCGCCAGAAGCGGTGGATGTCCCCCGTGCGCGTCTCTAACCAGGCTGCCTCGAGCTTGGCCGCGCTGGCGCCAGAGGCGATAGCGGCCGCGTTGATGGCTCCGATGGAGGTGCCGACCAAGATGTTGGGCAGAAGACCTACCTCCTCCAGATACTTATAGACGCCGCACTCGTAAGCGCCACGTCCGCCCCCTCCGGAAAGCACCAGGGCTCGCCTAGTCTCCTCGTTCATCGCTTCTCCTCGTTTTCGCGCTTCCAGATTTGGCCGTGTCTCACTCGCGTATTGTACTCGATCCCGTAGGAAGAAGAAAGGCACGCGCGCCGATTCGTTCAGGGTGGCACTATCGTGGGACCTTTGGGAAGCCGTTACCGTGAGTCGATGTGCCATCCGGACTCCTTCACGTTTTGACCAGCTCCTCAGCGTGTGCTATCATAGCCCCAGGCAGATGAAGCTGAATCATCTTGGTTCGACGACCAACGAAATCGAGGTAGCCGCTAGTGAGGAGATTGTTGAAGAAGCCGACGTTGATGGCGGTCTTCGCCCATCCGGACGACGAGGCTTTCGGCACCGGGGGCACGTTGAGCAAGTACGCTGCCGAAGGGGTCGACGTCTACCTCGTGACGGCCACGCGCGGCGAGGCCGGGCAGATCGCCGAGCCGGACCTGGCGACCAGCGCCGAGTTACCCTACGTGCGCGAACAGGAACTGCGCTGCGCCTGCGAGACCTACGGCATCCACCCGCCGCGCTTCCTCGACTATGCCGATGGGTTGCTGCCCATCGTCCATCAGGGCCAGGCGGTGGGCAAGGTGGTGCGCCTCATCCGCGAGCTGAGACCGCAGGTGGCCATCACCTTCGGGCCGGACGGCATCTACGGTCACTACGACCACATCGCCGTGCATCGCTGGACGACCATCGCTGTAAACCTAGCTGCCGACGCCGATTGTTTCCCCCACCACGTGCGCGGCAGCTGCGAGCCTCATCAGGTGAGCAAGGTCTACTATCGAGTGCTGCCCCAGGCGGTCGTGGACGCCATGGCCGAGGGCGACGAGCCGGCGGCTCTGATGATGGATGGGGTGCCCTTCTACATGGTCGGAAGAGACCCCGATGAGATCACCACTGTCATCGATGTCGGCGACTACGTGGAGCAGAAACTGGAGGGCATCCGGTGCCACGCGACGCAGGTGGGGCGCCAGAACCGCTTCGCCGATGCACCTGACGAGGTGCTCAGCGATCCCGGATTCTGCAGCGAGCACTTCTTGTTGGCGCGCTCGACCGTCGGCTGGCCGAAGGAGATGGAGACGGATCTGTTTGCTGGGCT
>CAYQZG010000117.1:0-12628 GCA_964421785.1 uncultured Anaerolineales bacterium
GAAGTGCTTGTAGTACCCGCTCGGGACCTTCCCGCCGCTGATGCCCGGGTTCTCGAAGCTCTGTGGATCTCCCTGCTCGTCGGTCCCCTCCAGAGGGGCCACACCGCTATGGAAGCGGTAGGTGATCACCGGGCCCTCGAAGTCCACGCCCAGGGCGTACTCCCTCCACCCCCGGTAGACCGCCAGCTGCTGGTAGCGATAGGCGGTGAAGTATCCCCACCGGGCGTTCTGTCCCGCCTCGTAGAGGTATCTGGCCCAGCCCAGCTCCTGGCCCCACGTGCCCTGGCTGTGGAGGAACCATCCCGTGTTGGCGGTCAGTTGGTGGACGTGGTACCACCACGTGTACTCTGGAAAACGGCCGCCCCTCACCCGCCACTCGGCCAGCTTGTGGCCCTCCGGCGAGTAGCGGGCTCGGAAGACGTCGTCCTCGCCGGTGGAGGCCTGGAGGTCGGCCTGGGCAGAGCTGCTATGCGCGATGGCGATGATGCGGTTCTCGTAGTCGTGGCTGAGCGTGGTGTGCTCCGTGCCCTCCACGATGTCGGTAAGGTTGCCGTTCGGGTCGCGGGTGAAGAGCCTCGTGCGGGTCGTCGCGCCGTCGTCCACGACCGTCGCCGTCCGGTAGTGGTCGGCGTCATAGGCGTACGTCTCGGTGACGGTCTCCCCGTCCTGTTGATGGAGCGTCATCTGACGATTGCCCGCCTCGTCGTAGGTGAGGGTGGTGGTGTAGTTGACGGGATCCTCCCATCCGGTGACTTCTATGGTCCGGCATTGCCTGAAGGTGAGCTGGTCGGCGGCGTCGTAGACATAGTCTTTGACGCGCTGGTAAGAGGATTGGCCTTCCTGGTCCTTGGACAGCCAGTTCTGCTCCTCACCGCTCAGGTTGCCGACAGCATCGTAGGCGTAGGTCGAGGTCAACGTTCTGGTCGGGTTGTACTTGGTCCTGGGGTGGACGGTCGTGGCGGCCAGGACGACCTGGCCGGCCTCATCGTGGTCGTAGGCGCTCCACCACCCTTCGTCGTAGTCGACCCGTATCCTTCGGCCCGCGGCGTCGTAGCTGTAGACGACGACGTCCTCCTCGGCGTTGTTCTCCGCCAGGGGGGCGGTGACGGTGATGAGACGGCCCACGGGGTCGTATTCGTAGCGATTCTCGCCCCAGTCGGGGTTGGTGACCTTGACCAGGTTGCCCACCTCGTCGTACTCGTAGTCGATGGTCTTGGCGAAGTCGCCGTAGTCGACGGTATGGGCCAGCACCCGGTTGAGACCGTCGTAGGTGTAGGTCGTGATGTCGCCCAGGCCACCCAGGGTGGTGGGCTTGTTGGTCACGGTGAGGATGTGTCCCTCGGCATCGTACGTGTACGTGGCCCCACCGCCGTCGGGATAGGTCACCTCGACGCGGCGTCCCAGCGCATCGTAGTCGAAGACCGCCACCTGGCCCTTAGGGTCGGTGCGGCGCGACAGGTTGCCCAGCGCGTCGTACTCATAGACCGTCTGTCGCCCCGCTTCGCTGGTGATGGTCAGGATGCGCCCGCCGTAGTCGTACGTGAACTCCTTGGAGGACGAGAGGGCATCGGTGGCGCGCATCAGGTTATCGGCAGCGTCGTACTGGTACGTGGTGACGTGGCCAAGGGGGTTGGTCCTGGCAGTGAGCCTGCCCAAACCGTCGCGGTCGTAGCTGGTGGTGTGGCCGTTGCCGTCGGTGACGCCCACGAGGTTCCCGGCGGCGTCGTAGGCGTAGCTGCTGGTGTTGCCCAGCGGGTCGCTGGTGGCAATGAGCCGGTCGAGGGCGTCGTAGGTATGCTCGGTGCGGTTGCCCAGGGCATCGCTCTCCGCGATGCGGTTGCCTACCTCGTCGTACGCGTACTCAAAAGCCCGCAGTCCCAGGGCGTTGTCCACAGCGGTCAGCCGGTTCAGTGGATCGTAGTGGTAGCTGGTGACGTTCCCCAGGGGGTCGGTGATGGTCACTATGTTCCCCATCCCATCGTAGGCGTAGTGCGTGGCGTTTCCCTCGGGGTCGACGCGCAGGATCATCCGCCCCAGAGCGTCGTAGGCGTGCTCGGCCGTATACCCTCTGCGATCGGTCCAGGTGCGGCGGTTGCTGGCCTCGTCGTAGGTGAAGTGAGTGACGTTCCCCAGCGCGTCGGTCACGACCGTCTGGTTGCCCAGAGCGTCATAGCCGTAGCGGGTGACGTTCCCCAGCGCATCGATGACGGCGGTCTGGTTGCCGACAGCATCGTAGGCGTATTCGGTGGTGCCACCGGGGTCGGTCTCCTGGATGAGCCGGTCCAAGGCGTCGTACGCGTAGTGTGTGGCGAAGCCGCGGGTGTCGGTGACTACGGTGCGGCTACCGACGGCGTCGTAGGTATAGTGGGTGGCGTTCCCCAGGGCGTCCGTCTCCTGGAGCAGGCGACCCAGCGCGTCGTAGGCGTAGTGTGTGGCGAAGCCGCGCGTGTCGGTGACGACGCTGCGGTTTCCCATGGCGTCGTAAGCGTACTCGGTGACGCCGCCCAGGGCGTCGACCTCCCGCACCAGGCGGTCGAGCTCATCGTAGGCGTAGGTGGTGGCGAACCCCCGGGCGTTGGTCATGGCAATGGTGTTACCCACCTCGTCGTACGCCCATTCCGTGGCGTTGCCCAGCGGGTCTATCTTCCTGACCTTCCGATCCAGCGGGTCGTAAACGTGGCTGGTGGCGAAGCCCCGGGCGTCGGTCATGACCAGGGTGTTCCCCATGGCGTCGTAGGTCCGCTCGGTGGTGTAGCCCAGGGCGTCGATCCGGCGCACCATCTGGCCCAGGTCGTCGTACGCGTAGTGTGTGGCGAAGCCGCGGGTATCGGTGTACGCGATGCGGTTGCCCAGGGCGTTGTAGGCATACCGTTCCACGTTTCCCAGAGCGTCGGTGGCGGCCACCAGACGTCCTAGGGCATCGTAGGCGTACCGCTCCACGTGCTCCAGGGCGTCGGTGATGGCCACCGTCCGGCCCAGGGCGTCGTAGGCGTACCGCTCCACGTGCCCCAGGGCATCGGTGACGGCCACCGTCCGGCCCAGGGCATCGTAGGCATAACTGGTGGTGTGACCGTTCTCGTCGGTGTGGGAGGCTAGGTTGCCGTCGGCGTCGTAGGAGAAGCGCTGGTTGTTCCCCAGGGCATCGGTGATGACCACCGGTCTCTCCAGAGCGTCGTACGCGAAGCTGGTCCGGTTGCCGGCGGGATCCGTCTCTCGGGTGCGGTTGCCACTCCGGTCTGTGCGGAAGGTGCTGGCGTTGGAGACGGCATCGGTCACCACCTTCGGCTGTCCCAGGGGGTTATAGCCCCACTGGCTGCTCGCGCGCGGCGTGATCTCCTCGATGAGTGAGCCGACGGCGTCGTAGACGTAGTGGGTTTGGTTGCCCAGGGCGTCGGCTATGCGGACGCGGCGGTCGTTGGCGTCGTACCGGTAGGCGGTGGCGAACCCCCGGGTGTTGGTCATCGCCACCATCCGCCCCACGGCGTCATAGGCGTGCTCGGTGACGCCCCCCAGAGCGTCCGTGACACGCACGCCGTTGCCATGGGTATCGTACGCATAAGTGGTGGTGTTGCCGCCGTAGTCCATCTCCTCCGAGAGGTAGCCCCAACCGTTGTAGGTGTTGACGGCTAGGTCGCCGAGCGGGTTGGTGCTCGTGATCAGGTTGCCCTGAGCGTCGTATTGGTACGTGGTCGTCGCCCCCAGCGGGTCGGTCACGCCGCGCAGCAGGGAGAGGTACTGGGCCGGTGTGTCGATGGTCTGCCAGACGTAGGAGGTAGTGTTGGAGAGCGCGTCGGTGCGCCGGACGCGGTTGCCGTAGGCATCGTAGGCGTAGCGGGTGGTGTTCCCCCGGAAGTCGGTGACGCTGACGCGGTTGAGATCCGCGTCCCATTCCCGTAGCGAGGTGTCGCCCATGGGATTCACGAATCGCACCGGTTCGCCGTGCGAGCCGAACGCGATGGTGGTGGCGTGGTCCCGGGCATTGGTCACAACCGTCTCTTGGCCCTGATAGCGGAGGTTGAAGAGGCGGAAGGGGCTCAGATGACTTCTGTCCCGCCCTTCGGCGTACCAGATGTCCGTCACGCGCGACATCTCATCGTAGAAGAAGAAGAGGGTCTGGCCCAGCGGATTGGCGTACCAGGCCAGGGAGTGGTCGGCGTGGTACCCGTATGAGGTGACGTATCCCATAGCGTCGGTGACCTGGGTCAGGTTGCCGGCGCTGTCGTAGGCGTAGTCTATGTGCCGCCCTAGGGGATCCTCCACGCGGCGGACGTGGGCGCCGTCGTACGCCAGCGTCAAGGCTAGCCCGGAATCGTCCCTCACTTCGGTCAGCTTGTCACCACTGTAGGTGAAGGTCAATTGGTTGCCGTTCGTGTCGGTGACGGCGATAAGCCGCCCGTTGGCGTCGAAGCTAGAGCGGGTGTTGTCCTGAGTCCATAGGGCGTACCCTGTGGCCTCGGAGGTGAGGCGCTGATGGACACCCGTCGGGGGGACGTAGGCGTCGAGGGTGGCCGAGTAGGTGTAGGTGTGGGCCGAGCCGTCGTCGCCATGGACGGTCACCTGGCTCTCTCCGTCGTGGAAGGTGAGGTGGAGGCCATAGTTGAGGCTCCAGCCGTGGCCGAAGGGTCCGTCCTGGCCGCGGCGGAGGGTGTTGAAGGCACGGATCAGCTCCAGATCGAAGGCGCGTGCCGAGACGGCGATGTCCTGGGCCGCGAAGTAGAGGTTGCCGTTGGCCCCGTTGACCACGTCGCCCACCAACCGGTACCAAGGCTCGACGCCGGCGCCTGGGTAGTGCTGAATCGCTTGCGCGCCGGCCTGTTGGCTCGTCCCTAGGCCGATCCAACCGCGGTCAGGGGAGTAGGCCGGATGCTGAACGTTCGCGGCACTGGCCGTGGGCGGATGGGACGCCGGGGGCGGGACGTAGAGGCTCAGCATAGCTGCGATCACCAGGGCAGTCAACGCTCGATAGACGCGGTCACCGGGTGCTCGGCGGCGTACGGCCGACCGCTGTGGGGGGAGCGACACGCGACGGTCTGTGGTTGGTGGAACGACCGAGGTCGTCGCTGTGACGACTGGCGCGTGATGCGAGCCACGCCACTCGTCTCCGCGCTCCCGCCGGCGAGCTGTGGTCAGCACCAAGGCTGACAGCCCGGCTATCATGGCGGCTACAATGGCGAGGCCGATCGCGATTTGATGCACTGCCCCTCGCGACGCGCCTCCAGCCAGCACGAGCAATCCGATGGAGAGCCCGAACGGGATGATCAACCTGCTTTGTCGAGAACGCATCTCACTCCTCCTCAGTTGACTCTGATGCATTATTAACCATCTCGGCACGCAAGAAATCCATCAAGGCCTCCAGGCTCCCGAAACCGTGCCGTCGGTCAATGTGGGACTCCTCCAGGCTGAAGCGCCACACGGCGGGGCGCCCGGGCGATGCCGGACGCTCCTGCCAACCTGTGAGCACGTAGATGAACCGCTTAGCTGGGTTGCGCATGGATTTCACTTCTCTTCGTGACGCTGGTGTGCTATACTAGGATACCACCCTTCCGTTGATTCAGCGTTGATTTTCGGGTGCGAGAGGTGATGATGACCGGAGGACGGGAAGAAGAAGCGTCAACATCCCAGGACCATACCCCGGATTCTGGGGGACAAAGAGCGTGTGCAGCCTCGACATTGACCGTGAACACACTGGGCCGGCTGGAGATCCGTTGGGACGGGCGCGCGCTGGAGGGGACGAGCCTGCGCAAGACCGAGGCGCTGTTGATCTACCTGGCCCTCAATCCCGGTCAGCAGAGCCGCAGCCGCCTGGCCGGGCTGCTGTGGGGCGACTCGCCGGAGGATCGCGCCCGAGCTAACCTGCGTCACGCCCTGTGGGATCTGCGCCGCCGGCTGGACGCAGCAGCTTTCGAGAGTGACCGTCAATCGATCGCTCTCAGCCCCGACGTCCAGGCCCAGGTCGATGCGCTCGACTTCGAGGCCAGCCTCGAACAGGCCACGCGCTGTCGTCGGGCGGGAAGGGTTGTAGCGATGGTCGACCACCTGGAATCGGCCCTGGTCCTCTACGAGCGGGACTTATTGGAGCGCTTCGACCTGCCGGACTGCCCCGAGTTTGACGAATGGGTGATGCGGCGACGGGTGTGGCTGCGGGAACGCGCCCTGGAAGCGCTGACGTGCTTGGTGACCCATTACACGCGGCAGGGGGCGTACGGCGAGGCCCTCCAATACGCTCGACAGAAGTTGTCACTGGATCCGTGGCGGGAGGAGGCGCATCGGGAGGTGATGCGCCTCCTGGCGCTCACCGGGCAGCGTAGCGCCGCTCTGGCCCAGTACGAGACCTGCCGCCGGCTGCTCGACGCGGAGCTGGGCCTGGAGCCTCTGGAGGAGACCGTCACCCTGTATGAACGGATCCGTGATTCGTATGATCGTGCCTTTGGGGATGCAAGGCCTGCGCCATCAGCTTTGCCACCCTATGAGGCCATAGATCTACCGTTTGCTGGGCGCAGCGATGAGCACGCGTGCCTGTTCGCATGGTGGAGGGAAGCGCAACAGGGCCAGTCACGCCTCGCGCTGGTGGAGGGGGAGGCTGGTGTGGGAAAGACCCGCCTGGTGGAGGAGGTGGTGCGCTACGCTGAGGCGGAGGGCGTGGCGGTGCTGCGCGGGCGGTGCTACGAGTTCGCCACCGCTGTCCCATACCAGCCGATCGCCGAGGCATTGCGTAGCTGCCTGAGCGAGAGGAGAGGCAGAGGACCCGAGGAGCAAGGAGGTAGAGAGGCACGGGAAACGCCTTCACACGCCATCTCCTCCGCTCCTCCACCCCTCCGCAGCCTTGCCCCGGTTTGGCTCTCCGAGCTCTCTCGCCTGCTTCCGGAGCTGCGCCAGATGTACCCCGACCTTCCAGAGCCGGTGCAGGTGTCCGGGGAGGCGGCTCGCCAGCGGCTGTTCGAGGCCGTGGCCCGCTTTCTGAAGCCTATGGCGGATCCCGCTTCCCGCGCTCTGCCCACTGCATCGTGCCTCTTGTTTCTCGACGACCTTCATTGGGCCGATCCGTCCACCCTCGATCTGCTCCACTATCTGGTGCGTCAGTTGACCGACACGCCGCTGTGGATCGTCGGCACCTCCCGGCCCGAGGAGGTGAGTCTTAGCCATCCGCTGACGCGGCTGCGGCAGGGGTTGGGGCGCGATCACATGGTGAATCACCTGGGGCTGGAGCGACTCAACCCCGAGGCTGTGGCGGAGGTGGCCCGCTCGCTGGTCGCCGAGAGAGAGGCGGTGCCCTTCGGTGACTTCCTCTATCGCGAGAGTGAGGGCAACCCCTTCATCCTCACGGAGGTGGTGAGCAGCTTGCGTGAGCAGGGTGTGCTGGGTCGAACGGGTGACAGGGAGGGGCCTTGGCAATGGACCGGCCCACCAGCGGTGGAGGTGCTGCCGGTCGGTGTGCGGGACGTGGTCCTGCGGCGGGTGGGGCGGTTGGACGAAGTGGCGCAGAGCCTGCTGTCGCTGGCAGCGGTCGTGGGATGGCGGTTCGACGGCTCGCTCCTTCAGGCCGCTTCCAGACGCGATGCGGATGCGGTAGGCGAAGCTATAGACGCGTGGCTGACCCGCCGCCTCGTGCAATCGCAACCGATCTCCAGCCTCCGTTCTCCGCGCTCACCTTCCCAGTACGATTTCTCCCACAATAAGATCCGGGCTGTGATCTACAACACGATCGAACCTGCGCGGCGGACGACGCTGCATCGGTGGGTGGCGGAGGCGTTGGAGCAGCGTCGTGATTTCAGCGCCACGGGCGGTCAGATCGGCGAGCGCGTCGGGCTGCTGGCCCATCATTGGGAGTGTGCCGAGGACTTGGGGAGAGCAGCGCAATACCATATGCGTGCTGGTGATCAGGCCCGGCTGATCTATGCTCATCAAGAGGCTGTCGATCATTACCGGCGGGCGCTGGCGATTCTGAGAGAGCAGGGGCAGCTTGAACAAGCGGCGCGGACGCTGATGAAGCTGGGCCAGACCTATCATAGCGCGTTCGACTTTGCACGGGCGCGCTCTGCCTATGATGAGAGCTTTGCGTTGTGGAAGCGGGTGAGGGCGGAATGGTCGACGGCGTCACTGGCGCTCGGGACCTGGCCCTCCCAGGCTCTCCGAGTGCGCTGGGTCGAGCCGACGGCATTGGATCCGGCGCTCATACGGGATGCTCACACGCGCTATCTGCTGGCCCACCTCTTCAGTGGGCTGGTGGCTTTGAGCCCGGAGTTGGACGTAGTGCCCGATGTGGCTCGCGCTTGGGATGTGTCTGAGGGGGGGCGTCGGTTTATCTTCCACCTGCGAGATGATGTCGTATGGAGCGATGAGATGCCGGTGACGGCTGGAGACTTCGAGTACGCCTGGAAGCGGGTCTTGGATCCCGCCACAGGATCGCCGGTTGCTGGTTTCTTGCACGGCCTGAAGGGTGCGCGGGCCTTTCACCGAGGAGAGGGTACCAAGGAGGACGTGGGTGTAGAGGCTCGCGACGAGGTGACCCTGGTGGTGGAGCTGGAGAGTCCGGTTGGCCATTTCCTCCAGTTGCTGACCCATGCGGCCTGCTCCCCAGTGCCGCGTCACGTGGTGGACGTGCACAACGAGGGCTGGACGGACGAGGGGACGTTCGTCGCCAACGGGCCTTTTCGGTTGGAGGGCTGGAGGCGGGGCGAGTCGCTGATACTGAAGCGCAACCCTACCTATCATGGCCGCTTCAAGGGCAATTTGGAGCGAGTGGAGATTTGCCCCTTGATGGACTGGTCTGCCAGGCTGGCAAGATATGAGTCCGACGACCTGGATGTCTTGGGCATCACCTACTTCCCGGCGGCGGCGCGAGAGAGGATCCGGCAGCGGTATGCCGGTGAGTACGTATCGGGGCCAAGGCTGGAGACCTGCTACCTGACCTTTGACGTCAATTGTCCTCCCTTCGACGACGTGCGGGTGCGGCGGGCCTTCGCTCTGGCCACGGACCGGAGGAGGCTGGCGGACGTGGTTTTGCGGGGCTACGTCTCCCCGGCGACGGGAGGGCTTGTGCCGCCGGGAATGCCGGGCCATGCTGCAGGGATCGGACTGCCCTACGATCCCCAGCGGGCCCGCCGGCTGCTGGCCGAGGCTGGCTACCCGGAAGGTCGAGGGTTTCCCCCTATGGGCGTGCTCACGTTCCGCGCGGCGCAGTCTCGGTGTGACTATCTGGAGTCCCAATGGCGCGAGGTCTTGGGGGTGGAGAGCCGGTGGGACGTGCTGCCGTGGGCGGCTTTCCTCGAAAAGCTGGGACAGGACCCACCACAAACCCTCGTTCTGATGTGGGTGGCCGATTATCCTGACCCCGACAACTTCCTGCGCGCTTGTCGTGCTCAGACTTGGACAGGATGGCGCAACGAGACCTACGACCAGCTGGTGGAGGAGGCGCGTCGAATGACGGATCAGCAGGAGCGGTTAAGGCTCTACAGACAGGCAGGTCAGATCCTGGTTGAGGAGGTACCTATTCTGCCCCTGGCTTATGAGCGGGATCATCTGCTGGTCAAGCCGTGGGTGTGTCACTACCCCACGTCGGCGATGCAAGCGGCATTCTGGAAGGATGTTATCATCAAGCATCGCTAGCCGGGGCTGCCCCCTGGCGTCTGCTGGCGCCCTAGATCCTCTTCTCAGAGCATCCAAGGTCAGATCTATCTGGAACGCAAAGGACCGCGAGACGACCAGTTGCAGCGATGGCATTGCGGGCAACGATAAGTCCTCGGCGCCAAGCGGGAGTTTGGCGCCGAGGACGGACGTTCCACCCCTTGATTCGGTCCTCGCGAGTTACTCAGGCAGGTTAGGATAGAAGTCGATCACGCGGGTTCCGTCGGCCAGATAGGTCTCCGCCGCCGCGCGCCCTTTCGCAGCGTCCGGAGCGACTGGCGCGGCATCGGCTTGAGCGATGGCCTCCTCAAGGGCCTCCGAGGAGAGGGCCAATCCAACAACCGTGCGAGATTCGGCGAAGGTGTAGCGGACCTCCGGGCCATTCGCCCATGCCTCGTTTTCCGCGTCCCACACCAGAGCGTAGGACTCGTAAGCTCCCGTGTTAGCGTTGAAGCTGACCCCCAAGGCCACCTCGTCCCCCAGATCGGGGTTGATGCGCGCGCTGCCGACAGGTCGTCCGGTCTCGCTGTTGCCGTCTGTGTCGATGACGAAGAGCCAGTTCATGTAGCCCAGCGGGGGATCCGGGATGGCGTCGTACAGCGACATCCAGAAGAAGGTTTCCCCTTCCTCACTCCAATCCGCCAGTTCTTCTGGCACGTCTTCGGTCGGTTGGAGCGATATCTTTGAATCGGGGCTGATGCTGGCGGCGGCGATGTCTGCGCCGGCCGGTGGTGACTCGATTGGGGCTCCAGTGTCGTAGACGCCAATGTCCCCTTGGGGATCAGGGTTGGCCGATGAGGCCGTCGGCGCCGTCGGCTCCGGTGTGGCTGCCGGCGCTGTCGGCTCTGGCATGGTGGTGGGAGGAACGGTGGGCAGCGGCGTGGCGGTGGGCGTCGGGGTACAGGCGACAACGTGGACGATAGCGCCGGCGGCCCTCCCGGATTCCTCCCGCGTGACACTGACAGTGTAGTCGCCCGGCGTGTCGGCGGCGGTGAAGACCCCTTCTGCATTGATCGTGCCGCCGCTGGCCTCCCAGGTCACGTCGGCATCACTGGCGACAGCGAACTGCTGCTGGTCACCTGGGCAGAGACTGACTTCAGGTGGCGTGATCGTGAGCGGCGGTTCGCTCTGCATAGGCAGCCCGCCACAGGCTCGCAGGATGGTGACTGCCGCCAGGATGGCGACGGCGAGCATCAGAGCGATGGTGAACCAGAACAGGATGATGCGTGCTCTATCGTTCAACGGCATAAAACCTCCTCAATGAGAACGGGAACGTCCAAACCGAAACTTTACCACGTGCTGCGTCTCCGGCTCCACCCTGGCGCTCTCTGCAATGCGGCGTCCGCACACCCACAGAATCTGCCCTGCTGCTACCAGGAGTGGCACGTGGCTGCGCCAAGGCTCTGGGATTTTGAGATTGATCATCAACTCGCTTACCTTGACGTGGTCTCCCTCCATGCCTAATGGTTGGAAGCGGTCGCCCCTGCGACGGGGGCGCAGCACGAGCGGCTCAGCGAGCGCCTGGAGGTCGGCGAAGCACGTCCAGGGGTGATCCGGTGCGGCAACCTCCGTCATCGTCCAGTGCTCCAGGACCTTGACCTCCAACACCCAGTCGGTCTCTGGCAGCGGCGTCGTCCCGGGCACAGGCACCGGCAGCGGCTCGTTACTCCAGAGGAGCGGCTCGTCGGGGGGCGGGCCGGGTTTGCCGGGCTCGCCAACGGTGAAGGTCTCGTAGCCGACGGTGAGTGCCAGCCCCATCGGCAGCGTGGATGCCTTGCCGGTCTCCCCATCCAGGGCCACCTTGCGGGCGTTCTCCACGTGAACGAAGGTGACGTCCCGCAGGCTCCGGCGCAGGTGGTAGGTGGCCTGGCGCAGCGTGGCTCGCTGGAGGGAGATGGGGAGCGCCTGCCAGGCCGTTTGATCGAAGACGATGGCGTCCTCGCGCTCCTCGCACACGACGCCATCCCAGGCTTCCTGTCGAAGATCGACCAACAGGTCGTAGTCAGCGGCGACGACGGCGGCTGTGTGGCACAACCGTTCGCGGATGTTGGGGTTGTAGGTCTCTAACTCCGGCAGGAGCTCGTGGCGCAGACGATTGCGAAAATAGGTCGTATCCAGGTTGGAGCGGTCGAAGCGCGGCTTAAGGTCGTGATCCGTGCAGTAGCGCTCAATATCGGCCCGTGGGACCTTCAGCAAGGGCCTGATGATGAAAGGTGTGGGAGTAGCCTCGTCGGGATCGGTGACTGCGGTGGACGCAGCGACACCCGGTGCTTGCCCTCCCGATCTGTGGTCCACCCGACGTTCCGGCTCGTCCGCAGCGCACGTCGTCCCGGGCGCGGTCGAGGGAAAGTGGGTGAGCAGTCGATAGTCCGTGATAGGTGTGCGAGGTAGCATGCCCCGCAGCCCCGCCAGCCCCGATCCACGGATGATGTGCATCAAGACGGTCTCCGCCTGGTCATCGGCGTTATGGCCGACAGCGATGTTTCTAGCGCCAATCCGCGCCGCCACCTGGGCCAGAAATGCATACCGCACGCGTCGGGCCGCCTCTTCGAAAGCCAGCCCGCGCTCGTCGGCCAGCTTCGGCACGTCGCACGTCTCAACGGTCACGGGCAGATTCCAGCGGGCCGCGGTCGTTCTCGTGAACTCAGCGTCGGCGTCCGAGGCCTCTCCTCGTGTGCCATGGTTGAGATGAGCGACGTGGAGCTTCAGATCGTACGTCTTGCGCAGACGTCTCAGGACGTGTAGAAGGCAGAGTGAGTCTGGGCCGCCAGATAGTCCAACGACCACCTGGTCGCCAGGCGCGAGGAGATTCTGTTCCTCGATAGCGTCCTGGACGTGGTGCAGAACGTCGCTCAAGAGCTAGCCCACCTTGTTCATAGGGAAACGAACATCTAAAGCCGGATGACCGTCCCGCAGTACTCGCACGTGATTTCGCGCATCCCTCGGACGACATCGACGTCGATGGCTGCCCCGCACGTGCTGCACGTGGTCGGCACGTCGCGGG
>CAYQZG010000118.1:0-5611 GCA_964421785.1 uncultured Anaerolineales bacterium
GGAGACGGGCCGTATGCCACGCGCTCGATGTGATCGACCACTCGCCTCACATTCGCCTTCCAGTCGGAACCGCGCGCACATCCGCTCAGGCCGACGCCGGCCTTCAGGATCTCTCCATCGCGCTCGACGTGCCACGTCTTGCGATGCGGCGTGACCTGGAACGACGGCCATCCGTCCTTCCCAGAGCTAGTCCCGACCGTGTAGCTGCCCACGTCGATGCAGACGACGGTTCCGGACAGCTCAGGGTGCGTTGCGACCCCGTCCCAATGGGCCGGGGCGTACGTATCCGTCATCGGGTCCGAGCGATCCTCGCTGAAGCCGTGGAGCACCCAGCCGCGTTGCCTCAGTTCCTCTCCAATGCGTACGACGGCCTTGCGCCGTTCGGTGTGGTGTAGTCCCATCGGTTGTCCTCCGGTTGTGATAGGGCCACCGGGACGGACACGATTGCGCCCGTCCCGTCGCCAGGTTTGGATCCGTTGATGCTGCAGTTCGTTGCTTCAGATCAGTCCTCCGGGTCGCCCCAGAGCATCCTCTCCACCAGCTTCAGGGCGATGAAGAGAGCCGTAGGGCCGCCCAGGACGATCATGGCGGCCAGCCATGCGGATGACATCGGGTACCTCCTCGTGGGTTGTGACAGTTGATTGGGCTGCGACTGGGATGATCGGTTGGGTGCTAGGTCATCATGTCGATCACCTGAATGCCAGATGCAAAAGAGTGAATCGGGTGAGCCCCTGGTGACGGCGCCATTGACATAGCATCTGTTCGGGTCACTGCGTCGGCGAATTGACGTGCGTTGCGCTCCGTCTCGTTCTCCGGCGTGGCAGCGAAGGGGTGGCTAGGCGACCGAGAGCCAAAGAGGCTCTGCTTAACCACGGCGCCAAGCACCACCAACCCCGCCATCGGTGCAAGCATCGCCAGCACCGACAGCACCTGGAGCACGAAGACCAACGGGAACAGCACCTGGGGACGGAAAAGCTGATCCATCGGCTACCCCCGCCCGGTGTAGGACCCGCGCAGTCGGGTGGCGGCCAGGAACGCCTTCCGCTCCTCCGGCGTCTGCTCGTAGAAGGCACCCACCTTGGCCGGATGGGGCTGGGTCAGGAACTTGCGCACCTTCTGTCCCCGCCACATCCAGTAGTGAACGACATCCTCCTCGCAGCGCCAGGTGATCCCCTTGACGGTGATCGCGCCGCCGCAGATCGGGCAGGTCTCGGGTATAGCACGAGAAGTGGATGACTCACGCCCCACCTTCGATGGCGCCCGTTCGCCGCCCTCCTGCAGATACCGCGCGACCGCCTTGATGTGCCGACATTGGTGCTCCGCGCTGCCGCCACAGGAGCAGGTCTTGTCCTTCCCGACCGTGTAGAGCCGGGCGTGTCCGTTGAGCTGCGTGACGACGTAGCATCCGGCCGAGACGCGCACGTCGTACCGCGTGCCGTTGATGATCACGGTTCCCATCAGTTGTTCCTCCTAGGAGTTGTGTGCGGTTGCCATCGCTCGGGCCTTATGCCAGATCGATGGAGGTCTCACGTGGGCACTTAGGCCAGTGAGAGGGGACTTCGCACAGGCATTAGCCAGCGCGAAGAGGCTCTACAGCGGGCATTAGCCAGTGTAGAGATACGACAAGACCGGCCTGCAGGCATCGAACCTGCCGGGGGCCTACCCGAGGTGCGGGCCTTCCCAGAGCCGGGTCAATCTAGTGATTCGTCAGTTGTTGATGCTAGTCTGACGCGACCTTCTCCCATCCCACGGATGCACAGACCCAGGCTTGCCCGTCCTCGTCGACGGCCACATCGCCCACGCTCATCGACGTGTGGGAGACGCCAGCGGCCTCGATGATGGGACGGGCCTCGCCCTTGGGCGACCAGATGCAGCCTTGCATGCGGTGATAGACCTCGCCGAGACTTTGGGCCTCGACGGTCCGAATGAAAGCGTGCGTCTCGCCGGGGACGAAAGCGTAGTCCTTCAGAAACCCGTGCGCCGATAGCGGCGTTGGCAGTTGCTTGGCGTAGTAGATGCGGTACTCCATCAGTTGCTCCTTCTGTGACGGTTGAGTTCTCGTGTCCCTACCAGGGACAGTCGCCCGTCCCTGGTAGGGTTCGTAGTCGCTAGAGCAGCGCCATCTGTTCGTCGGGGATGCGTCGGCGGCGACGCCCGCCGTTGTCCCGCATCTCCTTCCACAGCCTCCGCAGCTCGACGTGGAAGCGCAGCCGCGGGCTGCGCGCCGTCGGGCTCCCCATCGCCGAGGCCGTCGTCGGCTGCGCCTCGGTGAACAGGGCCTCCAGATCCGGCAGCTCCTTGTCCTCCAACACCGCGTTGGCCAGCTCGGTCAGGAAGTCACCGGCGTCCTCCGGCACAATGGCGCCGGTCACCTGATCCCCGTAGAGCAGCTGGGCGGCGCCCATCTTCTGCCCCATCAGGGCCAGGGCCTGCATCTCCATCGCGCCCTGGTAGGCGGTGAAGACCACCTTGACCGGTCGCTGCTGACCCAGCCGCCAGACGCGACGCATCGCCTGCCACATCGTGAACAGGCTATACGAAATCTCGTAGAAGACGACGGTGGAGAACTGCACCAGATCGAGGCCGGTCTCCACCAGGCGCGGGTTGACGATCAGCGCGTCCAGCCCGGGAGCGTGTTGCTCCACCCAGGCCTCGCGCTCCCGCGTGCCCACGCTGCGGGTGAGGACACCGGCCCTCAGCCCCGCCTCCTCCAGCACGTGCTCCAGACGCGGCTGGATGTCGTACTCGCCCGTCTGCCGGGCGTAGACCAGGACCTTCCGATCCTGATCCGCCTCGGCCTGGGCGTAGTCGACCAGCCACTGCTCCTTGGGGAGCAGCTCGCCCTCGTCCACCACGGCCGGAAGGTGCATCAGGTGCTGGCGCCTCACCACCTCGCCTCCCTCACGGAAGGTCTTGATCACCTCCTCGTAGCGGAAGCCCGTGTTCGGTCGTCCCAGGCTCCGCTGCAGCCAGAGGCTCAGGTAGCGGGTGTCCTCGAGGGCCAGCCCCTTGAGCTGCCCCGTCATCTCCCGATACTGCCCCCTCTGCTCATCCGTCATCCCGACCACGGCCAGCTCCTCCTTGTAGGGCGGCAGGCCGATGCCCAGGTCCTTGAGCGAGAGGAAGACGGTGTTGTCGATCAGGTAGCGCAGGATGCCCGGGCTGACGCCCGGCCTCTCGGTGACGCGCTTGCGGTAGCGGGTGTTGGCGTTGTAGGCTCCGTACTGACGGGAGCCGCCGTTCTTGCCGTAGATCCGCTCCTCCAGCACGCCGTACATGTCGACCCACTTGCGCGCGCTGTGGTAGGGGAAGACCTGCTGCAGGTCCTTGACCCCCAGGCGATAGAGGAGCCAGTAGATGTCGCTCGCCTTCCCGCCGTAGATCGTGCCCGTGAGGCCCAGCGTCAGGGGAATGGCATCCACCATGCGGGCGAACGCCACGCCGCGATCGCTGGACTTGCCCTTGTAGTGGTGGATCTCGTCGACCACCAGCATCACAAAGGCGTCAGCGGCCTGATCCTTGACGTAGTCAGCGATGGGCCAGCGGCGGTAGCGGCTGCCGAACTGATAGAGGCGTGAGCCACAGACCGGCGCGTGGGCGCCCTCCTCGGGGTCCCAGATCCAAATCCGATCCCCGTCGTCGTCCGTGACGAGAAGACCGTCCTCATCCCGGGCCCAGCCCTGAACGGACCGGTTGCAGCTGCGTGGCTTCTTGTCGAAGGCCTTGAAGCGCCAGATCGGCGCCCGCTCCTCGACCGGCCCCTCCATCTGCATCCTTCCGCAGACGGGACAGACCGGATACGCAACAGCCTCATCGAGAGCGGCCCGCCGCAGCGTTCGCACCAGCTCGCGCTGTTCTGCGAGCTCGCCTTGGCTGACGCGTTCGTGCTTGAGCGTCGTCAGTCGCTCGCGCGCCTCCTGATAGTCCTTGAGCGCTTTCCGGAACGGCGCTCGTCTGTCCACCTCAGCCTCGGGATCGTCGAGGGGCAGCGTGTAGCGCGTCGCCGCAGCCCCCTCCCAGCCTGGGCCCAGCTTGGCCGCCGTCGAAGCGACGACGGCGATGGCCTTCCGGCCCAGCTGACCGGCCTTCCAGTCCTCGACGAAGGCACGCACGTCGTTCACCTCGTGCTCCATCGAGGCCGTCTTGCCGATGCGGCGCAGCTCGCGGGTCTGGACCCCGGGGATCACCTCCCGCGCCTCCCGGCGCCACTTGTCCACCATGTGCGGTGGGCAGAGCACCACGGCCGGGTAGGCGTCCAGGAGATCGATGGTCGCCAGGGCGACGGTCGTCTTGCCACAACCCATCTCCCCCTGGATGAGCGCGCTGCCGTGCCTCCTGAGGGCGCGCTTCATCGTGATGGCGACGTGCTTCTGCACTGGTAGGAGACCGGCTTCCTTCTGACCCGGAAGCGGCTCGCGGTCCCGGCTCAAGGTCCCCAGGTGATCCCAGTCCTCACTGGGCGGATCGAGGTCGTAGAGCGGCTCGTTCTGATGGAGGATCTGCTCGGCCAGCGCGTCGCCGTAGCTCTCCATGAACGTCTTCAGGTCCTCCACCTCGTCCAGGACCTCGACGCCCTCGTCGCTCACCTTCCCCACCGTCGTCTTGGGGCGGTAGGTGATGACCTGGACCTCCTCGCCCTTCTCGCTCGTCTCCGTCCGCTTGACCGCCTCTTTGAAGGTGCGGCCCTTCACCACCAGCGTCTGGCCGTTCTTGCGAACGCGGGTGATGCCCTGGGCGCCGGAGCTCATGATCATCGAGATGTGCCCCTTCTTCGGCACGATGGCCGGGCGGAAGGGCACCTGCTCGCGGTACTCCATCGCCTCCAGCAAGCCCTCCGGCCACCCGGCGCTGTGGGCGCGGGCGATCTGCTCGCGCCTCGACAGCGACACGCGCCGGAAGCGGGCCTCCTCGGGGGCGACGGGGATCTCCAGCGGCCAAGGGGGTTGTGGCCCCTCGTCGAGCGAGGGGATATCGATGCTCTCCTCGCGCAGGCGCCGCAGCCCGTCCACCCGATCGCCCGTGGGCGTCTTGTACGGCCGCTTGCGGCCAAACACCACCACCTGCTTGAAGCGCTCATACGCTCCCTCGGGGAAGCGGCGCACCACCAGGTCCTGGAAGTGTCCGGCCAGGCGTCGCGCGGCCCCCTCGTAGCCCAGCAGGTGCCGGGGGACGATGTAGATCAGGATGCCGCCGTCCATCAGCGCGGGCGCGGCGGTGCGCAGGAACTCGATCTCCAGCCTGCGGTTCTCACCGTCGTAATCGACGTCATACGGCGGGTTGAGCCACAGCAGGGAGACGCTCTCGCGCGCCACTCGCGTCTCGCGCCACGCGGCGTTGAACACCCGGTCCATCCTCTCGGCGGCCGCCTGCGCTCGCTTGGGGCTCAGCTCCACGCCCCAGCTCTCGCAAGGTCCGTCGACGTCGTCCAGCAGTTCTGTGGCCTCTCCCCTCCCCGCGCACGGGTCCAGGAGCCGCCACCCAGTCTGTTGTTGTTCTCGTTGTCCCGGCTCGAAGGTGAGCCAGGATGCTATCCGTTCGATGACGGATGCCGGGGTACGGAAGTACCCCATCTTGATTGCGTTGGCCAGGCGTGCCATCGTTGCCTCCCGTT
>CAYQZG010000118.1:5711-6952 GCA_964421785.1 uncultured Anaerolineales bacterium
CGGAAGTACCCCATCTTGATTGCGTTGGCCAGGCGTGCCATCGTTGCCTCCCGTTGATGCTGAGGGCAGGAAGACGCACGCCGCCCCCGACCGGGGGACACGACGTGCGCCCCTGCCGGGGTATTGTCAGTTTTCGGTTGAGTGGGGTTAGGCTTCGTCAGATAGCGTCAGTTCGCCGCCCTGGATCAGCTGCTCGATGAGCTCGATCCAGCCCTCGCTCCGCTCGATGGCGTAGGCGTCCGCGACGTCGCCGCCGTGTGGACAGGGCGCGAAGAGCTCCTCCCTTCGCCCCCGATCCCGCAGCTCCCTGCCCCAGTGCGGTAACACCGGGATGGGGAGCACGGCGTTGAGCCGCGCGGCGAACGCCTGGCTGATGTCGAGCTGGCCCTTCTCCGGGACGATCAAGTAGGCCCGTTCTTCCACCTGCTGCTCCGTCACCCGTTCGTCGGTGACGATCATGTGGTAGAGGTTCGTGTCCGCATCGACCGGCTCCGCGAAGGTGTCGTACGCGCTCGAGTATCCCGAGTATCCGCTCACGTGACGGTCCCCCGTCACCAGCGAGATCGAATGGCGACCGGCGTTGTTCAGCGTGCCCCAGATCGAGCGCAGGGCCGTCTTGGGTCCTGCGATGTGCAGGTAGACGATCTGCGCCGTCTCCGGATCCAGCGCATAGCCCACCAGACGGGCCGATGCCTCATCGTTGAAGGCGCGTGGGACCAGAAAGCTCCTCCCCTCGCGCCAGGGATAGGGCAGCGACGACGTGGTGTAGAGCGCCTGGGGATAGACGGGGATCCCGGCCCGAGCCAGGTCGATCCGCACCTGCTTGAGCACGTCCGTCCCCCGCTTCCCATCGAGCTGAATCACGCGGGTGTGGTAGACCGCCTCGTCCGCATCGTCCTGATGCACCGAGACGATGCCCGTGGCCAGGTCGAGCTCGGCGTGACCGGCCGTGGGCATGTGCGGAGCGGGGACCTCAGTCCTCAGTCCCTTGGGACGGTAGAAGTCGTAGGCGTAGAGCCCGTGGGCTCCGAGATCGGAGCCGTAGATGCGCTCCACCGGCCCCCAGGGCGACAGGACCGTGTAGGTCCCGTTCACCCACTCGCGCTCCGGCTCGAAGGTGGGCACCCCAGGGATCGCGTTGCGCGTGCAGCAGAGCAGCGCCTCGTGGCGCTCCAGGGCCTTGGGCAGCTGGGCGAACACGCTGGCCGCCCGGCTGTCCCTGTAGATCGGATCACGGGGAT
>CAYQZG010000118.1:7052-9227 GCA_964421785.1 uncultured Anaerolineales bacterium
CTTGTCGGTTCCATCGGTTGCACCTCCAGTTGGTTGACGTTGGACGGTTGATGCCGTTGTTCACCTGAGTGGCGATTGCCGTCAGGTGTGCGACGTGCTCACCAAGGCTATGGCCAGGTGAGCGTTTTCTCGTGACGGGCAGTATGCCGGTGACGAGAAATGCGAAGGCTGACGGGCAGGGATCGAACCTGCAGCAGGCCGACAGGCAGGGCCTGTCTCCTGACGTCAGATAGGGTGGAGGAAGCTGATCGAAGATAGAGCGGTAGGCCCTCTGGGAGGACGACTTCCTCCCAGAGGGATGCTTCGCCGTTGCAGAAGGTCAGCAGCGGGGAACGGTTGTATGGATGGTGCGGCCTAGCTCGCCGCCTCTCCACCGACGTAGACGGCGCCGGACGAGAACGCATGCCTGGCCTCGGCCAGCTCGTCGGCGTGCAGCTCAAAGAACTTCCGCCGGATCGAGCGCAGCCACTGGCATGCGCTGTATCGCTCGCCCTCGTAGGGCCGATTGACCGGCCGAACCCAGGCCTTCTCCGCCTCCAGGAAGCGGCATCCGATCTCGTTCCAGAAGGCCCGCGCCTCCTCGCTGTACCAGTCAGAGGGGATATACACCCACTGACCGCCCAGGCCGTTGGGCTCCAGGTACGGGCCGCGCTTCATACGGGCGTACGCAGCCCGCGCGCGAAGGCGCTTCCGCATCCGAGCCTCAGCATCGACCCGGGCGCGCACGCGGTCTCGCTTCGATCGCCTGGCGGCTCGTCGCTCCAGCCGCTCCAGGATCTCCGAGGAGAGGTAGACCTCCCCCTCCATCGGTTGCAGTGCTTGGGGCATCGGTCCATCCTCCAGGTGCTAGGACCGGGGGACGGACCGCCCCGCTGGGGGTAGTCCATCCCCCAGTCGGGGTTGTGGTCAGTTGATGGGTGAGGTGTTTCGCTCGCTCGGCCTACGCGTCCAAACGGAAGGGCACGCCTCCGATACCGCCCTTGTCCTGCAGACACCCGGGACAGTGCCCCGGACCGCACGACGCGCAGAGCGGCTCATCGCAGGAGGCGCACTCGAAGTACGCATCGTCATCGCGGATCGGCTGCCCGCATACCGCGCAGTACCATTCACCATCGGGCTTTCCGGTTCGGATTTCGCCCAGCATCCGGGTGACCTCGGCTCTGGTCAGAGGCTGCCAGTCCACGCCCGAGGCCCAGGGCGAGGGCTGCCCCCAGGGGGACCGCCCGCGCTCCCAGCCCAGGCTCACCAGCGAGAAGGACTCGTCGAAGACGCGATCGCCCTCCCTGCCCGGCGGGTGCCGGTCGGGGTAGTGCTCGATCCATCGCGTCCGCGCCGGATCCAGATCGAACTGGTGGACCACGACGGTCGCGATCCACTCCATCGCGTTCGTCACCGACTTGCCGGGGTTGTCCGGCAGCTCGGTGATGATCACGACAACGAGTTCCTGCCCTTGAGCAAGTCGATCATCGTCGTCTGAGTCCGTCAGGCCATAGATGCGCACCCGACAGCGGGCCTCAATCCCCTGTCCCCAGGGTGTGTATGACAGCGTGACGTCGATCACCTCGGCCATCAGTCGGCCTCCTCGTCCACGGGCACCACGCGCTCGCCCTCCTCTCGCCAGCGTCGCCCGATGCGTCGGCGACCCGGCTTGTCGAGCTGGCGACGCGCCTTCCTCTTGGCCTCCGCTTCATCGTCGGCGTAGACCGACATCACGCGTGATTCCCCGACTATGACGCCGTACCGTTTCATCCGTTGTCCTCCTTGTCTCGATCAGATACGTAGGCGACCAGTTGCTCACGGGTCACCGAGCCAGTCAGAAGCGCGATCCGAGCCGCGCTGTCCGACTGCAGCCAGCGGCGCGCCGACGAGGCCCGCCACACCTTGCTGCTCTCCAGGTCCCGCACGGCACGGTAGAGCACCGCGCACAGGACCTGGCGGTAGTTCTCGGCCAGCGGGTCCAGGACGCCTCCTCTGAGCCGTCGTCCCGACAATCGTTCAGTTGCCACCATTCATCGCCTCCCTCAGCTTCTTTCGCCGGTAGTCCTCGGCCTTCTCGAAGCTGCTCAGCCGCGTCACGCACCGCCCGTCGGGCAGCGCGCGGCCGAAGCTATAGAGGAGCACGTTGTAGGTGTCCAGATGGGGAAGCTCGAGCTCCGCCTGGCGCATGTAGGCCAC
>CAYQZG010000118.1:9327-10583 GCA_964421785.1 uncultured Anaerolineales bacterium
CCGCACAGGAGATCCCGCCCTTTCCGCAGGGTCTCCTCTGCCTGAACCTCCTCGCACTGCTCGCGCACGGCGCAGTAGCGGCAGCGCCAGTTCTCGTCCGGGTCGTCCCACACGCCCTCGGGCAGGCCGCCGCCGTTGCGGCTCATCAGGCCCGCCAGCTTCTGCGTGACGAAGATCTCTACCTGGTCCACGGGCCGGAGCTCGACCTTGAGCACCTCCGGCTCGCTCATGTCCAGGTAGACCACCTGCGCCGTCTCCACCGTGACCCCGTTTTGCGCCAGGAGCCAGGCGTAGACGTTCAGTTGGTCGACGTGGGTGTCGTAGGGCTGCGGATCGACGATCTCGGCCTCGATCTCCTCGGCCTTGTACGCCGCGCCACAGTCGTCGCACGTCAGCGTCGAGCCCTTGCGGGCGTACCACTGGTTCTCCCGGATGATGGCCCCACACGCCGGACACGCGTACCGCTTCAGCGGCTTGGGCACGCGCTTGGTGGTCTTGTAGTCGACCACCAAGCCCTCGTCCGGATAGACCACGTCCGGCTGGCCCGTGATCAGCATCCCATCGAGGTCGGCGTAGAAGCGCCGTTCGATCAAGGGGACAGACGTCGTCCCTTGACCATCGCCATTGTGGTATCCCTCGACGATGCTGTGCGCCAGCTGGCCTCGAAAGGCCCAGTAGGCCTGTGAGGGCTCGATCCAGTAGTCCACCTCCTCCTTCAGCACGACCCGGCGGTGGCACCCGATCAGCTCCGTGGCGCTGTAGCCCATCAGGTCGCGCGGTTGGTTGTTGGCGATGATGCCGCGCACGATCGGTGGGGTGAAGGGGCAGTGGTTCTTGCCCGTCACGTGCCGCTCGTAGGAGCACGTCAGGCACGCCTCGGGCCCGACCCGGCTGCCGTCCAGCTCGCAGATGAAGCCTTTGAATCCCATCAGTTGTCCTCCCGTTCTGCTCAGTTCTCAATCCCGCTGACCGACGCGCAGTCCCCCGCAAGCCGTAGCTCACGGGGGACCGTTGGCGCCGTTACGAAGCGGCTAGGTATTCAGTTGTAGATGCGAAGAGAAGGCCGCTAGAACGGAATGTCCTCCTCCCGCTCGACCGCGGGCACGTCGGGTCCGGACGTGCGCTGACCACCACCCAAGAGGACGACGTCGCCCTTGTACGGCGTCACGTGGACCTCGGTCCGGACTGACGCTCGGACTTGGCGGTACCGGGTCTGCCCGTCGTCGCCCTCCCAGGAGCGCGTCCGGGTCTCCCCC
>CAYQZG010000118.1:10683-12502 GCA_964421785.1 uncultured Anaerolineales bacterium
GCGGTACCGGGTCTGCCCGTCGTCGCCCTCCCAGGAGCGCGTCCGGGTCTCCCCCGCCACCATCACCTTCTTGCCCTTGGTGAGATGCTGCGCCAGCCCCTCGGCGCGCTTCCCCCACACCACCACGCTGAACCACTCGGTGTGTTCGTGTTCACCGAAGCCTGTGGTGGCCGCGATGGAGAAGCTCGCCTTGGCGGTGTCGTTCTGACCCACGTGGACCAGTTCTGCATCGCCACCCAGGTTACCTACGATCGTCTGCTGGTTGTATCCTCTTGCCATCTGTGTGCCTCCTTGTGCATAATACCCTTGTCGGTTGTACGTACGTTTGTGCCATCGCAGTGCGATGGAGCAGTTAGTCTACGTGCGTGAGGCGACCACGAGCTCGGCCGCTTTACGCAGGTCGCTGGAGCGGGCCTTCTCCACCAGCCAGTCGATCAGGCCGGGGTCGGCCTCCTCGATCTCGCCCAGCGGCTTCCCCTTGTACTCCGGGTGACGCTTCGTCCCGAACGGCATCGTCACCGCCAGGGCGTCCTCCAGGGACGTCGGGCCGTGGCCGTTACCTCCGGTGCCGTTGCCCGGTTTGAGCTGCGCCAGGTAGCGCGAAGCGACCCTCACCTTCGGGTCGTCCGCCTTCTTGGCTAGGTAGCCGATGACGTAGTTCCGGTCCTCCTCCAGAATCTCGCCCAGCGTCCGGCCCTCGTACTTGCCGAAGTCAACCTCGACAGCACGAGCCCGCCGGGTGGTCTCCTCGGAGACCGCGGGGACGTCGATGTCACTATCGCCATCGCCCGTCCCGTTGCCGCCGGCATGACCGTTGCCACCACTGCCTGCGTGGCCATTGCCGCCGCTGACGGACGTGCCGGACCCGTAGGCCCGGATGGCCTTCGCCAGCTCGCCCCGCAGCCGCCGATAGCCGGCGTCGCTGAAGGAACGGCCGCTCTGATCGTAGGCCGCCCAGATGCGCGGCATCGAGTACAGGTAGCGCCCCAGGCCGAACTTGGCGCAGGCGCGCTTGAACGCCTGGGCCACCGCGCTGGTGAAGGCGTTCTCGTCGCTCAGCGTGCACTCCCCGCCGTTCTGGCGCGTCAGGCCGCCGACGGTGAGCCGACAGAGCACCATCACCCGGTCGTTGGTCGCGATCACCTTGTACTCGTCGCGCCACCCCGGGTCCACCTGGTCGAGCCGATCGGCATACCGCCGCGGATCGACGTAGGCCAGCCCCAGGCCGCGCGTCTTGTCCCGCGTCAACGCGGCCGGCTTGAAGGCGTGTTCCTCCACCGGAAACGGCTCGCGCAGCTTCTCCCTCATCTGTTGCGTCAGGTCAGACATCGGTTGCCTCCTATCTTGGTTGGTTCGGTTGATACGGTTGAGGTAAAAGCTCACGCCCTTACCAAGATCCACAACAGGCTATCGCCGGTGTGGAGCACGTCCTGTGACGAGGCCTTAGGCCAGTACAGGACAGAGACAAGACCGACTCGCAGGGATCGAACCTGCAGACCGGAGCTCCAGAAGCGCTCCCAGTCGGTGAGCAGATGCTGTCGTTGGGATGGGATGGATCCGTCGAGAAGGGAATCAGTTCTGAATACGTCGAGTGGTTGACAACGGGTGAGGCTGTTCGAAAGGCGAAGGGGTGTGAGAGGTATCAAGAGGCGTTGAGACAATGCTTGCGTCTGTTGAGCAGAACAGGTCGCTGGCAACGAACCGGCCTTCCGGCCTCTGTTCGTTGTGTGCGGGACCGCGTGCCAGGTCATTGCCAGCGACCCGGCCTGCTCACGGCAGACCGAGTCGAGAGTCAGCGACGATCGCGAGATGGTGCCCC
>CAYQZG010000119.1:0-12469 GCA_964421785.1 uncultured Anaerolineales bacterium
CGCGCTTGGCGCAGCGGCAGGCGGCCTGGAAGTAGGCCCGGGTCTGCATCTCGGTAAGGCCTTCGTACATCAGGCCGGCGCGGCAGCCGCGCAGGCCCATCATGGGGTTGGTCTCCCAGAGGGCGTTGACGACCTGGAGCATCTCCTCTTCCTCGGCGAGCTCGTCGGAGTCGGGCGCCTCAATGCGCAGGCGGGCGACCTTGTCGATCAACTCCTCGCGGGGCGGGAGGAACTCGTGCATCGGGGGGTCGATGAGGCGCATGATGACGGGCAGGCCGTCCATGGCCTCGAAGACTTTCTCGAAGTCCTGCTCCTGGATGGGGAGCATCTCCTCCAGCGCTTCCTGGCGCTCCTGGTTGGATTCGGCCATGATCATGCGGACGACGGCGTCGCGGGCGCGCTCGTTGAAGAACATGTGCTCGGTGCGGGCGAGGCCGATGCCCTCGGCGCCGAAGCTGCGAGCCTGGCGGGCGTCCCTGCCGAGGTCGGCGTTGGCGCGCACGCCCAACTCACGGACCTCGTCGGCCCAGGAGAGCAGCTCGACCAGGTCGGTCTGCTCGTCGTAGTCGACCTCGAGGGTCTGAATGCTGCCCCAGAAGACCTCGCCGGAGCCGCCGTCAATGGAGATGACGTCACCTTCCTTGACCACGCGGCCGGTCTCGGGCACGGTGAACTGGGCGCGCTCGACGTCGACGCGGATGTCCTCGCAGCCGGCCACGCAGGGCAGGTTGCTGCCGCGGGCGACGACGGCGGCGTGGGAAGTGGCGCCCCCGTGCTGGGTGAGCACGCCCTGGGACTCGAGCATCCCGGGCACGTCGTCGGGAGCGGTCTCGGGGCGCACCAGGACGACGGCTTTGCCCTCGCTGGCCCACTCCTGGGCGCGGTCGGCGTCGAAGACGGCCATGCCGGTGCCGGCGCCGGGGGAGGCGTCGAGGCCCTCGGCGATCAGCTGTCCCTCTTCGCGGGCGCTGGTCTTGGCTTCAGGGTCGAAGAAGGGGTGCATCAGCTGGTCGACCTCGTCCGGCTCGACGCGCATAAGGGCGGTCTGCTTGTCGATGAGGCCCTCGTGGGTCATGTCGACGGCGATTTTGACGGCCGCCTTGGCCGTGCGCTTGCCAGTGCGGGTCTGGAGCATCCACAGCTTGCCCTGCTCGATGGTGAACTCGACGTCCTGCATATCCTGGTAGAACTGCTCCAGGTGCTGGGTGACGTCGATGAATTCTTCGTAGACCTCGGAGGAGAACTCCTGCAGCTCCTCGATGTCCATCGGCGTGCGGATGCCGGCCACGACGTCCTCGCCCTGGGCGTTATCGAGGAAGTCGCCGTAGAGTTTGTTCTCGCCTGTGGCGGGGTCGCGGGTGAAGGCGACGCCGGTGCCGCTGGTCTCGCCCATGTTGCCGAAGACCATGGTCTGCACGTTGACGCCGGTGCCCCAGTCGTGAGGGATGTCGTTGTACTCACGGTAGGCGACGGCGCGTGGGATGTTCCATGAGTCGAAGACGGCCTTGATGGACATCCTCAGTTGTGTGTGGGGGTCGGTGGGAAACGTCTCGCCGGTCTTCTGGCGATAGAGGGCCTTGTAGTCCTCGACCAGCTTCTTGAGCCCATCCAGGCTGACCTCGAAGTCACGCTTGACGCCCTCCTCCTTCTTCAGCTCGGTCAGCAGTTCCTCGAAGTCCTGCCGGCCGAGGCCGATCACCACATCGGAGAACATGGTGATGAAACGGCGGTAGGCGTCGTAGGCGAACCACTCATCCCCGGTCAGCTCGATCAGGCCAGTCAGCGTCTCCTCGTTGAGGCCCAGGTTGAGGACGGTGTCCATCATGCCGGGCATGGAGACGCGGGCGCCGGAGCGGACGGAGACGAGAAGAGGGTTGTCTGGGTTCCCGAACTCATTGCCGGTCTGCTCCTCGATGTCCTCGAGGGCTTCGATCGTCTGCTCCCACATTTCCGGCGGGAAGTCGCCATGTTCCATGTACTGGATACAGGCCTCGGTGGTGATGGTGAAGGCCGGGGGGACGGGGATGTCGGCCGCGGTCATGGTCGCCAACCCGGCGCCCTTGCCGCCCATGATCTCCTTCATTTCAAGCATCTCGGGCTCGTGGCCCAGTGTCTCGGTCAATTCTTCCTTGGCGGTTCGCGATAGATAGACCCACTTCTTCGTCACGGTGTTTTCCTCCTACAGGTTTCGGGTAACCATACACCCTCTCCTTCCCGCGGATGGCAGGCTTATGGCAGAGCCCGATGCGTGCGTACCCAGCGGGAGCGATACCAGGTGGATGGTTACGGTATCATATCATAGATGAGAACGATGAATTGGCCATTGAGGAGCGGCCGGGCGCCCGAAGCTGCAGGGGGCCCGACCTCGCCTTGGCGCATACGGTAGCGGATGGTAGACGTAAGAAGGAAGCATGAAACGGGTTCATGCTTCCCATCTGTTCATCCGTCGATGACGAGCCATCGGCTGGATCGGGGGCCAACGATGGCCCGACCCAGCGTCTCAAGACGAGTAATTGGCAGACCGGCATATCGTCTGCTAATTATACTGGTTGAGGGTCTAAAGTCAAATGTCAGTTTGAAAGGCAGTAGCCGTGACCGGTCTGATTCGTGATCTTGGATTTGACAACTTTCGCAGTTTGGATAGAATTGGTCGTAGCCCAGGCAGCTGTGGACCTTCGGGGGCCGTGTTGTGCGAACCCTCGGGGTGACAGGTGTCGGGTTTGAAGGTATGCAGGATGTCATCATTTGTCGGACGCGCGTTCGCGAGGCCCGCCTTCGGTGCATAGAGCTTGACAAAAGCCTGCAGCGATGCTATAAGTCAAGGCTTAACTGGCTGAGACTGCATCTGCGTCGCGCCACGTAGCGGCCTGTAGATGGATGGACCTTTCAACCTAGCGCTAGCCCAATGCGGAAGGAGAGCCATTGATGGAGAAGTCCCGCCCTACCATCGTCACGATCGTTGCGATCTTCCAGTTCATCCCTGCCTTGCTCCTGCCCCCGGCTATGCTGTTGTCGGCGCACCGCTTGTTGTTGCTGGCACCCTTAGCGCTCTTTCTCTTTCTGGGCTGGGCGATGTTGACGCTCAAACCGTGGGCCACGACGCTCTGTATCTTCGTGCAGGGCTTCAACGTCATCGGCCGTTTTCTGATTCTGTTCCCGCAGGCCTCGCCCGGGGAGAGCACCAACTGGCTCTTCGTCCTGACCAGCCTGCTCAGCATTGGGCTGTCGACCGCTATTCTATATCTCATCGATAGGCCGAACGTCCAGGTCGCTTTCCAGGCTTGATCGTTCAACACGACACACCAGGGGCATCGCCGCTCGATCTGGTCGGTGGGCTCCGGCTCCCTACAGCCGAGAGGTTTTCTTGGAAGGGGCTCTCGTACAGCAAAAGGAGGTGATGGGAGGGGAAGTGGATTCGTATCTTGGTCGAAGCGTTCGTAAGGAGAAGCGTTTCAGTTAGACCGTACATTGAGGAGGAGACGAAGCATGAAGAGGATGAAGATCCTAAGTCTATTTGTAATCCTATCCCTGCTCTTCGGCGTGGTGGCGGCGGGCTGTGCTCAGCCCGCACCTGAGCCCACCGAGGCTCCAGCGGAGGAGCCTGCCGAGGAAGAAGAACCTGCCGAGGAGGAAGAACCCGCCGAAGAGGAAGAACCGGCGGAGGAGGCCGAGCCGCTCAAGATCGCCATGCTGGCCGCGATGAGCGGTGATGTCAAGACCTTCGGCGAGGGCACCAAGCGCGGCGTCGACATGGCCGTCGCGGAGTGGAACGCCAAGGGCGGCGTGCTTGGCCGCGAGGTCGAGGTCATCGTCGGCGACACCAAGTGTGATGCCCAGGAGGCGGCCAACGTCGCCAACAAGGTCATCAACCAGGACCAGGTCAACTACATCGTGGGCGCGGTCTGCTCCAGCGCCTCGATCCCCATCTCGGAGATCGCCAACCCGGCCGGCGTGGTCCAGATCAGCCCCCCCTCCACCAACCCGCAGGTGACCATCAACGAGGACGGCTCCAACAAGGAGTACATCTTCCGCGCCTGCTTCCTGGACCCCTTCCAGGGCGAGGTGGACGCGGCATTCGCCATGGAGGAGCTGGGAGCCGAGACGTCGGCCGTGCTCTACGACGTGGGCAACGACTACGTGAAGGGACTGGCCGAGTACTACAAGGCCTCCTTCGAGGAGATGGGCGGCGAGGTGCCGGTCTTCGAGGCCTACACCAAGGAGGACACCGACTTCTCGGCGCTGCTGACGACGGTGGCGGACGCCGACGTCGATGTGCTCTTCCTGCCGGATTACTACAACAAGGTCAACGTCATCGCCAAGCAGGCCAGCGAGCAGGGCATCGAGGCGACGATGCTCGGCGCCGACGGTTGGGACTCCCCCGACCTGGATCTCGAGGCCGTCGATGGCGCCTACTTCAGCAACCACTACTCGCCCTACGACCCGCGCCCCATCGTACAGGACTTCGTGAGCTCGTTCGAGGGCGAATATGGGATGACCCCGGACTTCGTCGCTGTGCTGGCCTACGACGCCACCAATGTGCTGTTGGAGGCCATTGAGCAGGCCGGTGTCGACGACCCGGCCGCCGTCAAGGACGCGCTGGCGGCCATTGAGTTCGAGGGCGTGGCCGGTGACATCCGCTTCGACGAGAACGGCGATCCGATCAAGAAGGCCGCCCTGAGCCACATCACCGGCGGCGACATTGAGTTCGTCAAGTTCGTGGCTCCGCCTGGCGAGGGGGCCATGGAGGAGGAAGAGGAAGAGGTCGGCGTGTCGGTTCCAGAGGCGCCCGACTTCGGCGTCAAGGTCGCCGAGCTGTTCCCCATGAGCGGCGACGTGAAGACCTTCGGCGAGTCCAGCCACAACGGCGTGCAGTTGGCCTTCGCGGAGGCCGAGGCCGCCGGCTGGCAGCTCGAGAGTGTGCTGGGCGACACCAAGTGTGACGCGCAGGAGGCGGCCAACGTGGCCAACAAGGTCATCAACCAGGACCAGGTCAACTACATCCTGGGCGCCGTCTGCTCCAGCTCATCGATTCCGATCTCCGAGATCGCGAACCCGGCGGGCGTGCTGCAGCTCAGCCCCACTTCGACGAACCCGCAGGTGACGATCAACGAGGACGGTTCCAACAAGGAGTACATCTTCCGCGCCTGCTTCCTGGACCCCTTCCAGGGTGAGGTCAACGCCTCCTTCGCCATCAATGACTTGGGCGCGGAGAGCGCGGCGGTGCTCTACGACGTGGGCAACGACTACGTGCGGGGACTGGCTGAGTACTACAAGGCCTCCTTCGAGGAGATGGGCGGCGCGGTGCCGGTCTTCGAGGCCTATACCAAGGAGGACACCGACTTCTCGGCGCTGCTGACGAAGGTGGCGGATGCGGATGTCGACGTGCTCTTCCTGCCGGACTACTACAACAAGGTCAACGTCATCGCCAAGCAGGCGAACGAGCAGGGCATCGAGGCCATCCTGCAGGGCGCCGACGGCTGGGACTCCCCGCTGTTGGACCTGGAAGCGGTGGACGGCGGCTACCACAGCAACCACTACTCGCCCGCCGACCCGCGGCCCATCGTGCAGAGCTTCGTGGAGAACTACGAGGCCGAGTTCGGCCTTGCTCCGGACGCGCTGGCCGCTTTGTCGTACGACGCGGCCCGGCTGCTCCTGCAGGCCATCTCCGAGGCCGGCTCGGATGACCCCGCGATGGTGAAGGACGCCATGCAGGCCATTGAGTACGAGGGCGTGGCCGGCAGCATCGTCTTCAACGACGTGGGCGACCCGCAGAAGACCGCCGCCATCAACCAGATCGTGGACGGTGAGGTACAGTTCGTGAAGTTCGTGGCGCCGTAGCGCGCTGCGTCCTACGGGGGAGGGGGTGGGGCTTCCACCCCCTCCTCTATTGGCGTCTCTTTGCAGGCTTTCGAAGTCTCAGTGGACCGAGAATTGCTCCGAGCTGATCGCCAGATCCCCGTTTTCGCACTGGATATCGGGTGAATGTGGTAAGCGGAGCGACACCCACGATCCAAGCCGAGCCAGTTGGATCTACTGAGTCTCCTTGATGGGAGGAGAGCTGGTATTATGGACAACAAAGTTATCAAGCTGTTGCTGAGAGCCCTGGCCTGGGGTGTCCTGGCGCTGGTGGCCGGCGTCGTGGTGCGCGTCGTTGGGGGCGTGGTCGCCGAGAACCCCGTCACCTTCGTGCAGCAGATGTTGAACGGGCTGCAGCTGGGCTTTATGTACGCCATGATCGCGGTCGGGTATACGCTGGTCTACGGCGTGGTGAAGTTGATTAACTTCGCCTACGGGGATATCTTCATGGTGGGGGCCTTTGTCTCCTTCTTTGGGATCACGCAGTACGGCTTCTCGTTCGTCCCGGCCCTGCTGCTGGCCACCGTCGCCTGCGTTTTTCTGGCGGTGATTATCGACCGCGTGGCCTACAAACCGCTGCGGGATGCCCCCCGCATCGCGGCCTTGATCACGGCCCTCGGTATGTCGATTTTCCTGGAGTACTTCACCGCCCTGAAGTTTGTCTTCAGCCCGGACTATATAGCCTTCGAGCGGCCCTTCGAGTTGGTCTCGTGGGAGGTCGGCGGCATCCGGTTCACCAACATCCAGTTGATCGTCGCCGGCGTCTCCATCCTCTACTTCCTGGGGGTGCAGTACATCGTGGGCCGGACGAAGATCGGCAAGGCTATGCGGGCCAGCGCCTTCGATAAGGCCACGGCGCGTTTGATGGGCATCAACGTCAACGCCGTCATCGGCGCTACCTTCGCTCTGACCGGCGCCCTGGCGGGCACGGCCGCTATGCTCTACGCCACGGCCTATCCCCAGATCTTCACCTTTATGGGGCTCCAGCCCGGTCTCAAGGCCTTCGTGGCTGCCGTCATCGGCGGTATCGGCAGCATTCCCGGGGCGTTCGTGGGTTCGTTGATCATGGGCTTCACCGAGGCCATGACGGTGGGCTTCGTGCCCTATGGGTCGACCTTGAAGGATGGCGTGGCTTTTATTCTGCTTATTGCCATGCTCCTCATCAGGCCCACGGGCATCTTCGGCGATCCATTCGAGGAGATCAAGTAGGGGGAGTTGCTTCACTTCCTTTCTCATCTCACTAATAGGGGAGAACAACTATGAAGATACGTTCCATACCCACCTGGCTGCAAGCCTTGGTCTTTTTCCTGGTCGTCGGCGTGGTGATCCAGATCCTGTTCTCTCAGGGCGTGCTCAGCGAGTATTGGCAGCAGATCATTATGGCAAGCACCATCCTGGCCATCTCCGCCCTGGGCCTCAACCTGAAGTACGGCTACGGCGGTCTGTTCGCCATCGGCCACGCGGCCTTCTACGGCATCGGCGCCTATTCGTCCGCGCTGATCACCAAGGACTGGGCCACGCAGTGGAGCGGCAGCCCGGTGGGGGGCCTGGCGGGCGTGATCGGCATCGAGGCCGGGTTCATCGCCGCCGTGGTGGTCATCTCTCTGATCGACATCGGCCATCGGCGTCGCGCGCTGCACGAGCGGCTGGAGGAGCTGATCTCGCCCTTCGAGTCCTCGGTCCTCACCACCACGCTGACCATCCTGGTCGCTGGTGCGATCCTGGTGGTGGTAGGCGGTGGCGTCGGTTGGCTGGCGCGCCGGGCCGTGTTGGCGGTGGGGCCGGCGCTGTTCGGCGCGCTGCCCGCGGCGGTCTCCGAGCAGGCCGTCTTCCTCGTCGCCCTCATCACCGGCGCCGTGCTGGCCGCCTTGGTCGGCTTCGTGGTGGGCCTGCCGCTGCTGAACCTGACCTACGACTATCTCTGTATCGCCACGCTGGGCTTCGGCATCATCACCTACGTCTTCTTCAACAACGCGGACCAGCTGATCCCCACCATGAAGGGCGCCCGCGGGATGGTGGCCATCCCCCGGCTGACCACCTGGCCCTGGGTGCTGGGCGTCTTCGCCGTGGCCATCGTGATCATGCGCAACTTCATCTACTCCAGCACCGGCCGGGCCATCCTGGCGGTGCGAGACGACCTGATCGCGGCCGATACGATGGGCATCAACAGCTACCAGTACAAGGTGCTGGCCTACACGGTGGGCTGTGCCTACGCCGGGTTGGCCGGGGGGCTGTACGCGCACCTGTACGCCTTCCTCCACCCGTCGAACTTCACCTGGCTGAAGTCGATTGACCCGTTCGTGATGGTCGTCTTCGGCGGCGTGGGCAGCATGACGGGGACCACGATGGGGGCCTACGTCTTTGTGACGTTGCTGGAGGGGTTGCGCGTCCTGCCGGCCGAGCTGATCGACTGGCGCTACGTGATCTACCCGTTGATCCTGCTCTTCGTGATGCTCTTCCGGCCGCAGGGCATCATGGGGACCAACGAGCTGGGCTTCCTGAGGCGCCCCAAGGCGGCGCCTGGGGAGCCGGAGAAGGCGTCCGCGTCCGAATCGTTGCCGTCTGAGTCGACGGCGTCGTCATCGGACGGGTAGAGGAGGCAAGCGAGCCATGGTGCAATCAAACGGTAACTCGACGGTTCTCAAGATCGACGGTTTGACCAAGTTCTTCGGCGGTCTGAGGGCGGTCCACGATTTCGACGTCAACATCAAGGAAGGCGAGTTGGTCGGCCTGATCGGCCCCAACGGCGCCGGCAAGACGACCATCTTCAACATGATCACCGGTATCTACCCGGTCAGCGCCGGCGAGGTGGTCTTCGGGGATCACGACATCACCGACCTACCGGCCCACGAGGTGACCCATCTGGGCATCGGCCGCACGTTCCAGAACATCCGCATCTTCCCCAATCTGACCGTGCTGGACAACGTGCGGGTGGCGTACCATCCCCACGCCAGCTACAACGTCTTCGACGGCATCCTGCGGTCACCCCGCTTTGGGCGTGGCGAGAGGGAGATGACGGATCGGGCCAGACAGTTCTTAAGCGTCTTCGGGCTGGAGAAGTATCAGGATAGCTTGGCCTCCAACCTACCCTACGGCGAGCAGCGGCGCATGGAGATCGCCCGCGCCCTGGCCACGGAGCCGGATCTGCTGCTGCTGGATGAGCCGGCAGCGGGGATGAACCCCGGTGAGATCGTGGAGCTGATGGACTTGATCCACTTCATCCGCGATCGTTTCGATCTGACCATCCTCCTCATTGAGCACCAGATGCGGGTGGTCATGGGCATCTGCGAGTGGATTACGGTGATCGACTTCGGCCAGATCATCGCACGGGGGACGCCGGAGGAGATTCAGAACGACCCGAAGGTCATCGAGGCCTATCTCGGCAGTCGCGCCTCGGAGGAGTTGAAGTAATGCTACTGGAAGTCAGCGACCTAAACGTCTTCTATGGGGCTATCCATGCCCTCCAGGGTATCTCCTTTCACGTGGAGCAGGGCGAGATCGTCACCCTGATCGGCGCCAACGGCGCCGGCAAGTCGACCACGCTGAACACCATCTCCGGCCTGGTGCGTGCGCGCGGCGGCAGCATCACGTTCAAGGATCAGGAGATCACCAAGACCCCGGCCCACGAGATCGTCTCCATGGGCGTGGTGCAGGTGCCCGAGGGGCGGCAGATCTTCGCCCCGCTGACGGTGAACGAGAACCTCGATATGGGGGCCTACACGCGCGACGAGCCGAAGGCGATCAAGCGGAGCCGGGAGCGCGTGTATCAGAGCTTCCCGCGGCTGAAGGAGCGGCTGAATCAGTACGGAGGGACGCTCTCCGGTGGCGAGCAGCAGATGCTGGCCATGGGGCGCGGCCTGATGTCGGAGCCGGAGCTGCTGCTGCTGGACGAGCCGTCCATGGGCCTGGCCCCCTTCCTGGTGGACGAGATCTTCGCCATCATCGAGGAGATCAACTCGCAGGGGACGAGCATCCTGCTGGTGGAGCAGAACGCGCAGATGGCGCTCTCCGTGGCCGACCGGGCCTACGTGCTGGAGACGGGCCGCTTTGTGCTGGAGGGCACGGCCTCGGAGGTGGCGGCGAATCCGGAGGTGAAGGAGGCGTACCTGGGCGGGTAGCGCCCTCATTTTATGTCGCTCCCGTCGGATCCGTTGGGGTGAGTATGGAGCGCCGTCGTCTCGACGGCTTTCCCCCAGCCTGAGCAGGATTGACAAGATACAGCAAGAAGCCCCCGTCACTGACGGGGGCTTCTCGCCTAATCAGTTTGTAGTCAGGCACGCCAAGCTGAGCGTAGCTCAGCCGAGTGCCGCCGTGGTGCACCTTCGCTACGCTGCGTAGCGCACTACGAACAGAGAGACGGCCTAGAAGCCCTCAAGGCGGCTCAGGTCGACGATGCCCTTGGCCAGGGCGGCGATGTGCTGGAGCTGCGCCAGGCGGTTCTCGCGCACTGCTTCGTCCTCCGCCATCACCAGCACCCCGGACTCCCGGGCGAAGTAGGCGTCGATGACGTCCACCAGCGGGAGGAAGGCGGTGAAGAAATCGTCGACGGAGCTGCGCGGCGTCAACCTCAGGCGGGCCGCGCGGTAGGCCCGGTAGAGCTCCCCCTCGGCGGGCTGCTCGAAGCGCTCGGGATCGAGCTCGAACCGCTCCTCGAACTTGCGCGTGATGCGCACACAGCGGGAGTAGTTATCCAGAATCACGTCCCAATCGTCGCGCGCCACCCAGCGGGCGAGCTCCTCCACCCCCTGGCGCGCCCGGTAGGGGTCGTCGCCGCGCTCGGCCAGCACTGCGTCGACGATGTCGTAGCGGTAGCCGGCGTCGCGCAGGGTGCCCCGCAGGCGCTCGACCACAAAGTCGAGCGCCTCGGCCAGCAGTTCCGGTGGGGCTTCCACGGGCAGCCGGGTTCCGGCCTCCTTCAGCCCGCGCTCGACGGAGAACGAGAGCTCGTGGGCGATCAGATTCTGCACCATGCCAAGAGCGTCGCGCCGCAGGCCGTAGGGGTCGGCCGAGCCGGTGGGCTTCAGGTCGATGGCGAAGAGGCCGGCCAGGCTGTCCAGCCGGTCGGCCAATCCAACCGTCAGGCCGATCTCCGACTGCGGCAGCTCGTCGTCGGCGGAGCGGGGGAGGTAGTGCTCGTAGATGGCCTGGGCTACCTCGGGGCGCTCGCCAGATTGGAGCGCGTACTCGCGGCCCATCACGCCCTGGAGGCTGGTGTGCTCGACCACCATCTGTGTGGCCAGGTCTGCCTTGCAGAGGTGGGCGGCCTGCGCTGCCAGCTCTTGCTCCTCTTCGTGTAGTCCCATCATCGGGCCCAGCACCGGCACCAGCTGCTCGAGACGGTGGGTCTTGTCGAGCACCGAGCCGAGCTGCTCCTGGAAGGTGAGCGTGTCGAGCCGGGGGAGGAAGCCTTCTAGCGGCTGCTTGGTGTCCTCCTGGTAGAAGAACTCGGCGTCGGCGAAGCGGGCGCGGATGACCTCCTCGTTGCCGTGGCGCACGACGTCCAGGTGCTCGTCGCCGCCGTTCCGCACGGCGACGAAATAGGGCAGCATCCCTCCTTCGTCGTCGAGCAGAGGGAAGGTGCGCTGGTGCTTCTTCATCACGGCGACCAGGACCTGGCTGGGGAGGGCGAGGTACTTCTCCTCGAACGCGCCCAGGAAGGGGTTGGGCTGCTCGACCAGGTTCGTCACCTCGTCCAGCAGCTCGCGGTCCTGCGGGATGTGCCCACCCACGCCGTTGGCCAGCGCCTCGGCCTCCTGCGCGATGAAGGCGCGTCGCTCGTCACGGTCGGCCATGATGTGATGCTCTTCGAGGAGCGCCGGGTAGTGGTCGGCGTGGGAGATCTCGAACGGCGCCGAGCCCTCCGAGCGAGGGCTGCGGCTGATGCGTCCGCTCCCCACGCCGGCGTAGGCGAGGGGGATCACGGCGTCCCCGAGCAGCGCCACCAGCCAGCGGATGGGTCGGGAGAAGGTGACGCCGGTCTCGTTCCAGCGCATGCTCTGGCGGAAGTGGAGCTCGGCGATCAGGTCGGTGAGCAGCCGGGGAAGGAGCTCCACGGTGGGGCGGCCTTCCTCGCGGCGCACGGCGACCACGTACTCGCCGCTGTCCATCTCCTTGACCTGGAGGTCGCCCACCGCCACGCCCTGGCTGCGGGCGAAACCCTGGGCGGCGCGCGTGGGTTGCCCACCGGCGTCGAAGGCGGCGCGAGCCGGGGGTCCCTTCACCTGCTCCTCGACGGGGCGCTGGCGCGGGGCCAGCCCCTCGACCACCAGCGAAAGCCGGCGCGGCGTGCCGAGCACGTGCAGCTCATCGTAGTCGAGCCGCGCCTCCTCCAGCGAAGCGGGGGTCAGCTCCTGCAGCTGATCCAGCGCGTCGTCCAGATCGCGCGCCGGCAGCTCCTCGGTGCCGATCTCAAAGGCCAGCGTGGTCGGAGCATCGGGCCCCTTGCCCCCTCGCACCTCCGCCCCCTCGCTCTCCTGCTCCTCTGCTCTCCCGCTCCTCTGCTCCTCGAGCCAGGGGTACTCGAGCCGCTGTCGCTGTTCGGCGTAGGCCTCCGCGACGCGGAGGAAGAGCGCCCGCATGCGGCGGAAGTAGGTGGCGCGCTCGGTGACGCCGA
>CAYQZG010000120.1:0-10249 GCA_964421785.1 uncultured Anaerolineales bacterium
TTCTCCTGGCGCAGCTTGTAAGGCTCGTCGCCGCCCTCCAGGTGGTCGATGACGGCCCTCCGCACGTCGGAGCGGTCGATGGCGCCGCGATAGGAGACGCGGGCTCGATCTCCCGACTGCGGCGTAAGGACCATGAAGGTGTCCGAGTCGCTTCCCACGGCCAGGCTGGAGTTGTGCGTGGTGAGGATGAACTGGCGGCCCGATTTCCTCTGCCGCAACTTCTTGGCGATATCCTCCCACACGGAGGCGATGTCGAGGGCGTCCTCGGGCTGGTCGATGATGACGGGCATGGTGCCGTCACAAAGGGCGATGATCAGCAGAGCCGTGCTCTTCTGCCCCACTGAGAGCTCATCCAGCGGCGCGAATTGACCGCCCCCTTTGTTGAACTCGATGGTGGGCGTGTCCTGGGGGTAGTGGGCGTGTTGGAGTGCCAGGACCTGGGTGAAATCGTCCGCGGTCCAGAACTTGTCCAGCGCTCGTTTTGACATCAGCTCTGTGAGGCCGGAGCTTTCGGAGAGCGCATCGACGTCCCGTGAGATGATGATCTTACCCAGCTCTCTAGGGGCCACATTGGCCGCAATCTGGCGGCGGTTGGACGTCGAGACCCTTCCGACATCAGATCCTGCCAGAAGGTCGCTGATGGCCTCTTCATACGCCCCGCGGTTCGTCGCGTGGGTGAGAGTCAGCCGCAGCTTACCCTCTGATGCTTCTGTCAAGCGGTCGAACTTCTTCTGCCGAGCCTCGTAGTAGGAGCGATGTCTTTCATCGAGGCGATCCAAGAGCTCCTCTCGCTCTTCCAGCAGCTGGGGCAGTCTCTCCTCAGCCAACGTTTGATACTTCTTTAGGTCTCTCTCCCATTGCTGTTTGTCCTCGACAAGCCGTCGCCGCTTTGCCTCCAATTGACCACGATCGCTACCTTGCAGCTCTGCGATGAACTCCTCTCGAAGCTCTTCAAAGGTTGGTAGCCAGTTCACCTTGGCCTGCGAAACAGCTTCGTGAGCCTTGGAGAGAGAGTCAGACAGTCCGCTCAGGGCGTCCAGACAAGCGGCGCGGGCAGCTTTCGCTTGTTGACGCTGATCTACCAGGAGAGCGTCAGTAGACAGGTCGTCGGGAAGCTCGGGCGGTACGAGCGATTCGACGTTGTCCTCATACGTCTCGCGCAATTCGGCCAGGCGATCCAGGTAGTCGATTTGAGCGTCGAGTGCGTCTCGCTTGATCTCCGCTTGTCGCATCCGCTGCACGAGCGGGTTGTCGAGCATCTGGTCGATGTTGGCGATCCTCTCCTGCAAGGTGGCGATCTCCTGTCGAGCGTCCTCGACCTCAGCGCGCGCGGCCAGGGCTTCGGCTAGCTTCTGGTCGTTGTCTTCCAAGCGGCCTTGTATCTGGGCAATGGCCAGCTGGTAGGGGCGGGCGTCGAAGAGCGAGTCCAGCAGGTGCAACTGCGCGTCTTCGTCCTCGGCGATCTTCACCACCTCAGTCTGACTGTAGGCCAGAATGGGAAACAGTTGTGCGATGCTCCCCTGATACCGCTCCCCCGTGGACCGGTTGGTGCACGTAAAGGAGCTCTTGCCGTCGCCCTCGTACGTCCTTTTCAGGACATACCTGACGCCGTTGGCGAGCTCAAACTCCACTTCTACCTCGTTGAACGGCTGTAGTTGCTTTTCCAGTTTGCCTCGATGGTCCCTACGGATATCCTTGTTGCCCGAGGGCTGTCCTAGAGCGAACCGCAGAAACTCGATGACCAGGGATTTGCCGACGCCTTTGCCGCCGATGAGGCAGTTCAGCCCCCGGTGGAAGTAGAAGCGCTGGTAGGCCAGAAACCCGTCGTCACCGACGCGCATCTTGACGATATGGGGCCATCGCCCACCCTCCGGCTGCTCTTCGAGGGTGATGCGCACGTCTGGATCGGCGAAACACTGGCGTAGCCCCTCCAATGTGATCTCATCCAGGTTGAAGCAGCTGCACCGCGTCCCTATGCCATCCTTTGAGTGATGGATCGGATCTTCAGGGTCAGGATTGTCTGACGCCTGATAGAAGGCTGGCCGGCGTCTGATGTGATGTTCCGGATCAAGCCCTTCGGGGAGCTTGCCCTGGGTCACCTCGACGGCGTCATAGGCTCCCTCGTTGAAGAGCCGAGCGCACGGCAAGGGGACTTTCACTTTTCCGGTCCCGGGGTGGAGCGATGTCAGCTCGTGAAAGGCGCCCTTTGCCTCGTCGATGTGGGCGAGGACAGCAAGTCCATCCCGCTTGTGGATGGTCTCGAGAACCTCATAGACGCCCTTGTCACACAGCGCATCAGGCTTGCCGTATTCCTGCGGTGTGATCCCAATGGCCCCCAGGAAGTTCTCCACCTCGGCTTGCCCCACGCTTGGATCGAACAGGGCCACAACGTGGTACCCCTCGTGAACGGAGATCTCGACGCCGGGGAAGATGGTCAACTGTTGTCCATCCACCTCGACGTTCTCCGCTGCCTCCTTCATCGCGTCGATCCACGCAGCGGTGTTGTGATCCGTCACGGCGATGGCGTCCATACCCTTCTCCAGGGCGGTCTGGACGATCTCCTCTGCACTATGGTCATGCCTGTAGCAGGCCGATGCTGGGGTGTGCGTGTGCAGATCCACTGTGTGAAATCGTAGGCCGCGTGTTTTCGCCACTATGCACCTCCGTGGTAGCGGGGATGAATGTGCAGGCACTCGGTCGATTCTACGGAACTCGTGCTGCCAGCAAGCAGGGGGAGGGGGTAATCATGCACCGTCACTTGAAGCGATTTGAGCATCTCAAGCAAGGTAGGCTATCCCACGCCGATCTCGACCTCCGCATACTCCGGATCCATCCGGTGCAGCTCGTCCCGTACCCGCTGCCGCAACGCCACCGCCGGCCGCACGCAGTACTCCCGGAACTGCTCCGGGCTCGGCGACAAGTCGGGGAACAGCAGCTTCAGATAACCCGTCGCCAACCGCCCGATCGCCTTCCGATCCCGCAGATCGTCGCAGTGCCGAAGCCTCAGGTGCTCCGACGCGAACTCGCCGTAGTCCATCTCGCCGCGCAGGGCGTGCAGGATCTCCGAGAAGAAGTCACCCTTGAAACCCAACGAACGCGACGGCGTGTCCGTCGTGATGCGCTCCATCTCCCACCCCGCAAGGAGACCGTGGATCCGGTCGACGAAGGCCGTCTGCTCCATGAAGTTGGAGAGATTGCGCAGCAGGCCGTCTTCCTGGTTGAGCGGACGGCGATTCTCGTCCAGGGGGATGTTGCCCAGCATCACGAAGCCAGCCTCGGCGGTCCCCGTGGTGTTGCCGCGGCTGTAGCGGCCGGACTCCATATAGACCTTGAGCCCCGCCGCCAGCTCGCCAGCGCTGTCGCCGCGCACGCTCTGGATCTCGTCCAGCACGATGGTGTCGTAGCGCGTGATGAGCCCGGGTGTGTGAGAGGCCAGGTTGTGGAACAGCACTGCCGGCGTGATCTTCCCACCGCCAATGACCCGCGCATAGCGGGACAGGTTGTCGTAGACAAAGGACTTGCCCGTGCCCTTCGGGGCCAACTCCATGATGTTGACCCGGGGCTCTGCCAAGGGGATCAGACGCGTGATGAGGAGCATCTTCTGGTCGTGGTTGACGGCGTGGGGGTTGAACCCGATGCTGGAGACCATCAGGTCCAGCCACTCCTGAAACGAGAAGTGCTGGCGGCAGTGGCGGAAGTAGTCGACATCGACGCTGGTGACCTGGAAGGGGCGGAACTCGCGCATCCAGATGCGCCCGTGGTCGTCCGATGCCTCGGGCGGGACGTACATCAGGTCGCCCAGGCCCCACACCCCGCTGGTGACCAGCAGCTCGTTCTCCTGCACGATGCCCGCCGTCACACGGGCATCCGTGACGTCGAGGAGGGGGATGTGCAGCCGGCGTCGTCCGGTCTTCAAGTTGATGGCCACCCGGTAGTCGTCCAGCAGCCTCACTCGCTCGCCGTTGATGAGACGGTTCTTGATGTCGTCCTTCTGCCCCTTCGGGGGGAAGTACTTGCTGATGAAGCTGGCGATCTTGTCGCGGGTCTCCTCGGTGAGTTCTCCTCCCTTGACGTAGTGCGAGAGAATCCACTCGCCGACGTAGGCGGGAATGGCCCGGGCTCCGAAACCGGCCCTGTGGATCAGATACTTGTTGATGACGACCTCGCCGTAGTAATCCAGCGCTTTCTGCTCAAAGGATTCCACTAATCTAGCTCCTCCAGGTCAAAACCGCTCTCCATCATCGATCGTATGGTGATCGGAAGTTCCTCTAGCTGACGCCTTCGCTCCCTGAGGACTTGGTAGGAGATCAAGAGCCGCAGCTCGGCCATGTCACGACGCCAAATGCGAACGGGAATGTCTACTCCCGTGTCCTGCCGGGCTGGCAAAGCCCCGAGTTCCGCAGAGTTGTGCTCAACCTTCTCATCAAGGATCTCCAGGCGCACATCAAGGCACGGATACGGGTTGACGTTGACCAGCTCCAGCCGGACGGTCCCCTTGGCACCGTAGCGGAACTCGTCGTCCAACAGCCGCACCGTCAGGTCCTTGGCCTCCTCGACCACGGGTTGGAAGACGCAGAGCGGCACGATGGTCTCCTCCGGGGTCAGGCCGCCGTGGACGTAGGCTGCCTCGTCCGTCCTCTTGAACCGACCGTAGCCCCGGGCTACCAGGTAGTTCTCGTTGAGGTCGAAGACCCCTTTCCGGAGCCGATAGCACTCGAAGTCGACGTTGTCTGGTAGCCTCTCCATCTCCTCATCGCTCAGCGCAATGTAGCGGTGGTGGGGGTTGTCGAGCCGCTTGGTGTAGAAGGGCTGGTCGATGATGTTGGGGGCGTCGGCCGGTATGCGCGTGGAGCCGTGGTCGGAGCAGATGATGACCACCAGGTCCCGCTCGGCATCGATGCGCCGAGCGAAGTCCTTGACCGCGCCTACGAGATCGCTCAGTCGACGACGGACCTCCTTGGCGTGCGGCACGCCCAGCTCGACCTGACTGCGATGCAGGGTGTTGTCGATCAAGACGTGATTCAGAAAGGCGACGTCAGGCCTCTGCGCTGCGACCTCCTTCAGGGCTCCCAGGTTGGGCACGTAGGCGAGGTGCCGATTCTTGAGACGCGGGCTCCACGCATCCAGAATCGGCCTCTCGTAGGCCGTGCGCTCGAAGGGGCTATGGCTGCCGGTGAAGAGGCACTTCTTGCTCACCTCGGTGCAGGTGGGCAGCATGGAGAGATAGGGCGTGGTGGTGGACGCGTAGAACCCGGCCTCCTCGAAGAAGCGCTCCAGATGCTCCAGGGACTTGTAGTTGAAGTTGTCGATAGCGATGAAGAGGACGGGCTGGCGGCCCGTCAGGTGCTCCATCTGCTCCTCGTTGTGAAGCGCCCGGTAGACGATGTGTGGGAAGGAAGGCAATAGGGCGTCATAGTGGGCACGGAGCCAGTCGGCGTAGTCGGCGGCGAAGGCCTCCACCTTTTCATCGCGCCTCTCGGTCTCCTCCAGCCAGAAGCGGAAGGGGAGGTATTCCTCGACCGCCCAGCGGAGCCAGTCCGACGTGGCCCAGTCGCCCTCGGGATTGGGGGCCGATGGGCGCTCCGGCGGGATCAGCAGCCGCAAGCGTTCGACACGATCGATGATCCGAGGCCTGATGGGGGCAAACCGCTCCTCGATACGGTCGACGAGCGGGCGATCGATGGCGATGTCGCGCTCCACGATCAGCTCGTACAGGGTCTGGAACTCGATCTCGAGCTCCCCACTCACTTGTCGCACCAGTGTATGCAGCAGCTCCAGAGAAGGTTCCTGCTCCTTGAGCCTGTTCAGATGAACCGCTATCTGATCGACCGCTGCTTCCATCTCCGCGTCATCCACGTCCAGGCCCGTCAGATTGAGGTCCAGCGATAGGAGCTGATCTGCCCGCTTTCCGACGGCGCGCTCCGCCACCTCGGCCGGGTAGCCGCGCAGGGCTTTCAGTTGCGCTAGGAGCGCGCGCAGCCGATGCGGATCGTCTCGCAGCAATTGCACCAGATAGCGCTCTCCCGCGCTCTTGGCCCCTTGAGCCCAGTGGTCCAGGCGGCGTCGGTAGATCCGGCGCAAGAGCCTGTCCACATGTCCTTCATCGCGCTGCTCATCCAGGTCGTCCAAGAGCTCGACAAGGTGGAGCGTGGGAAGCCGATCGTCGGTCAGGTGGGGACTGAAGAAGCAGCGCAGCACCACGTCCGAAAAGCTTTCTCCCGCGCGCGCCGATACGGGTTCGTCCAGCAGGCCGGCCCGTTGGATGGCTCGATCGCTGACCCAGGCGGGGATTTCAACACCCCACCGCTCTGCCAGTCGCGACCGGGGCGTGACGTCGACGAACGCGAAGTGCTTCTCGCCGCGCTGTTTGGCCATCCTCCGCAGCCACGCCTCGCACACCACGGCATCGCGCGCGATGGACACAGTCAGAAGCTCGTCCTCCTGCAGAGCTTCGGAGATAGCGCGATAGACTGGCACATAATCCGCGATCTCGGTGACGCGCTGGTCTACCTCCCGTTGATCGAGGAGGTCGCTGTAGTCCTGATAGATGATAATCTGTGCCAAGTCAACCTTCTTTCCGCTGAGGCGTGATCGGCTCTCGATAGATCGTAATCTGTCTATGGATGGTCACGGACCCGAAGTATCACTACGCGGGTCACAGATGCGGAGGGAGCATGAAGGGAGAGTAGACGGTGAGGCGGCGGGAGACACGGGGTTTTCACCAGGTGTCTCCGGCTCGGGGGATCCGCTTGTCTCCCCTTCAGTCGCGCGATCAGGCGGGCTGAAGGTCAGGCAAGCTCATGATCCGGCCTTGGATCGACTCGACCACGGAATCACGAATGAACCGGCTGGCATTTAGGATTTCGATACCAATCAGTTCCCCTTTGGCGTTCAGTTCAACGGTAACGTCTGGTGTGAGCTCCACACTCCCCGCTTCCGGTTCATCAGAGACAGCTATATGCAGTACGTCGTCCTTCTCGAAATACCTCATCTGTGTATCACTCATTGGTAAACCTCCCCGTCTTGAGCCGCAAATTGATCTGCTGGCGGGTCGTGGCGTGAACGGTGACGGGGGTGATCGTCGCCGACTCGGTTTCGTATGGGATCATCACCAGAACATCGTCGATACGACCCACCGCGATGAACCGCCCGGTCAACGTGTCCACATACCTTTCAGCCGAGTATCTCACGATTTGTTCTATCCGAGCCAGGTCAAATCCTCGCAGCTCCGCCCGATATGCCATATAGTCCGTCCAAGCGATGTCGAAGGTGGCCATGTGGAATGACGAGATCCTGACTGGATATGCCTGTGACTCCCAAGTCGGCTATCTTGAACGCTGCCCAATTATACCCAAACTGCCCTCGAAGATCAAAAGGTCGAAAGGGAGCGCCTCACCCAGGGGAAGATCGTGCTTCGTCTTTCTGCATTGCTTACCTCCTGATAGTCAGACTTAGGGCATTGAGCTTGCTTGGAACAGGTGCGTCAAAGCTGGCGCAGCAGCTCCTCAATCACGGCCCGCACGTCATCCTCTGTCAATTCCGAGAACTTCACCGCGTTCTCGATTAGGCTCCTAAGCGTGACCTCAAGCGACTGGCGGTCGATGGGCAAGACGAACGTGGAGCGCGTCTCGCGCAGGCCTGGCTGCCCTCCCAGAGGTTCGACGACGTGCTGACGATCCTTGTCGATCAGCTCGATGGTCACGACGCGACCATACTTGCCGCTTTCCGCCTTGCTGACCAACTTGATCTGCGCGTTGCCTTGCTCGACCATGTGTTCGAAGTGGTCAGACACTTCTTGGCGCTGGCTCTCAGGATGCCGTGGGTCGTCTCCCGTGGTCGTGAAGTAGGCGCAGGCGCTTTCGGGATCTGGATCGATCGTGACCGTCAACGGACCTCGGTAGGTGATCGTACGGTCGAAGGTATCGCCGCTCTCCTTGACGATTTCCCTGGCGTTGACGTCGACCGTCGGTGCATCGACCGGGACGCGGTGCTCGGCGATCAGGGCCAAGGCCGCCTTGAGCTTGCTCACGTAGTCGTCGGTGCGATCGGTCGTCCATTTGTCGACCTCGCGCAGCCCAAACCCGGGATCGCCCGGCAGGTCTTCCAACAACGTCTCCCGCAGATCGGAGATCTGGCCCAGGTGGCGGATCAGCGCCCTCGACTCGCCGGCGTGCCAGTCGGGGGATCGATCGCGCTGGTTGTCGTCCAGCGCCTTGTACCACGCCTCAATCGCCCGCTGGTAATCGCTCAGGACGGTTACGTCCGCCTCAACCTGGAAGGCCTCCACGTCCATCAGCGCCTCGATCAGGGCGTCCTTGAACTGTCCTGGCTGCGTGGCGATACGCTCCTTGTCCTGCCGGAGGCCGTCCAGGATCACCTGGCGGCTCTCCTCGGTGATAGCGTCGTCGGGGTGGTGGCCGTAGGGCCGCTGCAGGTCACCGGTGAGGAAGAGGTGAGGCGCCTCGTTCGCCATGCCGCGGCAGAGTGCGATCAGCCGCCTCGTACTCGCCGCCTCCTCACCCGGATAGATGTCCGTCGTCTTGGCCAGGGGGGTTAGGTGGTTCCACCACGTCTGCAGGGCGGCGAAGGCGTCCTTCATCATGACCGACTGTCCCGGCTCGGCCTCCTCGGCTGAGAAGAGTCGGTAGATGCCGTCGATCAGGGTGCGTTCTTGCTCGGTGATACGGCGGCGCTCGAAGGCGGCGTTGGGATACTGGCCATCGATCAGGTCGTAGAGGAACGACGGCGAGCAGGCCCCGACCGATCCCACGGCGGTCGGATCCCGCTTGAGGCTGAGGGCGTCGCCGAAGCGGCGCATGACGAAAGCCAGGAATAGCGTCAGCGCCACCGGGCCTTGCCCATAGGGAGGCCCGGCGTAGTCGTCAATCAGGGCCTGGATACGCACGGTCTGACCCGGCTCCAACTTGTCGATCTGGTCTACCATGTCAGCCAGCGCAGGGAGCTCCCGCCGGAACATGTCGGTGTCATGCTCGACGCGGTAGAAGCGGCGCGAGCCCTGGGGGACGCCGCGGAGGGAGAGAGCCCCGGGGTGGAGCAGACAGCGCTTAAGATAGCGGATCTCGCCCCGGTTGTCGCCGTAGTCGAGGTCGATCTTCACATCCCGCCCCAGATCGAGCAGCTCCCGCACCGCATCGTGAAGCTGGGTGTTGGAGGTACCCGTCCGCTTGACGTGAATCTTGTTGAAGTCCGTGCCATGCTTGACCCGATTGCGGCGACTGTACAGATCATCCATCAGGCGGTCGGCCGACTCGTAGCTGGCGTCCGGTTGGGCCACCACGACGTCGCCCTTGGCACCAAACCAGATCAGCTCCTGCCCCTGGAGGTAGCGCGTGCGCAGTTCTAGGAAGCGGCCCAAAGCGCCTTCTTCCTCGTTGCCCAGCAGGTCGCCCAGCCTGGCTTGCTCGGGGAGGGAGATATCCTGCATCTCCGGGCGCCGCTTGATGTCCTTGATCGCCTCCAGGGTCAGCAGCGCGTCGCGGATGGGGATCGGCTCCTGGGGCACGCCAATCAGGAGACGTTGGCTCCCGTTCTCTTCCACTCGCCGCCGCGCCGCCTCAACCTCCTCCATCGTCTCGCAGAGAACGTAGAGAGCGATCCCCTCGTAGCGGTCGGCCCAGCGATCCTCCTCGTCAACCGTCTCGTCTATCTCGGCGAAGAACTCGGCGCTCAGGTCCTGGGGGCGGATGAAGCGGCGCCGCACGCGTTTATCCTCGTAGTAGACGGCGTTGTGCTCCTTCGCCTCCAGCCAGCGCTGGCCGTACCCCAGCTTGTGGGCGTCGAGGACCGCCTCGGCCAGGTCGTCGGGCTGGTTCTTAGGGTCGGTCTTGTAGGCCTCGATCAGCTGCTCGAAGTCCCGCACGTCGCCCTGGCGGAACTCGTAGAGGCCGTGCTGATCCCGGTACAGCACCTGCTCATCCACCAGCCTGTCCAGTCGCTGCTGCAGCCGGTCCTCTTTCTCCAAGGGCACGTCGAGGCCGAAGGCGAGGTTGTGGAAAGTGCAGGCTACGTCGCTGATCTTGTAGATCAGGAGCGCCTTGAGGAGCCTATCGATGAAAGGGTCGAGATCGACGTCGAGCTGGAGGCCCGGGCTCTTGCGCGCCTGGCGGTAGGAGGCGTGGTAGTCTCGGATGGCTCGTCGCACAGCGTCACGCGGTTCCGTGTTGTCGGCGCGGAGCTGGCCCTGGAAGTAGGTGAAGAGGCGGTCGACGGTGTAGAAGTTGAGCCGCCC
>CAYQZG010000120.1:10349-12453 GCA_964421785.1 uncultured Anaerolineales bacterium
GCTGGCCCTGGAAGTAGGTGAAGAGGCGGTCGACGGTGTAGAAGTTGAGCCGCCCGTCGCTTTCGATCTCGGTGGCGGCAATGAAATCCCGATAGCAGCCCTCCTGACCCTCACGGGTGAAGAAGGTGAACAGGGAGCGCGCGTTGGAGCCGACCTCCTGGGAGAGCTGAACCAGGCAGTGGGTGGCCATGGGGTGCATCGGGTAGAGGTCCTCGACGATCCGCTCCTTGAAGTCCACCCCGCTGCGCCAGGGGAAGATCTCCGCGCGGTTGCTTCCATTCACCAGCTGCATGAACCTCTGCTGCCGTGGCGCGATGAGGCGCCGCCACAGGCCGCTCTCCTTATCGGGGACCACGATGGCGGCGATGATGTTTTCGATGCCCTGGGAGACCAACCGGACCTCCTCCAGGCGCGCCCGCACCACTTGGAAGTCGGCCTGGGAGAAGGCGGTAGCGTAGCCCTGAAGGGGCTTGTGGATGTTGGCGTAGAAGATGATGGGCTGCATCCCGGCCTCGGGGTGACGGCAGAGCTCCGCGAAACCCTGGAAGCGGCTCACGTCGAGGCGGGCCTCCTTGAGGATCTCGTCGAACTCGTCGTAGAAGATGACCAGGCCCTTGTAGCGCTCCTTGAAGACGTCGCTGCTGACGAAGTCCTCCAGGATCTCGATCAGGTTGCCCTTCTCCGGGCTGAAGGCCCCGCCGGTGATGGCCTGGAAGACGCCCTTGAAGACGTTGAGATGGTGGGGATCGTAGTCGTGGAGCCCCTCAAGGACCGCTTGCAGGCCCGTTCCGGGGTACTGCTCATGGAGCGCGTCCAAGAAGAGGTCGTACATCTGCCCGGTGGCCCTCCCCTCCCGCCGGGCCTCCTCCCAGGTGTTCAATCGGCGCAGGGCCTCCTGGTAGTGGGTGTTCTCCAGCCCCTCGAAGCCCTCCCGCTCGGAGGCCTGCTTGATGGCTCGCAGCACGGTGGCCTCGAAATCGCCCACGGTGCCGTAGCGGCAGATCGCCACCAGGTAGCGTCCGTCCCCGCGCCAGTTGCGCATCTTCTTCGCCCCATCGGGGTCCTGCTCGGCGTAGTTGGCGAAGAACTGCTCCATCTCTGGCGCGTCCGGCTTCAGGTTGAAGTAGTTGGCCAGCATGAGGAAGAGATGGGACTTGCCGGTGCCGTAGCTGCCGCGCAGGGCGTAGACCCGGTGCTCGTTGGGGTAGAGGGCGCGTATCAGACGCTGCAGCGCCTCGCGGTGGGAGCGGATGGGGCGGTACCCCTTCATGCGCTCCCGGTTCCTCTCGGGATCGTTGAACTCCTGCTTCAGGTTGACGTAGCTAGCGTAGGCCTTGCTGATCTCAAGAATGACTTCTTCAATCTTGGGCATCTCTAACTCCTCTCGGCTCAAGCGTTGGGCGCTTGCCTGGCGCCTTCCATTCAGGGACTCACCTCGGACAGTTTGAGCGTACGGTCCTGCCCCCACGTGTTGGTCAGCTCATGCTGACGGAGGTAGACGTCGTCGAGGGCGAAGAAGATGAAGAGTTTGACGCCGCGCTCCAGGGTGTCGAGGCGCTGGTCGAGCAGCACCCGCACGAAGGCCTCTCGCTGTCCCTCGTGCCAGGTATTGAGCAGGAAGTCGATGGCGTCGACCACGACGAGCTCCTGTGGCACCCCCAGGTTCAGCAGGAGATGCTCCAGGTCGTCGATGCCGAGGCGGTCGATGCGGGCACACAGCTCGGGGCGGGCCGCGAAGGTGTCGAGCAGGTTGAGATAGTGGGCCCCCATGCGCTCGGCCAACGTCCGCGCCTGCCGGGACCGCTCCTCCGCGTCATCGGCCAGGATGAGCAGCGAACGGTATCGCTCGCCGCGCTGCCGGTCGACTAGGGCTTTCAGGTCGATGTAGTGCGCCGTGTCGCTAGGCCCCATAGTAGTGCTCCAGCGCGGCAATAGGGCTGGCTTGATCGGAAAGCGTGACCTGATCCAGATCGGCCTGCCGTTCAATTCTTACGTGACCCGCCCGGTGGAGCCGGTCGAGGAGATTGCGCAGCTTGGCCTCGGTGAGATCGAAGACGCGACCGGGGCCGTTCTCGGCGTGGCAGAGCGTGGGGATCTCCAAGGC
>CAYQZG010000121.1:0-12427 GCA_964421785.1 uncultured Anaerolineales bacterium
CGCAGGATCAGGTTGACCCCCGCGATCTCCACCGCCTCCGGGTCCAGATCGACGCCGTAGAGGTGCTCCTGCAGAATGCGCCCAACGTAGTCCGGCGCCGGCTCCTCCAGTTCGGGGGCGTCGTTCTCCTTCCCGAACATACCTTCCTCCATCGCCTTCTTGCCCCAGGCGTCCCAGCGGGCCGTGTTCGCCTGCCGGATACGCTCGTTCTCCCGCTCGTAGAAGTCGGCCAGCACCTCGAAGGCGTAGATCAGGAACGAGCCGGAGCCCATCGCCGGGTCCGCCAGCCGCAGACCCTCCAGATCGGCCAGGCTCTTGCCCTCACCCTGGCCCTCCTCCTCAGCGGCAGAGGGAGGCTGGCCATCGGGCGTGCCGTAGAGCCACCGCCCCAGGGTGTGATCGACGATAGTGCGCACGATGTACGAGGGGGTGTAGTAGATCCCTCCCTCTTTGCGCAGGGAGCGGTCGCCCTCGGCCTCGATGGCGCCGTCCTCCAGCACCAGCCGCTGGCCCAGGTAGCTCTCGTAGGTGTTGCCCAGGATGTCGCTGGTGAACTTGCGAAAGGAGATGGCGCTGATCTCGCGCACCAGCGCCACCAGCGTCTCGTTGGGGATTCGCACCTGCTCGCAGACGTGGCCCGGGGCGAAGATGGTCGTGTCGTGGTGGCGGTAGAAGGCGCGGTAGAGCCGATTGACGTTGCTCTCCTGGAATTCGTACTCCACCGTGTAGGCCTGCCGGTTCAGGAAACTGACCAGCTCGTTCTCCAACAGGTCGTGCTGCTTGAGGAAGCCCACGTCGTCGGCGTAGCGGATGATGATCAGCCGGTCGAGCGTGCGCTGCACCGCCTGGCGCAGCCGATCCAGGTCGATCTCGCCGTCGGCGCCGCGCAGGGGCGACGCCGGCCCCCGGTTGTGCTCGTAGATCACCTGGGCCAGCTCCACGCGCCAGTCGCTCAGGAAACGGTAGAAATCCTCGTCGATCTCCGGCTTCTTCTGCAGCTCGGCGTACCACTGGATCCGGCTGTTGAACGTCGTCCAGGTGTCGGCCGGAGCCAGCTGTTTCAGATCGTCCAACCGCTCCAAATACGCCTCCGGCGCATCGAAGGCCAGCACCACTCGCTCCTCGTCGGCGTCGAAGAGGAGCAAGCGCTCGAAGTTGGTCAGCACCGCCCAGCGGATCCCTGCCCCGCGCGCGTAGCGCATGGCCTGCTTCTCCTCCGGCGTGCGGTCAATGCTCAACGCCTCACGCTCAGCCTGGCTCAGGATCGGCTCCTCGCCGAACAGCTGATGCTGGGTGACGACGTCCTTCTGCGGGCGGGCGACGCCGCCGAAGCGCTTCACCTCCACGAAGAGCACCGGCCGGTGGTCGATCTGGAGCGCCGCATCCGCGTAGCCCGCGCCGCGCACGTAGCTCTGCCGGTTCCAGACCAACGGATCTCTTACGTCCCACCCCAACGCCTCGAAGAGGCGGGCCACGAAAACCTCCGCCACGTTCGCCTCGGCCATGTCCGGGTCGGCGTCGCGATAACCCTCGACAAGCTCCTGGAGAAGCGCCGCGTCGATCTGAGCATCTGTCATAAGGGACTCCCTTCGTCAGCAACTCCAGCCCATTATAGACCAGGACCAACCTTCCCGAAAGCTCCAAGGTCAGCATAGCTGACCCGCTTTCGGGAAGGTCAAAAGCCGATCCGCTGCCTTCCTGCAATCCGTGTTCTGCCCGACCGACCGCCTCGCCCGACCCCAGATATCCATCGCCACAAGCCGACCGCGCAGCCCACTACCCCACGTCGTGCTGCCCAAGGGATCATCGTGTCACCCCGTTGCTTGCCTGCGATCCACATTCTACTCCCGGACATCGAGCGTCCCCACCACGTATGAATCGCCGACCGGATCCCCCGCCTCGTCGAGCACTTGCAAACGCTCCATCGTCTCCAGCAGATACCAACCGACCGCGACGCGATACGCACCCGGGGGCGCGTCGCCCTCCAACCGCACCTCGTACGGGTCTCGCACCTCCTGGCCCACCGCCCACTGGCTGGTGGGGTAGCTCCCCTGCACGGGCCAGCTGTCCGCCTGCCCGTGGAGCCGACCATCCGGGCCGACCAGATGGACGAAGACGGTGTAGTCCTCCTCCATGGCGCGAAGCCCACGCCAGCGCAAGCGCACCGGAATCACCTCGCCGGGCGCCGCCGCCCCTTTGCCGACCTCGGCATCCACCAGCAGCACGCGATCCCCGAAGGTCGCCAGCCCCTCCTCGCCGGCCCGAACGCGCACGGTACCCAGAGGACAGCCCTGCTCCGGCGCGGCGAGCCAGCCGCAGCGGGCGTCCTCGCCGACCAGCCACACGTACAAGGTGTGCAGGCCGACCTCCTCGGGCGCGGTGATGGTGTGTCGGCTGCGCACCATGCTGGCGGGCAGAGGGGACGTGCATGCCCCGCCGCCACCCCACGCCAGCTGCACCCGCTCATCCTCCGCCACATCGCGCCAGGCCAGGTCGACCGTCACCGGGGCACCGGCCGCCCCCTCCCGCGGCACGTCCGCGCCCGTGAGCCATACCCCGTCCCCCAACCTGGCCGGTCGCCCCCGCGGCAGCGGCTCGGGATCGGAAGGAGGCACGACGTCGAGCGCACGGAGCGAGAGCCACGGCGTCGCGGCCCCCTCCGGCGTCAGCCCCTCCCCGCCAAAGGGAGAGAAGAGGCCCACCTGGAGCGAGTAGGTGCCCGGCGCCAGCCATGGCTCGATCACCACCTCGTGATAGTCGGAGATAGGGACGCCAGGGGGCCAGGCGTTGGTCGGGTAGAGCCCGTTCACGGGACGCGCGCCCTCCGTCGTCCATCGCGCGGCCCCGTCGGCGTCCACCAGCCGCAGCCGCACGACGAGATCCCTGTCCACCGGCGCCTCGGCCTGCCAATGAAGCGTCACGTGGTACAGCGCCCGCCCCAGCGGACCCTCCTCGACCTCGGCGTCCAGCAGCTCAACCCTCCCGCCAAGACGGGCCAGGGCCTCATCGGAGGCAACACGCACGTCAGGGAGCTCCCCCACCTCCACCAGAGGCCCAACCGAGCGGAGGTAAAGGCCATCCAGATGGGGCAGATAGCGGGCCAGATAGACGGTCTGTCCCTCCCCCAGGCGGCGCCGGAGCTCCGCCTGGTACAGCTCCTCGCTGCCCAGCAGCACCACGTCCAGGTCGGGCCGCACGCCCTCCACCTGCTGCAGGTAGTAGAGCGGGGCGAACTTCTTGGTGTCCGCCAGGATCGCGCCGCCGGGCTCCAGCGGCTGATCCAGCGCGTACCGCCCCCAGGCGTAACCACCCCGATCCCGGCTCCTATCGACGGCCGGCAGGTTCAACCAGATGCGACTCAGCGGCAGCAAGGCCAGGGCGAGGACGAAGGATGAACGACGAAGAATGAACCATGGATGACGAAGCCGCGACGCGAGCTCGGCGAGACAATCTACTCCGACGGCGATCCACGTGACCAGGATCATGTGGGCCGGGAGGAGAAAGACGGAGATGTCGGCGACGTAGTAATCGAGTCCATAGAGGAGAAAGGCCAAAAACGTCACGCCGGTCAGCGCCAGCGCCCGCCGTCGGCGAAAGGCCAGCGCTATCAGGCCCACCGCCCCCAGCGCGAGCCCGACCCGGCCGAAAGGGTCCCGCAGCAGCCTGGCGACGATGACCCAGCGCGTGGGATCCCGCCAGCCGTCGAGCCGCAGCGCGCCGTGGAACTGACCGCCGGTGACGTAGACGACGAAGTCCCGCAGCGTCATCCACCGGCCGTCGTTCAGCGCAGGCCAGCGCAGGGGGACGAAGAGGTAGACCGACAGCCCCAGCAAGAGGAGCCCGACGGCGACAGCCCAATCCCTCGCTCGCAGTCGGGGGCGATCCCAGAGCAGTGCCAGCGCCACAGCCGGCAACAGAAGCGCCGTCGTCAGGTGATTGGCGAAGCTCAGGCCGGTCAGAAAGAAGACAGCGGACCAATGACGCGCCAGGGCGGTATGACGGGTCGACGGGCGGAGACCGCCGGGCGGAGACCGCCTGGGCACCCGTGCGGGCGGGGCGTTGAGCAACAGCCACAGGATCGCCGCCACGAGCAGGTTATGCAGGGTGTAGACCTCGGCGATGAGGGCCTGGGACCAGAACGTGGATGAGAAGGCAAACGCCAGCGCCGCGAGGAAGGCGAGTAACGCATCATCAGGGCGCCTCGCATGAGTCTCGTTAGGGACGTCAGTCCCTGCAGAAGCCGTAGCAAGGGCGGCGTTGCCGCCGACCTCAGTCCTTGTAAGTCCCTCCGGCCCGGTCAGCCGGCACACGATACCGTACACCACCACAACAGCAGCGGCACCGAAGACGGCCGAGGCGGCATTCACGCGCCAGGCCACGTTGCGCAGCGGCAGCAGGGTGAACAGCTTGCCCAGCAGGACGTAGAGCGGATAGCCGGTTGGATGCGCCACCCCCAGCTTGGCGGCCACCACCTGGAACTCCAGCGTGTCGGCCTCGCCGACCGAGGGCAGGAGGGTGCGCAGATAGAGACCGAGCGTCACCAGGCCCAGCAAGGCCGGCAGCAACCAGGGGGGACGACGGCCGAGCCCTGCGGCTCGCCATCGCCAGGCCATCAACAGCGCGAGCCCAGCTCCCCCCAGGAGGAGCACGGCGCCAGCGCGAGGGCCGGAGACAGCCCCGACCGCATACGGTAGAGGGAGGGCCAGGGGAAGGAGAAAAGCCCACCCGTCGACCGTCAACCGGGCAGGGGTGAAGAGTGAGAGCCGCCAGAGGGCTAGGGCCAGGCCCGCGCAGCCAATCGCCGTGGCCGTGACGACCAGGGAGGAGGTATAGAAGAGCGTCCTGAGCCCCCCCTCGGCCAACAGACGGGCGAGGCCGAGGCCCCAGATCGCCCCGGCGCCGCCAACCGCGGCCGCCCGGGCCAGCCGGTGCCCGAGGCTACGACCGGCCGCCATGTCAGGAATCTTCCCGAAAGCTGCGTGCGTTGGTTGGCTGGCGTTGGGAGTTGCTAGCAGCGTGGGATCTTGCCTTGGCGAGGTGATGCAGCAGCTTTCGGGAAGATGTCTGATCGACGTCGAAGTAGTAAGCCAGGATCTCTCGGGCCACCGGCACCGCCGCCACCGACCCCTCCCCGCCATTGTAGAGATAGACGATGACGGATATCTCCGGATCCTCCACAGGCGCAAAGGCTGCGAACCACGCGTGCTCCGGCTGCTCAAACCCCACGCCGCACATGATATCGTCGCAGAACTGAGCCGTGCCCGTCTTGCCGGCGATGCGCACGTCCTCGATCTGCCCCCGCCGGGCCGCCGTCCCGTAGGCCACGGCTCCCTCCATGCCCTCTCGCACCAGCGAAAGATGCTCCCGACTGACCGGCACAGTGTGCACGATATCGGGCTCGAAGGGCTGCGTCGTCTCGCCCCCGGCATCGCTGACGTGATGAACGACCTGCGGCCTGTAGAGCGTGCCGCCGTTCGCTATCACGTTCACCGCGTTGAGCATCTGCAGCGGCGTCACCTCTAGATACCCCTGGCCGATGGAGAGATTGTAGGTGTCCCCCGTGGACCAGCTTTCGCCGATAGCAAGTCGTTTCCAGTCCGAAGTGGGCACCAACCCGCCGCTCTCGGCAGGCAGCCCCACGCCGGTCGGCTCGCCTAAACCAAACAGGCGAGCGTACTCAGCGATCCGCTCCACACCCAACCCCTTGAACTCAGTCTCCTCAAAACCACCGCCCGTCTTGTAGAAAAAGACGTCGCACGAATGCGCCAGGCCACCCACGACGTCCAAAGTCCCGTGCCCCGCCTCGTTCCAGCAGTAGAAGGGTTGCGACCGACCGGGATCATTGGGGTAGTATCTGTTCGGTACCACGATCCTTCCCGGGCAGTCTAGCCGCGTGCGAGGCGTCAGAACCCCCTCCTGCAGGGCCGCCGATGCCACCACGACCTTGAACACAGACCCCGGCGGCACAGCGTCAGAGACGGCGTGGTTGATGAGCGGACGGTGAGGGTCCTGCCAGCGCTCCCAATCGCTTTGCGAAACCCCCTCGACGAAGATGTTGTTATCATACGTCGGCAAGCTCACCATGGCCAGGACCTCACCGCTCTGGGGGTTCATGGCAATGGCCACCCCGCGAGGAGAGATGACCTCGCCAAGACCTCGTCTCAGTGCCTCGTCTGCCGCCCTCTGCAGATCAAGATTGAGCGTTAGATAGACGTTGTCACCCGGCACAGGAGCCGCGCGCTCCTCGACCACTCGGATCACCCGCCCTAGCACGTCCTCCTCTACGATCTGTTGCCCCTTCTCCCCTCTGAGAGCCTCTTCGTAGGTCACCTCGACGCCGGCACTCCCCACTCTATCGCTGGCGGGGTCATATCCCTGCTCCCGATACGCCTGCTCTTTCTCCTCGGGCACCGGTAGCAGGTAGCCTAACACCTGCGATACCAGCGATCCATGGGGATAGTCCCGCACGGACTCCACATCCACCGAGACACCGGGCAACTGGCTCGCCTCCTGGGCCACGAGCAGAGCCTCCTCCCGCTCGACGTTCCGCTTGATGACGATGGGACGATAGGGAGCCACATAGGGTACCTCCTCGATCATCTCCCGTATCCCGAGCGTAGTCTCAGCCTCTCCTTCCTCGTCACTGCCGCCGTCCCTATCCGCACTGGTATATGGCATGTCGAGCAGCAATGCCAGACGGATGAGCACGTCCTCCGCCTGCTCCTCGTCATCGGGTAGGTTGGCGGGGATGACCGTGATGGTGAAACTGGGCACGTTGCGCACCAAACGCTGCCCCGTGCGATCATAGATCACGCCGCGAGAGGCCGGGACGGTGATCAGCCTGGTGCTCTGCTGTTCAGCCTCCTCGCGATACGCCTGGCCCTGGACAAACTGAAATCGCCATAGGCGCCGGGTAAAGAGCCCGAAGATGCCCAGAATCAGCAGTCCCAGCAGGGCGACGCGCAGAGCTCCCTCGTTTCTCAGGAAACGACTAAGCGGGCTATGTTGCATGGGGCCGCGCCACTTCTGGGGCGTGACCCTCTCCGACGGGATGTTGACTCTCACAGGGCTAACCCTGTCTCCCTTGTCGCCTGCTCTAGCCAGGTCAGAGGCTGTAACAGGAAAGGGGCAAGCACCCCGTTGAGCAAGACCGAGGGGCCAGCCACACGCAGCAGCGAAAACCCCCAGTCCACCGCATGCCCCGACCAATCGAGGACGAATAGCAGAACCAAGTGATACACCATGGCCCCCAATACCGTCAAGATGATCAGCCGCACGACCTCCGAGCCCATCCCCTCTACCAGGGATTGCCCGGCCAGGTAGGCCGCCGCCAGCAGAGCCAGCGCCATGCTCGCCAGAGGCCCTCCAGACAGCAGGTCGAGGATGATGCCGCCGACGAAGGCCCATATCAGCCCCTCGTCAATCCCGCGTACCACGACCCAGACCAAGACCACGAGCAACATCAAGTTGGGACGCCCCCCCAGCACGTCCACACGCGCCAAGAGCGTCGTCTGGATCAGCGCAACGCCGGTGAGAAGCGAAAACATCAGATAGAGGTTAATTCTGAACCTCCTGCCATATGCCACGCCCGTCGCAGGATGCTGCCAGCATGGAAGGGATCACGGCTCCTCCGATGTGACCTCTTCAAGAGGCACCTGCTCGAAACCCGTGATGACCAACGCCAGCTCCACCCGCGTGAAGTCCACCGCCGGCCGCACGGTGGCTGTCTGGAAGGTCTCATACTCCCTCTGCTGCACTGCGGTGACCTGGCCAATGACCAACCCTTTCGGCATCAACCCCCCTAGCCCCGAGGTCAGCACGATATCTCCCACGCTGACCTCCTCCTCCTGAGGCACATACCTCATCTGCAGCGATCCGTCGGGCTGCCCCACGACCAGGCCGGTCCCACGCGTCGTCTGCAGCAGGGCAGCGACGGAGCTGTTGGGATCCGTGAGGAGTTGCACCTTGGCCGTGCGAGGACCGACATCCGAGATCCGGCCCACCAGCCCAGCTCCTCCGCTGACCACGGACATGCCGACTTCCGCGCCCTGTTGGGTCCCAACGTTGATGGTCACGTAGCGCAGATAGGGATTAGGCTCCAACCCCACCGTGTCCCCACAGGGGAAGTCCTCGCAGGCTTCACGACTGACCACCTCGGCACCGAGGTGCGTAGAGATCGGGTAATCGCTGGTGAAACTGAGTAAGACGCGCAGCTGCTGAGCCTCCGCCTCGTACTCCCGCAGGCGAACGTTCTCCACTCTCAGCGCATCCACCTGGGCGCGCAGCTCCTCCACCTCCGCACGCAGATCTCGCACCTCGCGTACCGTGCGAAACACACCCCCGGCGCCCTCGATCACGTTCGAGGACAGGCGCTGCAAGGGATCAAGGACGTAGTGCGTCGCACTTTCAACGGGGGCGAGAAGGCCAGACTCGTGAAAGACAAGAAGGAGCAAACCGAGAATAAGGAGAACAAGAGGAAGCCATGACCGTTCGCCCTGCCGTCGAATCGACACCGACGGGCGTTTGGATTGCTTCATATGCTACCTCATAATTGGCACGAACAGGGATCGAAGACGCGTCACACGCACCAATTTAGAAACGGGAAAACATCGCGGGACGCCGGTCATCAGCGCTGACCAGCACCTCGCGGAGCGTATCGAGCTCCTCCAGCACCTTGCCGGCACCGCGAGCCACACACGTCATTGAATCCTGAGCCACCCAGGCGCGTATGTTCACCTCTTCGCCTACGCGCTCCGCCAACCCATGCAACTGCGAGCTGCCGCCGGCCATGCAGATACCCGTCTCCATCAGGTCAGAGACCAACTCCGGCGGCGTCTCATCCAGCGTATCGCGGATCGCATCCAGGATGATATCCACCGACCCGGACAGAGCCTCCCGAATCTCAATGCTGCTGATCTCCAGCTCCTCAGGCAGCCCGGTCACCAGATTGCGCCCCCGGATGGTCATCGTCATCTCCTCAGAAAGGGGATAGGCCGACCCTACGGCGATCTTCGTCCGCTCCGCCATCCACTCGCCAATGTAGAGATTGTACTTCTGACGGGCATATTGGATGATATCCTCATCCATCTCGTCGCCCGCAATGCGCAGCGAACGACTGACGACGATACCGCCCAGGCAGAAAACCCCCACCTCGGTCGTGCCACCGCCAATATCCACCACCATGATGCCTCGGGCCTCGGTCACCGGCAGCCCGGCGCCAATGGCAGCCGCCATCGGCTCCTCAATCAGGAACACCTCCCGTGCCCCGGCGGACAAGGCGGCATCGTACACAGCGCGCTTCTCAACCTCGGTCACACCGCTTGGAATACCCACGACAACGCGCGGCCGAGGGAAAGGAAGCATAAGCTGGCTATGCGCCTTCTTGATGAAATAACTCAGCATCGCCTCGGTCACCTCAAACTCCGAGATCACCCCATCCCGCATCGGCCGAATGGCGACGATGTTCTCCGGCGTGCGCCCCACCATCTCTTTCGCTTCCGCGCCGATCGCCAGGACTCTCCTTGTTTTCCGCTCCACCGCCACCCAAGAAGGTTCATTGATCACGATCCCTTTCCCTCGCACGTAGACGAGGGTATTGGCCGTGCCAAGGTCGATACCGATGTCCAGCGAAAAAAGCCCAAGGAAGGCGTCAATCGGATTGAACACAACTGTCTCCCACACACAAGTAACCGCCCCGGCAGGCTTCTGTGTCGAGCACCGGGGCTACTGAGAGCGCATTATACCATGAATCATAGGCAAGGAAAGTCTTTGATTGCAAGCTATTTGTGCTATAATTCCCCCTACAACCATGCAACTCTATCAGATTCAACTACCCTCCTTTGAGGGACCACTAGATCTCCTGCTGCGCCTCATTGAGCGCGAGGAGCTCGACGTCACCACGGTCGCCCTGGCGCGGGTCACCGATCAGTACCTTGAGCGCCTGGCGGAGCTGGAACAGCGCCAGGCCAGGGATCTGGCGGACTTCCTCGTCGTGGCAGCCAAGCTCGTCCTCATCAAGTCGGCGGCCCTCCTCCCCAGCCCCTCAAAGCCCACCTCCGAGGAGGATACACAGGAGGTGGGGCAGGACTTGGTGCACCGGCTCCAAATCTACAAGCGCTTCAAGGAAATCGCCAATCTCCTGCACGAGAGAGAGAGAAGCGGACTTCATACCTACATTCGCCTCGCCCCCTCCCTGCAGCGCGCCCCCGACCCAGACCTGAGTGAGGTGTCGCTTCAAGATCTGCTCTCGCTGGCCCAAGAGGCCCTTGTCATGGCGTCCGGTCCGCCGGTGGACGAGGTCGTCGCGCCCGTCACCGTGACCATTGAGGAGCAGATCGAACACATCGAGTTGGAGCTGGCCCAGATAGGGCAAGTCGTGTTCCGATCGCTCCTTTCCCGGGCCGCGACCCGCATTGAGGTCATCGTGACGCTGCTGGCGGTGCTGGAGCTGATCAAGCAGGATCGCGTCTCCGTCCGACAGAACGCCCTGTTCGGTGAGATCGTCATCCAGAGGCCTGCGCCCCCTCCGAGTGCCGCCCCGTCCGATATCTCCAATCCAACAGGATGACGCTGCCCACGCCTACCCCGTCTATCGCCACGTCGACCAGGCTCCCGTTCCGTCCCGGCACGAACGTTTGATGATACTCATCGCTCGCGGCGTACAGCAGGGCCATGCCGGCGCTCACAGCGCGGGTCGACGCGTCGTCGGCCCGGCTCCCCCGCAAGGCTCTTAGGTTGAGCCAGGTCAAGAAGCCGTACCCCAACACGTGCATCGTCTTCTTGAGCAGAAGATCCCATCGCCCTGGCACCGACGGCACCGTCGGCTGCGCGGACACGAAGAAGATAACACCCATCCAGATCAGAGACGGAATCCAGCGTCGCACGAGCCCCGTTGACCGCGTCGACCCGTTCACACGCTCACCCCGTAGGCACGCTCGACGCCATCCACAAGCTTCCACCAGCCGAACCGCTCCTCCACGTCGCGAGCAGCCGCTCGGCCCAGCCGACGCCGCAGCGACGGGCTCCTCAGCAGTCGAACCACCGAGTCGGCGAACGAATGAACGTCACCCGGCCCGACCAGAAGGCCCGTCTCGCCGTCCCGGATATACTCCCGATTCTGTCCCACAGCCTCGGCCACCACCGGCACCCCGGCCGCCAGCAGGTCCACCAGCTTCACCGCGCACTTGGTCCGGTTGACCAACGTGTCGTCAAAAGGGTACATGGCCACGTCGGCCCGAGCGAAGTAGGACGGCAGTGTCTCGAGAGGCACCCAGCCCGCGTACGCGATAGGTGACTGCGCCGACCCGGGTGACGAGGCCGATTCGGCCCCATGTGGCGACGACGGAGGCCGAGCTACCCCCAAACCCGCGTCGGCAGCCAGGCGAAACAGCTCCTCCTCCTCGCCAAAGAGCCCCTCACCCACGATCAGCAGACGGGCCTGCGGCACACGCTCCCTCACCAGCCGGAAGACGTCCATGACTCGGGAGACGGGGAACTCAAAGAATCGCGTGTACAGCAGGATGTGCGTCCCCATCTCCCGACCCTCAACCACCACCCTTCGCCTCTCCTCGACGCCATTGGGTACGTAGAAGACGCTTTCGGGCCGGACACCCAAAGCCCAGACCAGGCTCTCCAGCGTGCGGCTTGCAACGGTGACCGCGTCGGCGTGGGTGAGGCCCCAGCGTTCCTGCCAGGCGAAGAAACGCCGCTGCACCACCGAATAGCCACCGATCTCGTTCCAGCCGCCCGGGCCCTCCCAGTCGTCGGCGTCTACGACCAGGCGAGGACGACGGGGAGAGGGAAGACGGTGCAGGAGCCAGTGCGTCAGCCCACTGTACGCCTTCGGCTTGAAGAGATGCACCACGTCGGGGCCCAGCGCCAGCGCCCTGCGGGCCAGCCGAAGCGCCGTCATCCCCTGGAAGAGCCCCGGGGTGGATGGCGGCAAGACGACGTTCTCCACGGCGACGCCGTCCTCCTCCCAACGCCGGCCGGCATCCTCGGGATTCTGCCAGGGAGGAAGAAGCACCGTCACGGTGTGACCGCGCGCCGCCAGGGCCTTGGCCATCGGCAGCGCCCGCACGCGCATCGTGCCGCGGGGCCGCATCCCGAACGGTCCAACCATCACCACGTTCACACGGCCCACCCGGCGCAAAAGAGGCGGTATCGGCAGCCCTCCTCAAGCATCACGTCCCTCGCCATGAGAATACCTGCTGCTGCGACAGATCGTACCATCCCCCGCGCTCTAGCCCACGCCATTGATTACCCCCCGCTCTTTGAAGCTTGCTGCCGCATTATACCTGCCTCATCTTGAGAGGCAACTCAAAGTGCAACACGTCAGTCTTGCGAGCAAGCTCGGAGCCCCCGTCCCCCCTCAGCGGAACGCAGGGCTACCGCATTTAGGCTCAAAGCCCTCGTCCTCGAGGGCGTC
>CAYQZG010000122.1:0-1695 GCA_964421785.1 uncultured Anaerolineales bacterium
AGGACTTGCGGCGGGTTTTGGAAGCCGAACGGGAGAAAGCCAACAGAGTGGGTAACTCTAGTTTCCGCTAACTACGAGCATTGACAGACAGGTAAGTTTGCCCAGAGGTGAGTCTCTGGGTCAGTACGTTAACAACACAGGGCGGCTTGGCACCCTTTTCGACCCGCGAACTGCTTGCTAGACAGCTTTCTGGCGTCGATGAGCGTCAATCCCTTTGGGTAAGTGCCCCGTGACCGACCGTTTTTTCCGAATTCGCCCGTCCAAGGGGTAATCTTTCGGAAAACCCGACTGGGCCAGTACCCGTCGGAGTCGCCCCGCAGTTCGCTGGGGCTGTCGATCCCAGAATCCGGTAGGCATAGGCGGCAGAGAGGCAGCCAGATGAGTCAGGATGTTGGCTGCCAGTAGCGCCAGTTCCGGCAGCCGCTGGCGACTGGTTGGAGCAAAGACGAATTGCCTCTGCAAACCCAGCAGCTGTTTGGCCACTAGAGGGACCTGTTCGACCGGCCAACGGTCCAGGTACAGACGAAAGATCGTTTCTGGTCGAGCCACGACATTGGTCCCAAGCACCAGCGGCTTCTGATACAAGGGATCGAAGAACACCCAGATGGTGAAGGTCTCGTTATTCGCTGCCACCTTCTGGTTAGAGCGGACGAGGCCCTGCCAACCGTGGACGCGGATGGTACGACCCTGGCAATCAAAGTGCGTTTCCAGCTCCGGTGAGGAGGCTGGTATGGTCCGATCTTTCCACGTTCTGGACAGCGGGCGGACAAGCGTCCCGTATTCTGGTGGGCGGCCTCTTGCTTTGCGAGGCGGTAATTGGTTGTATCGCGCTGTGCAGTTGAGGGCCAAGCGCAACACATAGCGTCCAATGCCTGCTTCCTGCATGTCCGCGATGGAAGCTCCCGCATCATGCACCAGGACTTCATGCTCGCCCAGACATCGTTGAGCAAAACGAAGGACCCGCTGCTTGAGTTGGCTATCGTTCGCGTCGGTTTCGCGGGCACAGATGATTCGCTTGAGCAAAGGAAGACGTTGTTCTCCCACATGACCGACTTGCACAATCAACCCCACCCCGATACCTTTCACGGCTCGATTCGCGAGCCGGTGATAGAACTTGCCTATCCAACCTTTCAGACGCGGGCGCCAGAATGTCGTCAGGTCCGCCGCCAGGGGGCTATAGCCTTCGTAACTGCAAGGCTGCCATTCGTCCTGACTCAGCACGTAATGCCGCCATCGCTGCACCAGCCCGGCAATTCTCCAGGCCCCGCAACGCAACGCCTGTGCACTACGCCGGATCTGAGATGCCGTGAACCCGCTCATCTGAAGAGCAGAGAATACGGCCCCTCGACTCCTGAGAAAGGCGCCGCTGAGCATCGCCCACAGTAGATGTAGAAGTGCTAGATTGGTGCCGATGGGCACCTGCTTTACAATATGTTCAAGTACTTGTATAGTTTGTCTCGAAGCGGTTGACATCGTCCCTCCTCACAGTATCTTTGCCAGATCGCTGTGATTATGGAACTGTCAGCCGCTTCACGCAAGCCCGCAACTTAGCGGAAAGTAGAGTACAGATTGCTTGCCGCCCCTTCTCGACGGTCAAGCCTCATCCTCCCCCCGCTGGGGGGGAGGTTTAGGCAATCCCGTACAGATTGCTTGCCGCCCCCTCTCGACGGTCAAGCCTTATCCTCCCCCCTGCGG
>CAYQZG010000122.1:1795-8780 GCA_964421785.1 uncultured Anaerolineales bacterium
TTGCCCCCTTGACAACCAAATTCCCTCATGGTATAATTACCTCACCTTTAAGTCAACGACGCCTCCCATCACACCACCACCACAGCTCCTTAACAAAACAATAACGCCAAAACCAAACCCCTCCTCCCTCGTCCACCGTCCGCCGTCGGTCGTCGGCCGTCCATCGTCCATCGTCCATCGTCCGCCCCCAATGTTTGTTCCTCAGAAAAAAGCTCTCGATCGTCGCCGCCGCTGACGTCCGCCGCCTCCCTGCCGTCGGGACGACGGCGCTCCAGCCGGACCCTCCAGAACAAACCTACCCACCTTCCATCACCCACCGTCGACCGCACGACGAAGGTGCCCGAAGAGGGGGCCCCCTACGGACCCAGCGGCGGGCGCGGGTTGTCCGGGCCGACGTGGGGATCGATGGGCAGGGGCTGGTCCAGCAGGAAGGCGCCGATCACGTCCGCCATCAGCTCGGGCCGCGTCAGGTGGATCGCGTGGCCCGCGCCCTCGACGTAGACGACGGCCTCGTTGAGCAGCGCCTCCTGATACTGGCGGACGACGTCCCAGGGGACGTAGTCGCACTCGCCGGCCAGGATCAGGCTGGGCGTCAGGTTGTCCGCCAGCCGCGGCCGGGGATCGGGGAGCGCCCTGGCCGTGATCTCCGTGCGAAGCTGCACGTAGGCGTTGAAGCCGGGATGCTCGATCGGCGGGGCCCGGTCCCCATCGCCGGCGCAGACCCAGGTCTGAGGATTGAAGGATCGCTCCAGCAGCAGGCGCATCTCCTCCTGGGAGGCCAGGTGCTCGGCCGCCCGCGGGCCATAGGGGGTGAGGGCCGCCGCCAGGTGCAACCGGGGCTCGAACACGACGTTGGGACCGATGGGCGACGCGGTGCGCGCGTAGGTCGGGAAGGCGGGCTCCCCCGACAGCGAGGTCGGCGCGTGGAGCACCGCCCGCTGCACGCGCTCCGGGTAGTGGCTCAGGTAGCGGGCCGCCAGCTCGGCCCCGGCCCCCTGGCCGATGAGGATCATCTCGTGGACCTCCAGCTCATCCCGGATGGCGTCCAGGTCGGCGATGTCCCGGTCCATGCCGTAGGCCTCGACGTGGGGCAGGCGGTCCGAGCGGCCGGTCCCCACCCGGTCGTAGAGATAGACGTCGAACCCCAGATCGGCGAAGCGGCGGTAGAAGGCCAGCTCCGGGGCGAGGACGCAGAACCCCGGTCCGTCGTGCAGGTAGACCAGAGGGACGTCAGCAGGGACGCCGCGGGCCGGATAGTGGTAGTAGGCGATGCGCGAGCCGGTGGGGAGCTCCCAGTAGGCGGTCCCCGTCAGGGACTCCGGCGGGGGCGGCACCTCCACCGCGTCGAGGGCGACGAAGGCGAGCAGCGCCACCGCGGCGGCCGTGGTCAACCCGCCGACGGTCCCGCTGAAGCGGGCGCGGTGAGCGGCCTCCAGCCCCTCGGCCACCAGCCAGGACCCGCCCATGGAGACCAGCAGCACGGTGAGCAGCGCCGCGGCGGCCAGCACGGCCAGGTTCCCCGTCAGCGTGGAGAGGGCCAGACCGACCTGGAAGGCCATCAGGCCGCTGAAGACGATGCCCAGCAGCAGCCCCAGGCCCAGGAGCACCCGCAGCGCCCAGCCGGGGGAGACGATCTCCGGCGGGTCGCTCTCGGCCTCTCGCTCCATCCAACCCAACCGCTTGAACCCCGCTTCGACCCAGATGTTCATGATCCCCATGGCGATGCTGCCCAGAATGGCCCAGCCGAAGGCCGCGATCTCCAGGCCCGTCAGCAGGCCGGTGAGCAGGAGCAGAACGCCGTCGATGACGAAGATGAAGAGCCCCGCCGTGGTGATGGTCAGCGGCAGGGTCAGGGCCAGCAGGAGCGGCCTGACGAAGCGGGTCAGGAGCACGAAGACCAGGGAGGCGATCCAGGTGGAGAACAGGGCGTCCCGGAGGCGGATGCCCGGCAGCGCCGTGATGGCGGTGAGGACGATGTAGGTGATCGTGAGGCGGATGATCAGATTGCGGACGTGCCCCACGAACTGCCGCCACCTGGACGCCACGGCCGGCCCCCTACTCGCCATCCAGCAATCGCTCGGCGCAGGCCCGCGCATCCCGCTCGGCGTTCAACCCGCGGCCGGGCCAGCGGATACGGCCCGGGAGCACCTGCTGCCCGCCGGGCGCGGCCTGCCTGAATTGGAGCAGGGCGAGGCGGGCGCCGAGCGTCGCGCTGCCCGCGGACCGGACGGCGCCCCAGGTGGTGAAGGTGATCACCTCGTTCATGGCCTCGCTCCAGGACTTGTAGAAGAGGTCCATCGTGGCGGTCACCCGGTCGCCCGCGGCCTCGATATCCCTGACGGCGACGTCCCACGCCAGCAGGTGCATGCCCTTCCCCCACTGGATGGGATTGCTGGTGCTGAAGTCCTGGTCCAGCTCCGTGGTCAGGGAGAGGCGCCGGAACCCGAACGTGTTCAGGGCGTAACGCTCCGGGTGACCGCCGGCGACGCTGACGGGACGGCTGCCGGCATCCTCTCGATGGATCTCCGTCTCCGCGTCCCAGGTGTAGGTGTTCTCAATCAGGTCGGACTCGGTGACGCGCAGGGCGTCGTCGTCGCCGGCGACGATCAGATAGTGGACGCGCAGGACGTAGGGCGTGATGATGCGCCACTTGAGGAGCTGGAGGAAGAACTCCCGGCCGAAGAGGCGGAAGAGGCGCCGGTGGAGCCGGTCCTCGTCGCGGCCGACGATGCCCCGTTTCACGTTCTCCAGATCGGTGAGGCGGGCGACCTGGCGCTTGAGCCAGTTGATGCCCTGTTCGAAGGCCGGGCGGTTCCGAATGCCCCGCTGGCCGTGCGTGGTGGGGGAGGGGCATTCCGCTGCGCCGGGCCGTCGCCCTCGCTGCCTCACCCGTTCCATCGTCAGGGAGAGGGGCCAGAGCTGGCACTCGGCGGTGCGGCAGTCGAAGCAGAGCTCGCCCAGGATGTCGAAGCGCAGCTTCGTGCCCCCGGCGTAGAGGGTCGGATCGGTGACCTCCAGGTCGAAGGCGATTAGCTTGTCGGCGTGGCGCCGGGCGTAGAGGTCGAACCCGTTGATGAGGACGGTGGTGATCTGCTTGCCGACCACGTCCGGCGGCAGCGTCAGCTCATCGACCCTGATGCGGAAGGGCGTGGTCACGGCCCGGGCGCACTCGACGGTCGTCTCGCCCACCCCCTCGTGGAACGCGACGTCGCTCGCCTCGACGCGGGTGAGGTACTCGGAGACGTGGGCCACATCCCCGCCCGTGCCGGAGGCCGCCGTGTGCCCCACGATGGTCTCCCGCCGACCGTCGATGGATCGGGAGCGGACGTAGCTGCCGAAGCGATTGAGGCGGTGGTTGTAGCCCCAGGCGTGGTGGAATCCCTGCCAGATGGCGGCCGATGGGCTGCCGGTCGGGTCAGGTGCCATGGTCGCTACCAAGCCTCGTTGACCTTCCCGAAAGCTGGAACGATAGCCCCTCGGTGCGTTGACCATGCCCCGGGCGACTCGATTCTCTGGCGGAAATCGACCATCGTGGCTTTCGGGAAGGGTATCACCTAGCTCATCAACAGTAGGCTGAGGGCCATGACGACCATGCCGGCCAACAGCCCGATGAGGCTGTCGTGGCCCTTGCCGTAGGCCCGGCTGGTGGGCAGCAGCTCGTCCAGGCTGATGTAGACCATGACCCCGGCCACACCGGCGAAGAGCACGCCCATCACCTCGGGGGGCATCACGCCACCCTCGCCCCCCACCAAGACGCGCAGGGCCAGGTAGGCGATGGCCGCGCCGATCGGCTCGGAGATGCCGCTCAGCGTCGAGTAGAGGAAGGCCTTGCCCCGCTGACCGGTGGCGAAGTAGATGGGCACGGAGACGCTGATGCCCTCGGGGATGTTGTGGAGCGCGATCGCTATCGCGATGGCCGCGCCGACCGTGGGGTCCTGCAGGGCGGCGAGGAAGGTGGCCAGGCCCTCGGGGAAGTTGTGAATGCCGATGGCCAGGGCGGTGAAGAGGCCCATGCGGAGCAGCTCGTCCGGCTGCGCGTCCGCGTTCTCCGCTGGCGTGGCCCCTTGCTGATGCTGCCCGGCCGCGGTAGGCTCCGGCCGAGGGGTGGCCTGTTCCTGAAGCGCCGCCCGCGCCTCCTCGGTGTGGGGCTCGTGCGGGTTCTCCGCCTCGGGGATCAGAGCGTCGATCAGGCCGATGATGGCGATTCCGGCGAAGAACGAACCGACGGCGACCCAGGCCCCGCCCGTCTCTCCATAGGCCGCCGTCAGCGCCTCCTGGCCCTTCCCCAGGATCTCCACGAAGGAGACGTAGATCATCACCCCGGCGGAGAAGCCGGTCGAGACCGATAGGAAGCGATAGTTCGTCCGTTTGGTGAAGAAGGCGATACCGCTGCCGATCCCGGTGGCCATCCCGGCGAAGATGGTCAGTCCCAGAGCAATCCAGACGTTCGTCATGCGCGCTACTCGGGGATCTGACCGACGACACCCTCGACCAGCCAGTTGAAGGAGAGCAAGGCCTCGTCGGCCATGGTCTCACCCTCCTGAACCTGAAGCTCTCCGTCCTGGTCGCGGATCGGGCCGGTGAAGGGGTGGAGGTCGCCGCTCACGATCTGCTCCTTGGCGTCGTTGACCTCGTCCTGGACCTCCTGGGGCACCATGTCGCCGAAGGGCGCCAGCTCCAGGATGCCGTCGGACATGTGGCCCCAATAGGCGTGGGTCTCCCACTCGTCGTTGTAGGCCTTCTCGACGGTCTCCTTGTAGTAGACGCCCCAATCCCAGATCGGCGCGGTCAGCACGGCGTCCGGTGCCACGTCCTGAGAGATGGCATTGTAGCCGATGGCGTAGACCCCGCTCTCCTGCGCGAGCTTGTCCGGCTCGGTGGAGTCGCTCTCGCGGGCGATGACGTCGGCGCCGATATCGAGCAGAGCCTGGGCTGCCTCGCGCTCGGCCGGCGGGTCGAACCAGTTCATGATCCAGACGGGGTGAAGCTCGGCATCCGGGTTGACGGAGCGGGCTCCCAGGGTGAAGGCGTTGAGGTTGCGCACCACCTCGGGGATGGGGTAGGGGGCGACGTAGCCGAGAATGTTCGACTCGGTCATCCGTCCGGCGGTGATGCCGGCCAGGTACCAGCCCTCGTAGCCGCGGCCGTCGTAGATCGCGACGTTGTCGGCGGTCTTGTACCCGGTGCAGTGCTCGAAGAGCACGTCGGGATGATCCTTGGCCACCTCCAGGACCGAGTCCATGTAGCCGAACGAGGTGGCGAAGATCATGTCGTAGCCGTCCTCGGCGTAGTTGCGGATGACGCGCTCGGCGTCGGGCCCCTCGGCGACGATCTCGCTGTAGGCCGTCTCGACGTAGTCGAAGGCCTCATCGAGGCTCTGCCGGCCCTGGTCGTGGGCGTAGCTCCAGCCCAGATCTCCCACGGGGCCGACGTAGACGTAGGCGACCTTGAAGGTATCCTTGCTGGCCTGACCTCCCAGGCCCAGGCCAGAACAGTTGATCGTGGCGATGCTCATCGTCAGCAGCAGGGCGGTCAGCAACCAGCGTTTCCTCTTCATCTTCCTAGCCTCCTTGTGTGGTATACCATATGTTTGGACGACGGTTGAAAGAAGTTGTGATCTGCCACTGGGCTAAAGCCCAGATTTCAGCACCATTATAGCCCAGGCCGGGAAGAAAATCAAAGCGGCAGGCGTTTTTGAACCTGAGGTGCCCATTTGACAAATGCTGGTGGTGTGTTATGATTCTTCGCCAGCTCGGTGGCCCTGTGAGGTGCGAACTAGACATACTATGGATCTACATCTGATACATTTCGTCCCTGTCCCTATTGAGCCTATTCTCGCCCTTGGCGAGATCATCATACCTGGGAGGGAGTCAGGGTAGGCTTGAAGCCGAGTAGAGCTTTATTTGGCCCCAAAACCCCCCACGCGGGGGTTTTTTTGTTGGCCGGCAGGCCGGTATCCGGGCTAACGTCGCTGCGCTTCTCTGCCGTCGGGACGACGGCGCTCCACGGGAGGCGGCGGAGGCTTTCCATCGTGGCGAACGGTTTATCAACGACCTGAGTAAGGAGGCGGTAATGACGATGAAGAAGAGCGCGTCGATCTGGTTCAATGGTGAGTTGACCCCGTGGGATGAGGCGCAGGTCCACGTCGCGGCGCACGTCCTGCACTACGGCTCCAGCGTGTTTGAGGGCATACGGGCCTATGCGACAGAGGGAGGCACCGCGGTGTTCTGCCTTGACGCTCACGTCGACCGTCTGTTCAACTCGGCCAAGGTCTATCGCATGGAGATCCCGTACACCAAGAAGGAGGTCCGGCAGGCGATCCTGGAGACGATCAAGGCCAACCAGCTCGATTCCTGCTACATTCGCCCCCTGGTCTACCGAGGATTCGACTCCTTCAGCATCGATCCGACACCGTGTCCAGTGGAGGTTGCTATCGTCGCCATCGAATGGGGGCGTTATCTGGGGCCGGAGGCGATTGAGCAGGGCGTGGACGTGGGCGTGAGTTCGTGGCGGCGCATGACGCCCGGCGCGTTCCCCGCTGCGGCCAAGGTAGGTGGGCAGTACATCAACTCGCAGCTGATCGCCATGGAGGCGCACGGGTACGGCTATGCGGAGGGGATTGCCCTGGATGCCAATGGCTTCGTCAGCGAGGGCAGCGGCGAGAATCTCTTTATGGTGAGCCGCGGCGACGTGGTCACGCCACCGTTGGCCTCCTCCATCCTGGAGGGGATCACCCGACGCTGCGCCGTCGCGCTGGCCGAGGACGCCGGCTACACGGTGCGGGAGGCGTTCATACCGCGCGAGAGTCTGTATATGGCCGATGAGGTCTTCTTCACCGGTACGGCGGCGGAGATCACGCCCGTCCGCTCGATCGATGGTATCCCCGTCGGCGCCGGACATCGCGGCCCGGTGACGGAGCGTTTGCAGGAGGCGTTCTTTGGCATCACCAGCGGGGAGCTGCCGGACCGCCACGGCTGGTTGACGC
>CAYQZG010000122.1:8880-12412 GCA_964421785.1 uncultured Anaerolineales bacterium
CATCACCAGCGGGGAGCTGCCGGACCGCCACGGCTGGTTGACGCCTGTTCAGTAGGTCTGAGGAAGAGAGGTGGTTAGGTCTATGGATGCGTGTTTGAGTGGCAAGGCCCTGGCCTTCATCGGCAGTGGGACGATGGCCGAGGCTATGATCCAGGTTCTGGTCAAGAAGGAGCTGGTTGCCCCGGCCCATATCTGCGCCAGCGGCCCCCGCGCAGAGAGGGGAGAGGCTTTGAACCGGCGTTACGGCGTGGTCGGGACCACGGACAACCGGGAGGCGGCGGAGGCTGCGGACGTGGTGGTGCTCTCGGTCAAGCCACAGGTGCTGCCGACGGTGCTGGATGAGCTGAGGGGATTGATCTTTCCAGAGGGGTTGGTGCTGTCGATCGTGGCCGGTATGGCTATCGAGACCATTGTCTCCGGCCTTCGACACGGATCCGTGGTGCGGGCTATGCCCAACACCCCCGCGCAGATTGGCGAGGGGATGACGGTGTGGACCGCGTCGGACGACGTAGACGAGACGCAGCAGGTGCAGGCGCGCGCCATCCTGCGGGCGATGGGACACGAGGTCTACGTCAAGGACGAGGATATGCTGGATATGGCCACGGCTGTGAGCGGCACCGGCCCTACCTACGTCTTCTTGATGATGGAGGCGCTGACGGACGCCGCCGTGCATCTGGGCTTCTCTCGTCGCGTGGCGGAGACGTTGGTGACGCAGACGGTCCTCGGCTCGGCGAACTTCGCGCGCCAATCGGATCGGCATCTGGCGGAGATGCGCAACATGGTCACGTCACCGGGGGGCACCAGCGCCGAGGCGATCTATCAGCTGGAGAAGGGCGGTCTGCGGACGGTGCTCTCGAAGGCGGTCTGGGCTGCCTATCAGAAATCGAGGCTGCTGGGACAGGCGAATCAGACGCCCAAGGACCCCAACGGGCTGCCGGCTATGGACCAGGGATGAGTATCCTCCTCGTTGCCATCGTTTACAAGGCGTTAACATTGGACTGCCATCGCCGCTTGACAATCCTGGGATACGTCCTATAATGGCGCGCAATCTGGCTACGTAATCTAATACCGCCTTATTCATGATGAGATCGAGAGTTCTGCGCGCCATTGTTATTTTGCCCATTCTGCTCCTTGCTGTTGTCAGGGGGCCTTGACTCGCTGGGCATTGTGCTGAGCTCTGAAGTAGCCAAAGGCCGCCCAGTGAGGCGGCTTTTTCGTTTCTGACGTCTGAGCGCCTTGGAGTACGATGATGATCGCCACAAACAGCTCTGACCAAACCTATCGATCGGCGAGCGGGACCATCCGGACGTGTGCCGGAGAAAGCCCGTTGTCCGGGCTGCTTGTCGGCTTGCTTATTGTCATTGTTATTATCGTCCTCCTGCTTAGCCAGGAGGATCTGGAGGTTGGGATGGCGCTCTAGGCGATGGAGAGGTCGAGGAGCTACTCAAAAAGCCGCCCAACGGGGCGGTTTTTTTGTTACCTGATTGGGCTCGCGGTGGATCACGAAAGGTCGCTTATCAAGCATGCGGAGGAGGAAAGATGAGAAGGACAGGAGCAGAGATCGTCTGGGAGATGTTGAAGCGTGAGGGCGTTGAGGTCGTCTTTGGCATACCCGGTGGCGCGATCATGCACACGTACCATCCTCGCCAGGAGTACGGCGTGCGCCACGTGCTGATGCGGCACGAGCAGGCTGCGGGCCACGCTGCCGATGGGTATGCGCGCGTCTCCGGCAAGGTGGGGGTCGCCATGGCCACCTCCGGCCCCGGGGCCACGAACCTGGTCACCGGCATCGCCACGGCGATGATCGATTCCGCGCCGATTGTGTGCATCACCGGGCAGGTACCCACGCCGCTGATCGGATCGGATGCCTTTCAGGAGACCGATATCACCGGCGTCACGCTACCCATCACCAAGCACAACTATCTGATCACCGCCGTGGACGAGCTGGCCGACGTGATCCACGAGGCCTTCTACGTGGCTCGCACCGGCCGGCCCGGGCCTGTGCTGGTCGATCTGCCGAAGGACGTCCAACAGGCCGAGACCGACTTCAGGCCGCCAGATGACGGCCTGGAGCTGCCGGGCTATCGACCGAGGGAGGAGGGCGACTTGGAGCTGGTTCAGCGCGCCGCCGAGCTGGTCAACGAGGCGGAGCGCCCGGTCATTCTGGCCGGCCACGGCGTGCTGATGTCGGGGGCGATGGACGCGCTGCGTAGATTTGTCGAGAAGACCGAGACGCCGGTTGCGCTCACGCTGTTGGGCAAGGGATGCTTCCCCGAATCGCACCCGCTGACGTTGGGGATGATGGGCATGCACGGCGAGGCCTTCGTCAACCGCGCTATCCAGGAGGCGGACCTGCTCCTGGCGTTCGGCATGCGCTTTGATGATCGCGTGACCGGGACGCTGGAGACGTATGCGCCGCACGCGCGAAAGGTGCACGTGGACCTTGATCCCGCCGAACTGAACAAGATCGTGCCGGTGGACGTGCCGATTGAGGGTGACCTCCGTCGAGTGCTGCATCAGATGCTGCCCTTGATTGAGCCGGTTGAACGCCCGGCCTGGATCGGGCAGATCGAGAGGTGGCGCAGGGACACGGCGATCCGCGACGTCTTGAACCGTCCGGAGAATGGAGACTTGCCGGCTCCTCAGGTCATCGACGCCATCTATGAGGAGACGAGGGGAGACGCTATCGTGGTCACGGACGTGGGGCAGCATCAGATGTGGGCTGCGCAGTACTACCCGCTGGACGCGCCCCACACGCTGGTCACGTCCGGCGGCCTGGGGACGATGGGCTTCGGCCTCCCGGCGGCCATCGGCGCACAGGTTGCGCGGCCCGACAGCGAGGTCTGGGCCGTCGTGGGCGACGGTGGCTTCCAGATGACGCTGCACGAGCTGGCTACCGCCGTTCAGGAGCAGCTGCCGATACGCATCGCCCTGTGCAACAACGGTTATCTGGGCATGGTGCGTCAGTGGCAGGAGATGTTCTACGACCAGCGGTACGAGTCGACGCGTCTGCTCAACCCCGATTTCGTCAAGCTGGCCGAGGCCTACGGCGTCCGGGCCTGGCGTGTGACGAGGCCGGACGAGGCTAAAGGGGCGGTCGCAGAGGCCAGGGCGCACGACGGGCCGGCCTTGATCGAGTTCCAGGTCGCCCAGGAAGGCGAGGAGGGGAACGTCTATCCGATGGTGCCGTCGGGGGCAGCGCTGCACGAGATGATTCGCCGGCCTGCGGCGGTGCGCAGGGCAGCACTGGAGAGCTGAGGAAGTCGCCAGGCCCGTCCCCGGGCCGCTTCCCTTTTACTTGAGGAAGCCGCTGCGCTTTCCTCCATTGATGGGAGAGGATGATGGATAGGACATTGGTCGCATGGGTCGAGGACAAACCGGGCGTCCTGAACCGGGTCGCCAGTCTCTTCCGGCGGAGAGCCTACAATATTGAGAGCTTGACCGTCGGTCACACCGAGGAGCCGGGTGTATCGCGGATGACGATCGTCGTCGATGGCGAGCGCACCGACACCGAGAAAGTCGTGCAGAACCT
>CAYQZG010000123.1:0-10073 GCA_964421785.1 uncultured Anaerolineales bacterium
ACTCTTTTTTTCTGAGGAACAAACATTGGGGGCGGGCGATGGACGGTGGACGGCCGACGGCGGATGGCGGACGATGGACGATGGACAAGGGAGGAGGGGTTTGTCTGTGGCTTTGTTGTTTTGTTAAGGAGCGGTGGTGCTGCGATGGGAAGCGGCTTTGACTTAAAGGTGATGCAATTATACCATAAGGGAATTTAGTTGTCAAGGGGGCAAATTTGGGATCCATGGGAGGATTGGGGGCTTGGAACACGAAGGGCGCGAAGGGGTGAAACACGAAAGGCGCGAAAGGGCACGAAGAGGGAAAGACCGGCTTCAGTCGGTATCGACCTTGTAACGCCCCAGTCTTGTGAGGAATTGAGGTGCGACGCATTTCCGAGACGGAGAACTGGGACGCCTGGATGGGCAGATGAACAAACGCAGGAGCAAGGATTCTAGCACCAGAGACCTTTGAGGTTTCGATTGACACCTCGCAACGCGCTATCTTGTGCCCGCTGGAGCTATTTTCGGTGTCTTGACAGGCCGTGCGAAAACCTCAAAGGTCTAAAACACGTGCTCCTGGGTGGAAGAATACGGAGACTTGAGCTGTCGGCCCGTCTGTGATATACTGAGGCCTGCTCACGTGAGCGTAGAGAGCAGGCACACCACATCGCCGTGCATCACGGGGCCGTTTGGCCAAGACGGGCACTGCTATTGCGGTGCGAGAGGTCGGATCCCTCCACGTTAGCTGGCGAGGTTGGACAATGGAAGCGAATCTGCAGGATCACCTGGAAGCCGAACTGACTGAGCTGCGCCAGCGGCTGGCCGAGCTGGAGGCGGCAGAGGCCGAGCGGAAACAGGTGGAGAGTAGCGCGCGCATCTCTGCCCGCCAGTGGCGCGCCACGTTCGACGCCATCAGCGACCCGATCTCCGTCCTGGACGCCGGGGGAGGTGTCGTGCGCTGTAACGAGGCGCTGGTGGACTTCGTTGGGAGGCCGCGCAGCGGCCTCGAGGGCCGCCGGTGCTGGGACGTCTTGCGCGGGAGGGCCGAGCCGATTGAGGACTGCCCCTACCGGCGGGCGCTGGAGTCCCTGGAGAGAGAGACCGCAGTCTGGCAGCGGGATAACCAGTGGTTCGAGGTCACGGTCGACCCGATGCTGGACGAGGACGGCTACCTGATCGGGTTCGTCCACGTCCTGGAGAACATCACGGAGGCAAAGCAGGCCGAGGAAGTGCTGCGAGGACGCGAGAGAGAGATTCGGCTCATCACCGACAACGCCCCAGCGCTGGTCTCCTACGTGGACGCGGATGGCTTCTACCGCTTCGTCAACGAGCGCTACGAAGCGTGGTTCGAGATGCCGCGCGGGGAGATCATCGGGAAGCACTACCGGGAGATCCTGGGCGAGGATACCTACGAGGCTATCCGGGAACACGTCGAGACGGCGCTGTCGGGTACCCGGGTACGCTACGAGGAGGCCCTACCGTATGCCCGCGGTGGCACGCGCTGGGTGATCGCCGACTACGTTCCCGATGTCGACGACCGAGGCCACGTCAATGGTTTCTTCGCTCTGGTTACCGACATCACCGAGCGGCGACAGGCAGAGAAGGTGCTGCGCGAGAGCGAGGCCCGATATCGCAGACTCTTCGACAGCACACTGGACGCTATCCTGATCGCAGACGACGAAGCTCGCTACGTGGATGTGAACCCAGCGGCCTGCGAGCTGCTCGGATACTCCCGGGACGAGCTTCTGGATCTCACCGTGTGGGACGTCACCCCTGCGGAGGAACGCGACCAGGGCCGGCAGCTGTGGAAGGAGTACCTCGCGGCCGGTGAGATGGCGGGTGAATACACGGTGACGCGCAAGGATGGGACGATCTGCCACGCAGACTCCCGTGCTGTCGCCAACGTGCACCCCGGTCTGCACATGTCGGTGATTCGTGACATCACCGAGAGAAAGCGGGCGGAGGAGGAGGTCGAACAGCGGAATCGGGAGCTGGCGGCGCTGCTGGACGCCAGCCGGCGCCTGACCGGCCGGCTCGACCTGGACGCAGTGCTGGACGCTGTGGCCGGCTCCATCGTGGACGCCCTGCCGGCCGCCGAGGCCGCCTCGCTCTGGTTGTACGACGAAGAGAGCGACCGGTTAGCGGTCCGCGCTTGGGCCGGCCACGACGACGAGGCCATGGCCGGCCTGACCGTCTCGCCCGACGCCGGCCTGGTGGGGCTCATCTGGCGGAGCGGTGAGCCGCACGTGATCGACGACGCATCTCAGGAGCCGGCCTTCGAGCGCGTGGGACGACCGGCGTTGGACGCCGCCCGCCCGGAGCGCCGTCGTCCCGACGGCTCGGTCATTGGCGTCCCGCTGATGATCGAGGATCAGTTGATCGGTGCCCTGTTCGCGGACAGCTACTCGGACGTGGGGAGCTTTGGCCAGAGCGAGGTGCGTCTGCTCCAGTCCCTGGCCAATCAAGCAGCGGTGGCCCTGGAGAACGCCCGCCTTTACGAGGCTCAGCAGGATGCGCGCCAGCGGCTGCGCCGCCTGGCCAGTTACCTGCAGGACGCGCGGGAGAAGGAGCGCACGCGCATCGCACGGCTAGTACACGACGAGCTGGGCCAGACGCTCACGGCGCTGAAGTTCGGTCTCTGCCGGCTGGCGCGGCAGCTGCCCGAAGAGGGGTCCGCCCCGCGCGAGAGGGTCGACGCTATGACGACCATGATCGACGGCTCCATCGACACCGTGCGCTGCGTCTGCCAGGAGCTGCGGCCGGGCGTGCTCGACCACCTGGGGCTGGCCTCCGCCATTGAGTGGCAGGTGGAGGAATTCAGCCAGCACACGGGGATTGTGTGCCACCTCCAGGTGAGCGACGAGGACACCAAGCTGGGGGCGGACGTCGCCACAGCCCTCTTCCGCATCCTCCAGGAGGCGCTGACCAACGTGGCCCGGCACGCCCGGGCGAGCGAGGTGTGCGTGGAGCTGGCCGTCGACCCCGGCCAGGTGGTTTTGAGCGTCGCCGACGACGGCCGGGGCATCACCGAGGGCGAGATCGCGAGCCCGCGCGCCCTGGGCCTGCTCGGCATAAGGGAGCGCGCCCGTAGCTTGGGCGGAGAGGTGACGTTCGAGGGCGTCGCAGAGCAGGGCACGACGGTGAGCGCCTCGATACCGCGGCGTGATGCGTAAAGCTTGAGGCGTGAGATGTAGGGGCACGTCCGTCGGCGAGGCACGACGCAACTCATTTCACGCCCCCTACCCCTGATGAGGAGAGAGAGGACCCGCTATGATCAAGGTGCTGATCGCCGATGACCACGCGGTTGTGCGACGCGGGCTGCTGGAGATCCTGGGTGACGCCCCGGACGTCGTTCCTGCCGGCGAGGCTACCACGGGCCCCGAGGTGCTCGCGGCCCTGCGTCAGGATCACTACGACGTGCTGGTGCTCGACATCGCCATGCCGGGGGGCGGCGGCCTGGAGGTGCTGCAGCAGCTCCGCGGCCTCGATCTCGATCTGCCCGTCCTGATTCTCAGCGTCTATCCGGAGAAGCAGTTCGCCAGCCGTGCTATGAGGGCTGGCGCCGCGGGCTATCTGACCAAGGAGGCCGCGCCGGACGAGCTGGTCGCCGCCATCCGCCACGCGGCGCGGGGCGAGACCTATATCACCGGCCCGCTGGCTGCTGCATTGGCCGAGCAGGCTCCCGACGGCGAGAGAGCGTCTCACGAGGCCCTCTCCGACCGCGAGATCTGGGTGATGCGCCTTCTGGCCTCCGGACAGACCATCACCGAGATCGCCGACGATCTGATGCTCAGCGTCAAGACGGTCAGCACGTACCGCGTCCGCCTCCTCGAGAAGCTCGGTCTGGAGACCACCGCCGACATCATCCGCTACGCCCTCGACCACGGCCTCGTCGAATAATCCTCCGGCGACGATGGAGGGTGGGTTCCCACACCCGCCGGGGACCTCCACGCACGTATTCCACCTCGTAGGATTAGTCCTACAAGCTTGTAAGATTTCTCCTACAGACAACGGCCTTTCTTTGTGATATACTTGATGTATCTGTTGGCACGAGTGGCAGTCTGGTTGGGGGGATCACGAATCTCACGAATCGACGAATGGCACGAATGAGGAAGATGGTATGAAAGACAAGGTGATCTATCGGAAGCTATCGTATCGGGTGATGCAGGCGGTGTTTGAGGTGCACAATACGCTGGGGCGGGGGTTCGTTGAGGGCGTGTACGAGGAAGCGCTGGCCCATGAGCTGGAGCTGCAGGGCATCGCTTTCGAGCGTCAAAAGAGGGTCACAGTGCAGTACAAAGGATGCGTCGTTGGGACGCATCGTCTTGACCTCGTCGTGGAGGGCAAGATTGTTCTGGAACTGAAGGCTGTGTCTGCACTCACTGACGTGTTCAAGCAGCAAACGCTGTCGTACTTGAAGGCGACTGGCTTGAAACTGGGCATTCTCATCAACTTCGGCTCACGGCGTGTGGAGTACGTTCGTGTCGCCAACTAGAGAGTGATCGACGTGTGCCGACCAAAGAGGAAGAGCATTCGTGGCACTCGTCCATTCGTGTTATTCGTGATCAGGGTGCGTATTGCTTGAGGTGGCCTGGAAGACTGACTGAGGGGGCAATTGTGGACGACGAAGAGCTGGTTCGAGCGGCGCAGGAATGGCAGACGACCTTCGACGCCACCAACAATGTGATATGGATCCTCGACCGCAAGCAGCGTGTGATGCGCTGTAACAAGGCATCGGAGCGGCTGTTCGACCGGCCACGGAAGGAGTTGGTCGGCCAGCACTGCTGGGAGATCGTGCACGGCACGCAGGGGCCGATCCCCGAGTGCCCTTTGACGCGGGCGAGACGCAGCCTACACCGCGAGGCCATGGAGCTACCGATCGGCCAGGGATGGTTTGAAGTGACCGTGGATCCCATCCTAGACGTCGACGGCGGCTATGCCGGCGCGGTCCACATCATCAGCGATATCACCGGACGCAAGCGGGCGGAGGAGCGGATGCAGGAGCTCCTGGATCGGCAGGTCGCCATCAACGAGTTGGCCCTGGCACTGGGAGAGACCCGAGACCTCGACACGGTCTATCGGACCATCTACCGACACGTGCGGGAGCTGGTGGACGCCGAGGCATTCATCGTGGCGTCTTACGACAGGGAGACGGATCTCATCAAGGCCGACTATGTGGTGAGCGGGGGCGAGGAGCGCGACGTGACGGTCTTCCCCGCCATCCCCCTGGAGGAGGAGGGGAGGGGCACGCAGAGCCGGGCGATCCACAGCGGCGAGCCGTTCTATGCCCGTGACTGGCGTCGGGCGGCGGGCGAAGCTGCCAGCAGGTACAAGATCGCGGAAGATGGGACGGTCAGCGAGGGCATACCCCCGCTGGACGACGAGGAGGCGTGGGAGGACTCCATTCACTCGGCGATCTACGCACCCATGAAGATCAAGGGGCAGGTGGTCGGCGTGATGCAGGTGCAGAGTCACCGCCTGGACGCCTACACACAGGAGGATATCGATCTTCTGGCCGCGCTGGCCAACGTGTCCGCCCTCGCGGTTCAGAACAGCCGTCTGTTCAACGAACTGCTGCAATCGACCGAGGATCTGAAGCGACATCGTGAGCAGCTGGAGGAGATGGTGGTGGAGCGCACGGAGGAGCTGGAGCGCCTCGTCAACAAGCTGTCGGCGTTCAACGCCATGGCGGCCATCGTCACCGAGTCCCTGGACGTGGATAAGATCCTCGACCGGACCATCGATGAGGTGCTGCAGCACGTGGGCGTGGAGGCAGCGGCGGTGCTGCTGCTAGAGCAAGAAGCCGGCGAGCTGGCCCTGGCCGCCCATCGGGGCCTCAGTGAGGTGTTCGTCCGCACCTTCAGCCACATGGAGCTGGGGGAGGGGCTGGCCGGGCGGGTGGCTGAGACGGGGGAGCCATCCATCCTGCGCAACTTGACCGAGTATCCGGAGGCGCTGCGGTCCTACGTGGAGGGGGAGAAGATTCGGTCGGCGGCCAGCGTGCCGCTGATCGGCCGCACCGGTGTGATCGGGGTGATGAATCTGGGCGCGCTCAGCCCGGCGTACTTCGACGCCGAGGGCCTGGACGTGCTGCTCGGCCTGGGGCAGCAGATGGCCCTCGGCGTGGAGAGGGCCCGGCTGTACCAGGAGGCGCGAGAGAGTGAGGAGAGGTTCCGGCGGTTGTCCCGCGCCGCCTCGGAGGGTATCATAATCCACCAGCAGGGCAGGATTGTGGAGGTGAACCACGCCTTCGCCGCCATGTATGGGTATGGTATGGATGAGCTCGTAGGGATGGATGGCTACGAGCTGATCGCGCCAGAGTGCCGCGAACGAGTGGCGAACTACATCGCGTCGGGATATGAGAGAGCGTACGAGACGAGGATGATGAGAGCAGACGGCACGATCTTTCCCGCGGATGTGATAGGGAAGGCGATCCCCTACGGCGGGCGCACCCTCCGGGTAGTCGTCGTGCGCGACATCACCGAGCGGAAGGAGATGGAGGAGCGGCTGATGCGCCAGGAGCGGCTGGCGGTGTTGGGCCAACTGGCGGGAGGCGTGGCCCACGAGCTGCGCAACCCTCTGGGGGCGATCAAAAACGGGGCCTATTTCCTCAACATGGCCCTCCCGGAGCGAGAGCTGGATCCGGAGGTGCAGGAGACGCTGGGCATCCTTGAGCGGGAGGTGAACCGCTCCGAGCGCATCATCGGCGGCCTGCTCGACTTCGCCTGCGCCAGGCCGCCCGTGCAGCACCCGGTGGATCTGCACGAGGTCGTCCGGGAGGTGCTCGCCGCTGCGCCGAACGCCCCGGGCGTCGAGGTGGTGTGCGACCTGGACGAGGAGCTGCCAGCCGCCATGGCCGACCGCGACCAGCTGGACCTGGTCTTCGGCAACCTGATCCGCAACGCGATTCAGGCCATGCCGGAGGGCGGGCGGCTGACCATCAGGACGTTTGAGACTTCGGAAGTTACCGGAAAACTTCCGAAGTCTGGGGTGATCGTCTCGGTCGCCGACACGGGGGAGGGGATCCCGGAGGAGCATCTGGAGAGGATCTTCGAGCCGCTCTTCAGCACCAAGACGCAGGGGATCGGGCTGGGGCTGGCGCTGACGAAGCGGCTGGTGGAGGCTCACGGGGGCTCCATCGAGGTGGAGAGCGAGGTGGGGGTGGGGAGCACGTTCACTGTGCGGCTGCCGGGAACGGCGGGAGGGGGAGCAGGGGAGCGGGGGGAGGGGGAGCGGGGGGGCAGGGGAGCGGGGGAGCGGGGGAGCGGGGGGTGAGGGGGTGAGAGGGTGAGGGGGGCAGGGGTGCAAGGGAGAGGAGGAGAGGGGGAGACGAGGAGATCACACATTACGCATCACGCATCACGCATCACGCGTTACGCATCACGCATTACGCCTTACGCATCACGTTTCACGCCTCCCGGAGGTGACGACATGAAGCGCAGGACGAAGGCAGATGAGGTGTCGATGGAGGAGGGACAGTATCGCGGGATATTCGAGGCAGCGAAGGACACCTTCCTTATTTTCGACTTGGAAGGCGTCATCAGGGAGGTGAACCCGGCTGCGTGCGAGATGTACGGCTATCCCTACGAGGAGATGATCGGGCTCACCGGCAAAGACATCGTCCATCCCGATTACCAACACCTGTTCAAGGAATTCGTCAGGAAAGCGTCTGAAGGTCGGATCTTCTCGGCTGAATCCGTCGATATCCGGAAGGACGGCTCGTCTTTCGATATGGAAGTGAGAGGAAGCGCTCTTACGCACAAAGGGGAGCCCCATCTTCTGGCCGTCGTTCGTGACGTCACCGAGCGGAGGCGGGCGGAGGAGGAGATACGCGCCGCCAACCGGCAGCTCAGAGCGGCGGAGGAGCAGCTTCGCGCATCGAATCAGCAGCTGAGGTCTGCGGAGCGGCAGGTGCGCATGGAACGAGATCGCTACGAAACGCTGGTCAACACCATTCCGGATGCAGTCTATTCGGCGCTGCCGGACGAAAGCGGAACGACCACGTTCATGTCCGGCCGCTGGCAGGCGTGGACCGGTTACGCCCCCGAGGATTTCTACGCCGACCACGAGACGTGGCCGAAATCGATCCATCCGGACGACCTGGAGAGGGCGCTTGGCGGCTACATCCGGGCCTGCCGCGAGGGGAAGGACTACGAGGAGACGTACCGTGTGGTCCACAAGGAGACAGGCGCGATCCGGTGGGTGCGGGACCGCGGGGTGGCGGTGAAGGACGAGAGCGGCGAGGTCATCCGCGTCGATGGGGTGGTAACGGACATCACCGAGCGGAGGGAGGCCGGGGAGGCGCTCCTCGAGTCCAAGCGGTTCCTCAACAACGTCATCGAACAGAACCCGGCCAGCCTGTGGATCTCGGATGCTCAGGGCACCATGGTGCGGATGAATCAAGCGTGCCGCGACTTGTTCGGGGTCACGGACGAGGAGGCCGTGGGGACGTACAACCTCTTCAAAGACAACCTGATCGAAGCGCAGGGCTTCATGCCTCTGGTCAGAGACGTCTTCGAAACAGGAGAGGTCGCCCGCTTCACGATCGATTACGACGTTCGAGAGGTCGACCACATCGACGTGAAAGGAGCGACGCACCGGGTTCTGGACGTGGTCGTCTCTCCCATCCGAGACACCCACGGCAACGTGACCAACGCACTGGTCCAACACAAAGACGTGACCGAGATCACACGTGCGCAGGAGAGGATCGAGCACCTCAACCTGGTGCTCCGCGCCATCCGCAACGTCAACCAGCTCATCACCAAGGAGAAGGACCGGGGCAAGCTGATCCAGGGCGCGTGCGAGAATCTGATCGAGAACCGGGGGTATTACGGCGCGTGGATCGCCCTGCTGGACGCGTCCGGGAAGCCGGATGCAGCGGCGGAGGCCGGGCTGGGCGACGAGTTCCGGGCGATGCACGAGATGCTGGCACGGGGCGAGAGGGTGCACTGCGTCCGAGAGTGCCTCCAGAAGGCCGGCGTGCAGGTGATCGAGCACCCGCCGGTCACGTGCGGGGACTGTCCCCTGATCAGCAAGTACGAGACCCGCTCGGGCATGAGCGTGCGTCTGACGTACGAGGGGGAGGTCTACGGCCTGATGTCGGTATCCATACCGGCCCGGCTCGCGTCTGACCCGGAGGAGCTCTCCCTGTTCGGGGAGGTGGCCGGAGACATCGCCTTCGCTCTGCACTCGCTGGAGCGGGAGGAGGAGCGCAAGCGGGCGGAGGATGAGGTCCGCCGGCTGAACCGGGACCTGGAGAGACGCGTGGCCGAGCGGACGGCCGAGCTGGAGGCCTTCGCCTACTCCGTGTCCCACGACCTGCGCGCGCCGCTGCGGGGGATGGACGGGTTCAGCCAGGCGCTGCTCGAGGATTACGGCGACAAGCTGGACGCGACGGGCAAGGACTACGCCCGGCGTGTGCGGGCGGCCAGCCAGAGGATGGGCCGGCTGATCGACGACATCCTCCAGCTGTCGCGCGTGACGCGGCACGAGATGAAACGAGACACAGTGGATCTGAGCAAGCTGGCCCGCGCGACCGCCGACAAGCTGCGGAGGAGGGATCCGGAGCGGCAGGTAACGTTCGCCATCCAGGATGGCGTCGTCGCGGACGGGGATGCGCAGCTCCTCGCCCTGGCGCTGCGGAACTTGCTGGGCAACGCCTGGAAGTTCACGGAGGGTAAGCCCGAGGCGCGGATCGCGTTCGGCACGGTCAGGAACGCGGCGTGCGAGGCGCCCAAAGCGGAGTTGGAGGACGACGCCATGGTCTGCTTCGTGCGGGACAACGGGGCGGGGTTCGAGATGGCGTACGCCGACAAGCTGTTCCAGCCGTTCCAGCGTCTCCATACGGAGGCCGATTTCCCCGGGACCGGCATCGGGCTGGCCACGGTGCGGCGCATCGTCCGGCGCCACGGTGGCAGGGCCTGGGCGAAGGGAGCGGTGGGGGAAGGTGCGGTCTTCTACTTCACACTCGGTACGTGATGATGCCTTGCACCTGGGGGCTCAGCGCGACCTTACCTCTACTCCCTCCGGAGGCCGGGCGGGCGGATTGCGACTCCGCCCGAGCACCAATAAGGAGGACATCAGATGGCGGAAAG
>CAYQZG010000123.1:10173-12348 GCA_964421785.1 uncultured Anaerolineales bacterium
GGCGGATTGCGACTCCGCCCGAGCACCAATAAGGAGGACATCAGATGGCGGAAAGAAAGATACTCTTGGTTGAGGACAACGAGGATGACGTGCTGCTGACGCTGCGGGCGCTCCGGGAGAACCGCATCGGCAACCGTGTCGACGTCGTGCGCGACGGGGCCGAGGCGCTGGACTACGTGTTCGCCCGAGGGGAGTACGCCGACCACGACGACGGCGATCTACCGGCCGTCATCCTACTCGACTTGAAGCTTCCAAAGGTCGACGGTCTGGAGGTGCTGCGGCAGATCCGCGCCCACGAGCGGACCAAGCTGCTGCCCGTGGTGATCCTGACCTCCTCCTCGGAGGAGAAGGACTTGGTCAACGGGTACAAACTGGGCGCCAACAGCTACGTGCGCAAACCGGTCGCGTTCGGGGAGTTCGCCGAGGCCGTGAAGCAGCTGGGCCTCTACTGGCTGCTGCTCAACGAGCCGCTGGTGGGGAGGGGATAAGAGGCCATGAGCGAACCGCTCCACGTGCTGATCGTCGAGGACTCCGAGGACGACACGCTGCTCATGGCACGCGCCGTGCGGAACGGCGGCTACGAACCCGACTGGCTGCGCGTGGAGACAGCCGAGGCTATGGAGGCGGCCCTCCACGAGCGCGAGTGGGACGTGGTCCTGGCAGATTACAGGATGCCGCGTTTCGACGCGCCCACGGCGCTGACCATCCTTCATGACAGTGGACTGGACGTCCCGTTCATCGTCATCTCGGGCACCGTGGGCGAGGACGTCGCCGTGGAGGTCATGAAGGCCGGGGCGCACGATTTCTTTGCCAAGGGCGAGCTCACGCGCCTGGTGCCCGCCATTGAGAGGGAGATGAGAGAGGCGGCGAACCGACGCCGCCGAAGAATCGCGGAGGAGGCACTGCGCGAGAGCGAGTTGCAGTACCGGCTGCTGGCCGACAACACCCTGGACGTGATCTGGACCATGGACACGCAGCTGCGCTTCACGTACGTGAACCCGTCCATCGAGCGGCTCACGGGCTACACGCCCGAGGAGTGGATCGACACGCATCTTTCCGACCACTGCGACGCGGTCAATCTCGCGCAGATGGGAAAGGTGGTTCAGCAGGAGATCGCCAAGGGCCCGAACAGCCAGGGGGTCGTCTTTGAGACCGAGATGCTGCGGCGCGACGGTTCGCCGATTCCACTGGAGATCCATGGCAAGGTGATCTTTGACGAAAACGGGGCTCCCGCGGCGATCCAGGGAACGACGCGCGACGTCACCGAGCGGAAGCGGGCGGAGGAGGCACTCAAAGAGTACTCGGAGCGCCTGGAGGAGATGGTCGAGGAGCGCACCCAGGAACTCCGAGATGCCCAGGAGCAGCTGGTGCGCCAGGAGAGATTGGCCGTGTTGGGCCAACTGGCGGGAGGCGTGGCTCACGAGTTGCGCAACCCGCTGGGGGCGATCAAGAACGGCGTCTACTTCCTCGACATGGTCCTTGAGGAGGAGGGAGCCGATCCGAACGTGCAGGAGACGCTGGAGATCATGGATCAGGAGCTAGCCCGCTTGGAGCGCATCGTCAGTGGCCTGCTCGACTTCGCCCGCGCCAGGCCCCCGGTGCGGCATGAGCTAGATCTCAACGAGGCCGTCAGTGCGGCACTCTCGCGCGCCGGCATTGCGCCAGGCATCGACGCCGTGAGCCAGCTGGATGGGGCGTTGCCAACCATCCTGGCCGATCCGAATCAACTCGAGCGGGTCTTCGGCAACTTGATCCGCAACGCGGTGCAGGCCATGCCGGAGGGCGGGCGGTTGACCATCAGGACGTTTGAGACTTCGGAAGTTACCGGAAAACTTCCGAAGTCTGGGGTGATCGTCTCTATCGCCGACACGGGGGAGGGCATCCCGGAGGAGAACCTGGAGAGGGTCTTCGAGCCGCTCTTCAGCACCAGGACCCGGGGTATCGGGCTGGGGCTAGCGCTGGCGAAGCGGCTGGTGGAGGGGCACGGGGGCAGCATCGAGGTGGAGAGCGAGGTGGGGGAGGGGAGTGTCTTCAGCGTGTGGTTGCCGGTGCGGCGGGAGTAGGGAGCGGGGGAGCAGGGGGGCGGGGGGGCGGAGGAGCGGGGGAGCGGGGGGGAGGGGGAGCGGGGGGGGAGAGGGAGCAGGGGGGAGAGGGAGCAGGGGGGAGGAGGAGCAG
>CAYQZG010000124.1:0-12303 GCA_964421785.1 uncultured Anaerolineales bacterium
TGACGGGTCAGCTTGACGGGTCAGTTTGACCTTGGCACGAACGCCCCGTGGCCCATCCGTCCCACGAACTCGCCACTGCGCACAATCACCTCGCCGCCGCTAATGACGTCGCGGGCCCAACCACGGACGCGCATGCCCGCATACGGGGTCCAGTCCACGTTCTCGTGGAGCGTCTCACCCGCCTCAATGCTGAGCAACTGCTTCGGATCGAAGACGACAAGATCGGCGTCAAGCCCCACGGCGACGCGCCCTTTGCGACCGAGGCCGAAGATGTCAGCCGGATTGGTGGAACATACCTGGGACCAGCGCTCCAGGCTCATACCGTGGTAAGCAAGGGCGTCGTGCAACAAACCGAGCCGTACCTCGATCGAGGGCAGACCGCCCGGGACCGTCGTGAAGTCCGGGTGCCCCGCCTTCTCCGCGGCCAAGAAAGGGCAATGGTCTGTGGCAAGGACGTCGATGGGCCCTCGCGTCAACCCATCCCAAAGGGCGTCCCTGTCACGCTCGGCGCGAAGCGGCGGCGCACAGATCAGGCGTTCGCCGTCCGGGCCGGCCAGCGCGGCCCGATCCAGAAACAGATACTGAGGGCACGTCTCACAGTAGACCCTGTCGCCGCGGGCTCGGGCGGCTTGGATGCGCGACAGGGCGGCCTCGCAGGAAACGTGAACGATGTAGACCGGGCTCTCTGCCAAAGCGGCGATATCGATGATGCGGCTGACCGCCTCCGCCTCCTGGCGTGGGGGGCGGGTCGCCGCGTGGTAGATAGGCGTCCGCTCGCCTCGCGCCAGGGCGCGTGCACGGAGCGCCTCGCAGATGGGGCCGTTCTCGCAGTGGACGATAGGAAGCCCACCGGCGTCGTTGATGGCTGTGATGGTTTGATAGAGCTGGGCATCATCCAGGCGGAATCCCTCGTAGGCCATATAGAGCTTGAAACTCGATACACCTGCCTCGACGACTTGGGGCACCTGGACCAAGGACTCGGGATGAGCCGCGTGCCACGAGGGGATCGTCATGTGCAGACCATAGTCGATGGCCACGCGACCGTCGGCTTCGGCCCGACGCCTTCGAAGCGCATCCATCAGGGGCTCGCCAGGTTCCGGCTCGACGAAGTCGATCACCGTCGTCGTCCCACCCAGGGCCGCTGCAATCGTCCCACTGGCGAAGTCATCGCTGCTCACGTAGTCGCCCGAGGGCATCTGGAGGTGGACGTGGGGATCAATCCCACCCGGGAGCACGTAACAGCCGCTGGCGTCGATCTCCGCTGCGCCGTCTAAGTCCTTTGCAACACCAGCGATGTACCTGGGCGGCCTCCGCCCGTCGACAATGCCGACGTCGGTCCTGAGCGGACCGCTCGGTGTGATGAGCGTCCCATTGCGAATGACGAGATCCATGCTAAGCATCCTGTCCTCCGAACCCCGAACACGATGGACACGAAACACGAAGGTCGCGCAGCTTCTCATCGGTCGGCACGCCTCGGCTGTCCCAGCCGCGCAACCGGTAGTAGCGATCCAGCATCCCCTCAAAATCTCGCAACCGGCCAACGTGGATGGGCTCGGCCGATGGGTCCGCGACGTCCATCCCCCCCTCGCGCTCGAACGTATGAACCGCCAGCGACTCCGACGTGAAACGCTTCGGGAGTCGGTCATCGGCGCGATCGAGCCCTAGCTCCACGTTGTACAGCCGCTCAAGATTCACGATGCGCTCTCCGGCCGTCAGCAGATCGTCGCCATCGATCCGGCGTCCCCACAGAGCACTGAGCCCTCTCGCCAAGTCCGCGGGGTAAAGCGCGTAGGTCTCAGCGGTGCTGAACTTGCAGACGCCTAGGGCGTCAGACACGGCACAGTAGTGCTCTGTGAAGACGATCAGGTCGGGCTTGTAGGTCTCGTCATCGACGTCCATCAGCTTGGAAACCATCGTCGCCGGGAAAAGCCGCTCGGCGGCCTCGAGGTTGCCGGCCAGATCGATTGTCGGCAAGGCGTAAAGGTGATCAGCCCCGCGATTGGACGTCGCGTGGCCCAGACCAAACCCCTTGGCGATGCGAGGTTCCTGGCGCGGCAGCTCCATGCCCTTAACGTGCATGGCAAGTCGCGACGCGTCGCCGCCGATCTCCCCAGCAGCGCGCCGGCTTCCCTCGGCCAAGAGATCGCCGAGGCCACGGCGGTGGGCGATGTCCTCGATCAGCCCGAGGAGCGTTCCGGCATCTCCCCAATCCAACGAATACTGTGCGTCCTCAAGGAGCCCACGCTGGTGACATTCCATAGCGAACGCGATGATAGTGCCGATTGAGATCGTGTCCATGCCGAGGTCATTGCACATACGGTTGGCCTGCATAATGACCTCAAGATCGTCGATGCCACACATAGGGCCCAGGGCGTCGAGTGTCTCATACTCCGGACCTTCCAGATGGCCCGCGTAGGGACCGCTGTCCACGCGGGTGACGCGGGCACAGCGGATGGGGCAGGCGAAGCAGCCCTTGTTCTTCTCGGTATAGACTGAGACGGCCGCACCATCGATCTGATGTGCCCACGGAACCTGACCTTGCTGGTGATTGTAGGCCGGGAGATCACCGGTGGCGTTCTTACCTGCCACGAGAACGACGGTACCCCAGTCGCGCAGGCCAGAGACGTGGGGGTGATCGCGGACGCGTTCAAAAGCGCGGCGCGCTTCAGCTAGGAATTCGTCCGGCAGATCGAGATGTCTCTTCCCCCGCACAACGATGGCCTTGAGGCGCTTGCTGCCCATCACGGCGCCGCCGCCGCAGCGTGCCATGGCGCGACTGCCATCGACCATGATGGAGGCGACCCGGACGCGGTTCTCGCCGGCCGGCCCGATGCAGGCCACGCGGGCACCTTGTCCGGCGAGGGCCTCGTGGGTGGCGCGGACGCCCTGGCCCCAGAGATACTCTGCGGGCTTGATGTTCACGGCTTCTGGCGTCGCCTCCAGAAAGACAGGGCGTTCTGCTCGCCCCGTGACCACGAGAGCGTCGTAGCCGGCGTGGCGCAGCGCCGCCCCGAAGAAACCGCCTGCATTGGCGTAACCATAGACGCCTGTCAGCGGCGAGTGAAACGTGACGTGGCTCCGGGCCCCGGTCGGCCACGGCGTCCCGGTCAAAGGACCTACGCTGAAGATGAGAGGATTGTCAGGCGCGAAGGGGTTATGCGGATCCACGATGTGACGAGATAGCAGCGCAGCTCCGATGCCACGTCCGCCAAGGAAGGAGGATCTCAGGCCAGCGTCCAACGACTGAAGATGCATCGTGCCGGCTGAGAGATCAACCCAAGCAACAGATGACATAGCTCAGACCAACGCCCTCCCGCCGTCCACGAAGTAGACGGCACCGGTGACAAAATCCATGTTGGTCAGAAAGACGACCGTCTTAGCCACGTCCTCTGGTTCGCCAATGCGCTTGAGCAGCGAGTTCTCGGTGGCCCAACGGCGCTTCCCCTGGCCGGCCCCCTCGGGCAGCAGAACAGTACCGGGAGCGATGGCGTTGACGCGCACGTGAGGGGCCAGTTCTCTGGCCATAACCCGGGTCAGTGCGACCAGCCCCGCCTTGCTGGCCGAGTGGTGCGCATACCCAGACCAGGTCTGGAAGGCTGAGAGATCGGTTATGTTGACAATCAACCCTGACTGCTGACGCAGCATATGGGGAGCCACGGCCTGTGAACAGAGGAAAGGCCCCGTAAGGTTGACGGAGAGCTCCGCCTCCCACGCCTCTCTGGTGATGTCCAGGAAGGGCGAAGAGAGCCAGATTGATGCGTTGTTCACCAAGATGTCCACACGACCAAAGTGGTCAATCACGTTCTTGATGCAGGCTTCCGGCCGCCCAACCTCTCGGACATCCAACTGCATTGCCATGCCCTGGACACCCCTGGCCTCGATGTCCCTGAGCGTCTCCTGCCAGGGCTCGGATGGCTCGAAGTAGCTGAACGCGACGTGAGCGCCCCTACCCGCCAACGTTAGGGCGACGGCACGTCCCACGCGCTCAGCCGCCCCGGTGATGAACACAACGCTTCCGTCGAGATTCACGATGCTCCTCCTGGTCTAGTTCCAGCTCCCTCAGGCAAGCCCGGCGCGAGATAGGAGATGACGGGCAGCCTTGCGACACTCGGCTCGCAGCGCATCCTCATCCAAGACAGTCACCTGTCCCTCGTCGAGCAGCACGCGGCCGTCGACGATGACGAAGCGGACATCAGGACCGACGGCGCTATAGACCAGGGCGCTCCCCGGATGATGAACCGGCATACAGCGGGTGTTGTCCAAGTCGACAACGGTGATATCCGCCTTAGCGTCCGGCGCGATGCGGCCCAGATCATCTCGACCAAAAAGCCGCCCCCCCGTCGCAGCAACCATGCGCAACCCTTCCATAGTAGATAGAGCGGTGGGATCCCCGGTGCTCACCTTCGCCAGCAATGCCGCCACTTTCAGCGTCTCCAGCAGGTCCTGCGAGTTGTGAGATGCCGGCCCGTCGGTGCCCAGGGCGACGGGGATAGACCGGTCAAGCATGTCCCGCAGTGGCGCCACGCCGGAGGCCAGATACATGTTGCTCACAGGGCAGTGTACCACCAAGGAGCCGCTCTCGGCGATGCGATTCAACTCGGTCTCATCCACCCAGACACAATGAACGAGCTGGAGATCCGGTCCAAGTGCACCCAGCGAGTCGAGCCACTGAATGTGGCGCATGCCGGTCTGCTGGCGCAGCATATTGATCTCGTCCCGGCTTTCGGCCACGTGGATGTGGGTGGACAGATCCCACGCTCGGCTGAGGGCAAGCGTGCGTCGCATCGTGCTCTCAGAACAGCGCCAGGGAGCCATGGGGCCAAATCCGACCGTAACACGACCGTGGGCAGCGCCATGCCAGCGATCGTGCAGTCTGCTCATGTCGGCGATGATGGCGTCCGGCGACTCGGCTGCATCCCCCACGTCAACCCAACCACGAGCGAGCAACAAGCGCAGACCAATGGCTTCGGCGGCCTCGGCAGCGGCGTCTACGTGCTCTGGCGTGGTGACGATCTTCTGATGTTGAACGACGCCGGTCACGCCTGAGCGGATGTTTTCCACCAGCCCAAGCCGGGCCGCCAGCCCGACGTCCTCCGGCGTCATCGCAGCCTGGATGGGCCACATCACTTGGCTGAGCCAGTCGAGGAGCGGTTTGTCATCCGCCAATCCCCGCATAAAGGTCTGTGAGAGATGTGTATGTGCGTTGACTAGACCAGGTAGCACAGCCATATGGGAGGCGTCAAACGTACGCCCCGAGCGGATGACCAGATCGTCCGGCGGCTCACCGGCGCCGACGGCGCGAATCCTTTCTCCCTCCACCCAGACCCACCCAGGCATGTGGATGGTGTTCTGCTCGTCCATTGTGAGAACGGCGCCGTTCTCGATAAGGAGACCCATCAACCTCTCGTCTATAGGCTATAGGTAGCGACTCAGATCGACGTCCTGGTAGCGGACGCGGCCCTTGTAATCGCGTCCATCCTCCGGGAAGGTAGCATCGATGCCAACCTTGGTCTGAACGCCGCGCTCATCGGCGGTGGGATCCATCTCGTGGCCTTGAGCCCGCGGCACCAGGAAGACATCCTGATCCCAGTCAACGCGCGTGGTCAGTGCCCATAGGACATCGGCGGGGTCGTAGATATCGATGTCCGAATCGACAACGATGCACCACTTGACGTTGACGTGAGCAGTGAAGGCAGCCATGGCGACGTTCTTGGGCTGGCCTGGATTGGTTTTGTCGAGCGCGACGATGGCCGTGAAGCCACTGCCGTAAGGAGGGATGTGAAGGCCCGTGACGTTTTCGCTCACGTGCTCGACGAAGTCGAGGAGAAGCGGTTCACGGGGCAGCACGTTGCCCAGATAAACGTGCTCGTTCCATCCAGGGATGATAGTCTGAAAGATGGGATCCTCACGCCAGCAGATAGCGGTGATGTGGAACACGGGACTCTTCCAGAGTTCGCCGAAATAGCCGTGGAATTCAGCGAGGGGCCCTTCCTCCTCTCGCTCGCAAGGCGCCAGGTAGCCTTCGATGACGATCTCCGCCGTGGCCGGGACATCGATATCAACAGTGACACCAGGTGTGACTTCCACGCCCTGCCCTCGGATCGCCCCAGCGATGAGTAGCTCGTCGTCAGGGTAGCGGGCGCCAGCAGCGATCATAATCGCCGGATCCAGGCCGATGGCGACGGCAATGGGCAGCGGCTGGTTCTCAGACTCTCGAATGTCAAGGAACTGTTGAACGTGACGCCACTCATTGACGTTGAAGCCGAGCTTACGCGGGCCTTTGACTTGCATACGGTTGTAGGAGAGATTGCCGCGCCCGCTCACCGGATCCTTGCTGATGACCACGCCCCCGGTGATGAATGGGCCTCCGTCCCCGACGGCATGGGTTGGGATGGGAATCTGCCGCACATCTGCCTCGTTCTCGGTGAGAACCTGCTGTTTCCAAGGAGCGTCGCCGACCAGAATAGGGGGAATCCCATTCGGCGGATCGAGGGCCTGCCGCATAACCTGAGCCACTTCGCCTTCCTTGCATCCCAACGCAAGCGCCGCCCGCGTCTGATTGGCCACGGCCGAGGCGAAGATGGGCCACGCACTGCCAGAGACGTTTTCGAAAAGAGGAGCGGGCCCCGTGCGCCGTTCCAGGGCGGCTGCCACGTCGGCTAGCTCGTGCTCCAGCGCCACTGGCTGCTTGATGCGAGCCAATTGCCCTGCCTGTTCCAAGACGTTGAGAAAAGAGCGCAGATCGTGAATGGTGGTCACGACGTCTCTCCTTGTCTCCAGCTCTCCATAACGTAGCTCAAAGGATCGGTGGGGTGATTACAGAGATGAAGCGTAGCGTCACATCACCTCTAGCGGCGATGCGTCGCAGCATGAGCCCCTCAAAGTAGATGCTGTCCCCGGGCCCCAGATGGTGCACATCCTCGCCAAGCTGGATCTCAAGCTGGCCTTGGAGCACGTAGATAAGCTCCTCTGTGTACTGCCGAAGGGGTTCGACGGCTTTCTCTTCGCCTGGCTCCCGCTCGATCAGAAAAGCCTCCATCTGCCGACTCAAGTCGGGTGTCAGCAGTTCATAGGCAAGGTTCGAGTTGGGAACGGTGAGTTTGAGCCGCCTGTCGTGTCTCACGACAGGGCTTCTATCGCTTGGCTCCAGCAAAAAATGGAAGATCGGCACGCCCAGAGCGTCGCTGATCTTCTGAAGCGATTCAATGGAAGGGCTGGATTGACCACGCTCGATCTGGCTCAGAAAGCTGGCGGTGCGACCCACCTTGTCCGCGAGTTCGCGCAACGTCAGGTCGAGCTCTTTTCGTCGGGATCTGATGCGTCGTCCAAGCTCCACGAGCACCTCCTCGCCTACTTGTCATCGTGTTACGGTCGATCAAGCGAAGTGGAAAGCAGGCTGCTGCTCAATCATTATAGCATATTAGGGACGCTCTTGTCAACTAATACTTAATTACTGGCTCGATGCTGAAATCTCACTACATTTCAGCGCCGTATGCGTTAAACCTGGCTTAAGTTGTCAAGCGCTACTTGACAAATGCTAGATGATCTGCTATACTGGAAAAACTGTGGTGGTCTCACCCCTTGAGACTACTACGTCCTCGAGAACGGCGACAGCTAGACCATCTTGCGGTAGTTTATGTCTGTAGTCTCGCACCCTTGGAAGCGGGTTACGAGCCGGAGACAACGTTTCGGAGGACGCGCTGCTTATGAAGAGAGCGATTGACTGGGCCTCTATCACGGCGCCCCTGGACGTGCAGGACATTCACACGCCGTCGCAGATTCTGCACCGTTGGCTCAAATTTGAGCGGCACGAAACAGGCGGTCTATTCCACTGCGAGACGACCGTCGGCCAACCGATCGACTTCCGCGTAGATCTCATCGAATCTGATGTCGTCCGCGTGCGCATGAATCCAGACGGGATTCGCCACGACCCGAGCGACGTTCTCACACGAGACCAGTGGCCAGCGCCGCCGTTCGAGGTCGAAGAGCGGCCAGATCAGGTAACGCTCACGACCGCGCAATTGCGCCTGGAGTTTTCGCGCTCCCCCTGGCAGATGCGGGTCTTCGACGCTAGCCTGGAGAACGCCCCTTTCTTCGCTCAGCGGGTTAACGACCGAGCCTACGGCCCCGGTTACGAAGTCCCTCCCATCGGCTTCGAAGAAGGTTCCGATGGACGGCTGAACGTTCGGGAGACGATTGCTGTGACGCCCGGTGAGGCCTTCTACGGTCTGGGCGAGAAGTTCACCCCGCTCGACAAATGGGAACAGGAACACATCTCCTGGGCCACCGACGCGGGCAACGTGAGCAGCTACCGCTCCTACAAGAACGTCCCCTTCTTCATGAGCACAGCGGGCTACGGCTTGTTCGTCCACTCCTCCTATCCCATCGTCTATCGCATGGGCACCGAGTCGAGCATCTCGTACTCGATCCACATCGATGATGCACAACTGGACTACTTCCTCATCTACGGGTCCCCCCCTCCCCAGAAAGAGGCCGACAACCCGGCCAGGCGCAGCGGTTCCTTCAAGAAGATCCTCAAACGCTACACCGATCTTACAGGACGCGCACCAGTGCCCCCGAAGTGGTCCTTTGGATTCTGGATCTCCCGATGCGGCTACAGAAGCCGGGAAGAGGTCGAGAACGTGGTCCAAGAGATGCGGGCACGGGACTTCCCCTGTGATGTAATCAGCCTCGACCCATGGTGGATGGGAGATGGCCCGTGGACGACGTTCGAGTGGGATACCAAGGCCTTTCCAAAGCCAGAGGCGATGATCCGCGGCCTTCGCAAGAGCGGGGTGCGGACCTGTCTGTGGATCCATCCCTACGTCCCCAAGGGTACCGACGCTTACGCTGAGGGACTCGCGGAAGGCGTTTTTGTGCGCAAGGCCGACGGGCGCGTGAGCCCCCCGGTCGAATCCTTCTCGGGGGCCGACTTGGCGGCGGTGGACTTCACCAACCCGAAGGCACGCTCTTGGTACCAGCGTAAGCTTAGAGAGCTTCTGGATATGGGCGTGAGCGTGTTCAAGAGTGACTTCGGAGAGCAAGCGCCGGTAGACGCCGTCTACCACGACGGGCGGTCAGGGCTGGAGATGCATAACCTCTATCCGCTCCTCTACAACCAGGCCGTTTTCGAGCTGACTAAGCGTTACTTCGGTCGTGGGTTGACCTGGGGACGTTCGGGATATGCGGGGTCGCAGCGCTATCCGGTGCAGTGGGGCGGCGATAGCTACAGCACGCTTGATCAGATGGCCTGTCAGATCCGGGGGCTGCTGAGCTATGGGATGTCCGGGATACCCTTCTGCAGTCACGATGTTGGCGGCTTCGACTACGCTCCCGAGGCCTTCGATCAAGACATACAGAAGGGCTATCCCAAGGACCCAGAGGTGTACATCCGCTGGCTCCAGTTCGGCGTCTTCTCCTCCCACATTCGCGCGCACGGGAAGCAGCCGCGGGAGCCTTGGACGTACGGGCCCGAGGCAGAGGATATCGCCCACCACTATCTGAGGCTACGCTATCGGCTTCTGCCCTACATCTACTCGGAGGCGGTCAGGTCCTCACAGAGCGGCCTCCCTATGGTGCGACCGATGGTGCTGGAATACCAGTCCGATCCCAATACCCATGGCCTAGACCTCCAGTATATGTTTGGCGAGAGCTTTCTAGTGGCACCTGTAGTTACACCACTGGATCGACGCCAGGTTTACCTGCCAGCAGGGAAGTGGATCGATTACTGGAGCAAAGACGCGGTAGCGGGCGGTCAGTGGGTGGAGGTGGAGGCAGGGATCGAGACGCTCCCGCTTTGGGTGCGGGCCGGATCCATCATCCCTATGGGGCCGGACATTGCCTACGTCGATGAGAAGCCGCTCGATCCGCTCACGCTAGAACTCTACGACCCCCAGGGCGAGACGGAGTTCGTGGTGCACGATGAAGACAGACCAGATATCCCGGTGCGATACGTCCGAGAGGATGGTCAATTGACCATCGAAATCGGCCCGGCGCCCGGTCAGGTAGAGATCGCTGTCTACGGTATGCCGATCGATGCGGCGACTTGGGATGGCCGACCATTAGCCTTGAACAAGCATTCTGGAGGCCACTCTATCCATATCGACGGAACGAAACCGGGGGGTTTGGTGTTACTACTTGCTGAGGGTGATTAAGGTAACCTATGGACAGAACGGACCCCAAGCTTGAGCAGCCCGCAGTGAGCAAAGCAGCATCGTCTAAGGAGCAAACCGGGAAGGACGTAGACGGTTACTCCAGGGATTTGCTGGTCGGGCTCTTTCGCCGTATGACGTTGGTTCGACAGTTCGAGCTCAGGGCCATCGAGGAACGCCGCCAGGGACTCATTCCCGGCTTCATTCACTCCTGCGTGGGACAGGAGGCAACAGCGGTAGGCGCCTGCTCGGCACTTGGGCCGGATGACATCATCACCAGCACCCATCGGGGACACGGGCATCTGATTGGGAAAGGCGGCGAACCTCGCTACATGATGGCGGAGCTCGCTGGCCGCTCCGAGGGATACTGTCGCGGGCGGGGTGGCTCCCTGCACATCGCCGACTTCGACCTGGGGATTCTCGGTGCCAATGGAATCGTCGCAGGCGGAATCCCAATTGCGGTCGGAGCGGCGCTGGCATTCGCGATCCGCCACGAGGACCGTGTCGCACTCTCTTTCTTTGGCGACGGGGCCGTGAACGAAGGAGCATTTCACGAAGCTGCCAACATGGCCGGTTTATGGAAGCTGCCCGTCATCTTCTTCTGTGAGAACAATCTCTATGGTGAGGGCACACCCCAGTCAGAGCAAGCACCTGTCACCGACCTGGCTCAGCGCGCCGACGGATACGGGTTCCCAGGCATCATCGTGGACGGCAATGATGTCCTTGCCGTTCGCGACGCGGCGACCAAGGCCGTCGAGCGAGCTCGGAATGGTGAGGGGCCGACCTTCATTGAGGGAAAGACCTATCGCTTGCGAGGTCACTACGAGGGCGATCCGCAGGTCTACCGCACCAAGGAAGAGGTCCTAGAATGGAGAGAACGCGATCCAATCGCAAGGTTTCGAAGGCATCTGGTGCAGTCAGATCTGTTCGACAAAGATGAGCTGAAGGCCATCGAGGAGGATGTAGCGGACGTGCTGGATGAAGCGGTTGAGTTTGCCAAGAGAGGCAAGAGGCCCACTCCGGACGAAGCGCTGCACGGCGTCTACGACGACACCCACGACGGGCTGGTGTTCTGAGAGGTCAGGAATGCGAGAGATTTCGTACGCGGAGGCTATCCGTGAGGCGCTACGGGAGGAGATGGAGCGCGATCCCTCCGTCTTCATAATGGGGGAGGACGTGGGTGTATTCGGTGGCGTCTTCGGCGTAACCAAGGGATTGCTGGAGGAATTCGGGGAAGACCGGGTCCGCGATACGCCCATTAGCGAAGCCGCCATTGTCGGCGCCGGCCTCGGAGCGGCCATGATGGGCATGCGGCCGGTCGTGGAGATCATGTTCGGCGACTTCCTGTTCTGTGCCGGTGATCAGATCGCCAACCAGGTGGCCAAGGCGCGCTTCATGAGCGGCGGTAAGGCCAATATACCTCTGACGATCCGGGTGACGACCGGCGCACCGGGGTCAGCGGCGGCGCAGCACTCGCAGAGCCCGGAATCTTGGTTCATGAATATCCCCGGGCTGAAGATCGCAACACCCGCCTTGCCAAGAGACGCCAAAGGACTGCTGAAGACCGCGATCCGCGGCGAGGACCCTGTCTTGTTCTTCGAACACAAGATGCTGTACGATACCCAAGGACCGGTCGCGCAGGACGTAGGTCTCCGGGTTCCGTTCGGTCAGGCTGCCGTCCTGCGGACTGGGGATGACGTCACCCTGATCGCGGTGGGAGGCATGGTCGAGAAAGCTCTCGACGCAGCGGACCACCTGGCCAAGGACGGGATCAGCGCCGAGGTCGTCGATCCACGCACGCTGATCCCCCTTGACAAGACGACACTGATCAAATCTGTGGCCAAGACGAGCCGGGTGGTGATCGCGTATGAAGCACATCTACGTTCGGGGCCAGGAGCCGAGATCGCCGCCATGCTGGCCGAGGAAGCGATTGAGTACCTGGATGGGCCGATCTACCGGGTAGCGGCGAAGAGTGTGCCGCTGCCCTATAGTCCGACTCTGGAGGAGTACGTGCTGCCCGGCACGACCGACATCGTGGAGGCTGTCCAGCGTTTCTGGGGAGAGTAGATTCGAGTTACCGCAGCATCGCCTGTCGTTGTGGAGCGCCGTCGTCCCGACGGCAACTGAGTGGAGCGCCGTCGTCCCGACGGCA
>CAYQZG010000125.1:0-12248 GCA_964421785.1 uncultured Anaerolineales bacterium
TGGAGCGCCGTCGTCCCGGGATAGGGACGGCTCGACTGAGCTCACTGAAGCCTTCTGCCCTTTCCATACAAAGGCCTTATGACTGGAGCAATTATGAGGGACGAATCAAACGTTGTCCTCGACAAAGTGTCTTATATGTATCCGAAATCGCTCAGTCTTGTCTTGCGAGACATTTCATTGGAGATCCATAAGGGTGAGTTTCTTGGGTTGATCGGACCGACGGGTGCAGGCAAGACCACACTCCTTTTGTCGCTCAACGGAATCGTGCCCCAATTCTACGGAGGACGCTTCTTCGGGCAGGTGACTATAGCTGGTCTGGATACCGTTGAGTATCCCATCAGCACGTTGGCCAGACATGTCGCGGTGGTGTTCCAGGATCCAGAGACGCAGCTAATCGCCACCTCGGTGGAGAACGAGATCGCATTCGCTCTGGAGAACCTTCGCATACCGCGGGATGAAATCCTAGAGCGTATCCCACACACGCTGGAGGCTGTGCGTCTGGAGGGCACCCGGGGGAAACACCCTCATGAGCTCTCCGGCGGTCAGAAGCAACGCCTGGCCATTGCGTCCGCATTGGCCGTACAGCCCGATCTTCTGGTCCTGGATGAACCAACCTCCCAGCTCGATCCGGTCGGCACAGAAGAGGTGTTCGCTACCGTACAGGAGCTCAACAGGGAGTACGGCGTGACGATCGTCATGGCCAGTCACGCCGCTGAGGAGATGGCCGAATACGCTGACAGGATCGCCTTGTTATCCCACGGCGAGCTGGCTACCGTCGGCTCACCTGACGAAATCTACTCAGACGTCAACCGCCTCCGCCAGCACGACCTGCGTCCACCGCAGGTAGCCAGCGTCTTCTTTGAATCTGATCTGTGGGATAGCAGGACCACGCCACCACCCGTGCGTATGGAGAAAGGCATAGAGGCGCTGGACGTGCTGCGAGAGAGGACAACGGTCAGCCCTCCGGATGATCTATCGATGCCTCCGGAGCGTGGCGGCACCCCCCTCCTCTCCGTGCAAGACGTGAAGTACGCCTACGACGATGGAACAGTGGCGCTTCGCGGCGTGTCGCTGGACATCCGCGAGGGAGAGTACGTGCTTATCATCGGCCAGAATGGAGCCGGTAAGACCACGCTCGTGAAGCACTTCCTCAGCTTGCTTGAACCGACAGAGGGCGTCGTCACCGTGAGCGGAAAAGACACACTGGATTTGACCGTGAGCGAGCTCGCTAGTCGGATCGGCTACATCGCCCAGAATCCCGACAATCAGATCTTTAACCAGACAGTCGAGGACGAGGTAGCCTTCGCGCTCCGCAACTTGGAGTACCCCCCCGAGGAGGTCGAAGAGAGAACGGTGGAGAGCCTTGAGGCTATGGGGCTGTTGGAGAGGCGTGAGGACCATCCGCTCTCGCTGCCGAAGGGCGACCGGGCACGCGTGGTCATCGCGGCGATCCTGGCCATGGAGCCGGAGGTCATCATCTTCGACGAGCCTACCACCGGCCAGGATTATCGCGGGGCTAAGTACATCCTGGACGTCAGCCAGCGGCTGCACGAGATGGGCAAGACGGTCATCGTGATCACCCATCATCTTTACCTGATGCCTGAGTACGCCGAGCGGGTGATCGTGATGGGCAAGGGTACGATCCTGCTTGATGCCCCCATCCGAGAGGCCTATCATCAGATCGATCTTCTGCAATCCACCTTCCTCACGCCACCCCAGTCCGTCCTACTTGCGCAAGAGCTCACGCGAAAGGAGGGTCAGGAACTCCCGGTGCTCACGCCGGAGGAACTGGCCGACTGCTTCGTCCCCAAACCTCAGGCAAGGGAGTTCAGCCGATGAGTTTGATGAAATTCCAGACGGTAGAGCGTGATTCGCTCTTCACGCGCCTCGATTTCCGGCCCAAGTTGATCATGATCGTCGTCATCAGCACCGTGGCGTTCGTTTGGGAAAGCCCTGTCGCCTTGGCTGCGTTGGCCATTGTCCTCGTGCTGGCCTCTCTCCTGGCCGGGGTCAAGATGGGCTACATCAAGACGATCGTGAGAGTGATGATCCCGTTCTACATCCTGCTGCTTGTCACTCACGGGTTCTGGAACGTCGACCAGGTCAAGGCTCTCACGAGAAAGGATGTCCTAACACCTATCTTCGTCTTTCCGAGGAACTGGTGGGTGATCGGCGGCGGGAGTATGTCGCTGGAGGGCGTCCTATACGGCATCGCCGTGATCTTCAAGACCTTGGCTTTGGTACTGGTCATCCCCTTGGCTATCTTCACCACCGAGGTGGACAACATGATCGTAGGCATGGTTCGGGCCAAGGTCCCCTACAAGCTAGTCTTTATCTTCTCCTCGACGTTGCGCTTCTTTCCCCTGCTCTTCGAGGAGATCCAGACGATCATTGAGGCCCAGCGACTACGTGGTTTGGCGATGGAGAGAATGGGCCCCATAAAACGAATTCGTGTCTACGCCAAGGTAGCCGTGCCGCTGATCCTGGGGGCGATGGTCAAGTCGCAACAGCTTGAAGTCGTGCTTCAGTCGAAAGCCTTCACTGGCAGTAGCGATCGCACCTACCTACACGAGTCAGTCCTCAGACAGATCGACTACGCGGTGATAGGGTTGTTTGCGGTGCTCTTCGTGGCAGCGGTCGTGCTCTATTTCTGGCAGGGCTTTGGCAAGTTCTCCTGGCTGATCTACGGCTGACAAGCGTGCGAGCAGTTGAGCCAGTGTCTGGCACTAGACTAGTGATCGCACCATGGAATTGACCGGCTACCTCGACTTCTGGTTTACGGATCTGCCCGTGGTCGAGCGAGTAGAGCGCTTCGCGGCACTGGGTATCCAGCGCCTTGACGTCTGGCTGTGGCGCGAACGGCCGATGGCCGACATCCACACTGAATGCCAACGTCACGACTGCGTCATCAACTCCACCTTCGACCCGCGGCCGGGAAACCTGGTGGACGCCAAAGACCACCCCCGCTGTCTCGAGGCCTGGGTCGAGAGCCTGGAGATGGCCGAGCGGTTCGAGATCCAGCATCTTTTCGTCTTCTCGAACGAGGTGGAGGTGCAGCCCAACGGAGAAGAGTGGATCACGCCCTTGTCGCGTGACTACACTGCAGGGCAGATGTACGCGAACCTCTTGGAAGGCCTCGAAAAAGTGCTCGTCCTGGTAGAGCAGACGGACGTCACCCTCTGGTTCGAGGCGCTAAACACGTTTCACATCCACGGAGGGGTCTTCATTCATACATTGGATCAGGCAGCCGACCTGGTGCGACGCCTGGATCATCCCCAGCTCAGACTGGCCTTCGACTGTTACCATCAACAGCGAACGGCAGGCAACCTAATCCACAGCCTCAGGGCTCATCAGGATCTCTACCCCACCGTGCACATCGCAGACGTGCCGACGCGACAGGAGCCCGGCACCGGGGAGATCAACTATCACAACATTGCGAAGACGCTGCATGAACTCGCCTTCGACGGCTTGATCGGGATGGAGTTCTCTCCATCAACGACAGAGGAGAAGGCCCTCGGTCGAGTGCGGGAGATCTTCGACGTAGGATACGAACGTAGGAGCTTGCCCTGAGCCCATCGTAAGTCGTGAGATATCATGACGACTCTGAGATCGAGACGGAGGACGCTTGAGTTCGGCCCGGGTCATCCGACGATGCTGATCAATGACCAGCTCCGCGTGATGGATCAGACACCAGAGGTCCTGGCGGAGCTACGTGAAGGCAGGCTGGATACACTGCTAGACCTTGCTCGCTTCGGCGAGGAGATCGGTGTGGACATGGTAGACATCTTGGTCGACCACCACGAGCTGAACGAGACAGACCTGCTTCCCAAGATAGCGGTGGCGGTGCACGAGGAGATTGGCTGTCCGATCTCCCTGGACTCGCGCGATCCCGAGGGCCTCAGGGCTGCGCTCTCGGCGCTGCAGCCGTACAAGGCACTGATCAACTCGGTCACTGCCGAGCCTGAGTGCCTAGAACGCCTGCTGCCTATTGCAAGCGAGTACGGCACCGCGGTGGTGGGTATGCCGATTGGAGACGAATACGGCCTTCCAAAGACTGTCGAAGGACGGCTCGCTGAGGCCCGGACCATTGTGAAGTCAGCTGAACGACATGGTATTCCTCGGGAGGATGTTGTCATAGACGCGATCTGCCTGGCGTCGTCTGCCGAACCCGGCTCTATGCAGGTGACATTGGAGACACTCGAGGCGCTCCACAACGATCTAGGGGTCACGACAATTCTCGGGATCGGCAACGCCGGGTTCGGGATGCCCAAACAGACCTGGATTGACCTGGCTTATCTAGTGGCAGCGGTGCCCATGGGGCTGGACGCCGCGCTCGTCGATCCGGCTACACCTGGTTTGATCTACGAGGTGCGCGCCATCGATTTTCTGACGGGAAGGGATCCGTGGGGAGAACGCTACCTCGCCCACTACCGTGCCCGGGACGACGCAACGCGAGGCAGGAGACCGGCATGACGACGAAACGCACTCAGCAGGACGTGGTCATGCCCAAGCTGGGCATGACGATGCAGGAAGCGACGATCCTTGAGTGGCACGCGCAGGACGGGGACTGGATAGAGAAGGGCGATGTACTGTTCACCATCGAGACAGAGAAGGCTGCCCTGGATATCGAGGCACCTGCCAGCGGCACCTTGCAGATCCTGATGCCGGCCGGTCAGACGGTGCCAGTGAAGGAGCGCGTGGCCAGGTTGCTCCAGAGTCAGGAGAGGGCATCGGAGGAACCGTCCGGGAGCGGCAGAGAGATGGAAAGAACCCAAGAAGAAGGTCCTCGTCCCGAGGTTGTCGCAGAAGAGATCGTGCCTGCCTCCCCCAAGGCTCGCGCCATGGCCCACCGCGAGGGTGTTTCGCTGACGGAGATCGATGGCACCGGGCCGCGCGGCATGATCGTCGTGGCCGACGTCGAGCGGATGTCGCTTCGCTTACCTTTTTCAAAGCGGAAGCAAACGCAGGAAGCAACTCGCCCTGATCTCATCGAAAGAGCACGGCATCGGGAAATCAAGGTCTCGCCGATCGCCCGCAGGGTGGCAGCCGAAGCCGGTCTCGATGATCTCTCCGGTATCACCGGCACGGGACCGAGGGGGCGCGTCATGCGAGAGGATGTCGAGCGTGCCTTGGTCACCGAGCGAACCTCGTCCGAAGAACCGGCACCGGAGATGGAGGAGATGGAGACCAAGGTCAGACCGCTCTCTGGCCCGCGAGCGGTGACCGCTGAGCGCCTCTCGATCAGCTGGCGTGAGCGACCGCACGTCACCCTCACGACCGAGGCGGACGCCTCGAACCTGGTCGGCGCACGGGAGCAGCTCGCCGCCGAGCTTGAGCAGAAAGTCTCCTACAACGCCTTCCTAGTCATGCTGGTCTCACGCGCCCTGCGCGAGCATCCCTATATGAACGCCCGATTCACCGAAGAAGGTGTCGAGGAACTGCCGCAGATCAACGTCGGCGTCGCTGTAGACACCGAGCGGGGCCTACTGGTACCGGTCGTTCGGGACCCTGGCTCAAAGGACCTTCTTGAGATTGAGGAGACGTTGCGCCAACGCCTTCGGCGCGCCAAGACCGGCAATAGCCTACCCGACGAGCTGACCGGCAGCACGTTCACCATCACGAACCTGGGAATGTACGACGTCGACGCTTTCACACCGATTATCAACCCACCGGAGAGCGCCATTCTAGGCTTGGGCCGTATCGTGGCAAAGCCGGTGGTGGTCGATGGACAGGTCGTGGTGCGCGACAGAATGACGTTGAGCCTTTCCTTCGACCATCGCGTTGTTGACGGAGGGCCCGCGGCCCGGTTCCTCCAGCGGGTGAAGCAACTCGTCGAGAGACCGTTCGCCCTTCTTTGTGTTGGCTGATTTGCCACTGCAGCGGCCCTGATGACCGGGTCGACAGGCAGAGACCGCGGGCGGAGGCCGCCCAGGAGCGTAGCGACGTCACCTGGGTCGACGGGCGGAGGCCGCCCAGTCACCTTGATCAAACCACCTCCCACCCAGCTTGGAAACGGGCTGTCACGGTTCAGGCGGATGTCGCTTCGCTTACCTTTTTCAGAGCGGATGTCGCTTCGCTTACCTTTTTCAGAGCGGAGACAGGAAGGCACAATGAGACCACGAGAACGGATCCGACAGCTCATCGACCACCACGTTGCGGACCAGGTCGGGGTCTTCGATTCTTTCTGGACACAAACAGAGCGCGAATTCCGTAAGCAAGGCATGCCGGAGGATGTTGAGGTCGAGGAGTACTTCGACCTGGATATTGGCATGTTCTGGTTCGATCAGTCGTTCCTGCTGCCGGAACAAGTGCTCGAAGAGCATGAAGACCACCGCATCGTCATCGATGGATGGGGCTCACGTCTGAAGGTGCTGAAGAAGGGACAGAGCACCCCGGGCTTGCTCGACTTCGCCGTGAAGGACCGAGCCTCATGGGAGGAGAAATACGAGCCTCTTCTGAAGTATCAGAGCTCGCGAATCGACTGGCCCGCTCTCACAACCCAATATAGGGGCTTTCGGAACCGAGACAAGTACGTGGTGCTCTCGGTGCTCGACCCCTTCGAAGCAACCTGGCACAAGGTGGGCCCAGAAAGACAGCTGAAGCTGATGGTGAAGCATCCTGACTGGCTACGAGATATGTATGAGCGTGACGTCGAACTCCTGGAGGATGCCTGGGCAGATCTTTGGAGGCGAGGCCTACGTCCGGATGGACTGTGGATCTTTGGGGACATCGCTTATCGATCGGGCTTGCTCTTCTCACCCAAACACTATCAAGACGTGCTGATGCCTTTCCATCGACGCCTATGCAAGCTGGCCCACAGACACGGGTCCCAGGTGATCTACCACAGTGACGGTGACGTGACCCAGGCGATTCCACTGCTGATTGAGTGCGGCATAGACTGCCTTCATCCCTTGGAGGTAAAGGCCGGCATGGACGTCGTAGCGCTCAAGCGCAGATTCGCGGATCGCCTGGCCTTCATGGGAAATATCGATGCCCGGCTCTTCCAGGACAACGACCTGGAGGGACTCGAAGCCGAGATCAAGGCCAAGGTACCAGAAGCGATGCAAGGGGGTGGATACATTTACCACAGCGATCACTCGATCCCCCCCGGTACTAAACTGAAGACCTACCACTTCGCCCTGGAGGTGGTCCGCCAGGTCGGAAGGTACAGATGAAGGATTGACCGGACGCGTATCTGATCTTCACACTATTCGCATTCAAGCGAAGCTAGCACGAGGAGGGAGTGATGTCTGATCCTTATCGACCGAAACCAGAGCACAAGTTCAGCTTCGGGCTGTGGACCGTGGGGAATAGAGGCGGAGACCCTTTCGGGGAGCCGGTGCGCGCTCCGATGTCCCCCGTGGAGATCGTCCATATGCTGGCCGAGGTCGGCGCATGGGGGGTGAACTTCCACGACAACGATCTAGTACCCATCGACGCGACCCCTTCGGAGAGGGACAGGATCGTGACAGATTTCAAGAAGGCTCTCAATGGGACGGGTATTGTGGTGCCAATGGCGACGACCAATCTTTTCGCCGACCCGGCGTTTCGCGATGGCGCTTTCACCAATAACGACCCGAAGGTGCGCGCCTACGCCCTGCAGAAGACGATGCGCGCGATGGATCTGGGCGCCGAGTTTGAGGCAGACTACTACGTCTTCTGGGGCGGGCGCGAGGGCGTGGAGACCAACGCAGCCAAGGACCCGAGCGAAGCGCTCAAGTGGTTCCGTGAGGCACTCAACTTCCTCTGTGAATACAACATCGACCAGGGCTACGGCTACAAGTTCGCGCTGGAGGCGAAGCCGAACGAACCCCGTGGCGATCTCTATCTGCCGACGACGGGTGCGATGCTGGGCTTCATTGAGACGCTGGATCACCCGGAGATGGTGGGTGTCAACCCTGAGGTGGCCCACGAGCACATGGCAGGCCTCAACGTCACGCACGCGGTGGCTCAAGCGTGGGATGCAGGCAAGCTTTTCCACATCGATCTCAACGATCAGAACTACGCCCGCTATGATCAGGACCTCCGCTTCGGCTCGCAGAACATTAAGCAGGCCTTCTTCCTGGTCAAGTTCCTGGAGGATGTCGCGTACGACGGGCCGCGTCACTTCGACGCTCACGCCTATCGAACGTCAGATGCTGAGGACGTCAAGGCCTTCGCCAGAGGCTGTATGCGAACCTATCTGATCCTCAAGGAGAAGGCGCAGCAATTCAGCGAGGATGCCGAGATTCAAGCGCTGCTGGAACAGATTGCGCAGCACGACGAGTCGATGGTACAATACGCTGGGCCGTACACCACCGAGAAGGCCATAGAACTCAAGGCCCACGCTTTTGATCGAGACGCTCTCGGCAAGCGAGGACGGCCGTACGAGAGACTCGATCAACTGCTGACCGAGCTGCTGCTGGGTGTACGATAAGCGAGCTTATGTCGCTTCGCTTACCTTTTTCAAAGCGGATCAGGGGGATCATGGGTCGTCTCGGCCTGAGCGTCCCCAAGGAGAGAGAACTGTGATTGGTGGCACGTATGGCAAGATTCTACACATCGACCTGAAAGATGGCAATATCCACGTCGAGCAGCCGGATGAGGCGTTCTATCGTCTGCTGATCGGCGGTCGGGCCGTGGTCTCCTATCTGTTGCTTCGGGACCTTCCACCCGAAACGGACCCACTCAGCCCGGACAATTTGCTCATCTTCGCTCCTGGCATCCTGCAAGGCAGCAATCTGCCAGGCTCAGGGCGGCACGGGCTCGGGGGCAAGTCGCCCCTGACGGGCGCGCTGGGCAGCTCCGAGGTGGGCGGCTTCTGGGGACACGAGTTCAAGCGGGCGGGCTTCGATGCCCTGGTGATCCACGGGCGAGCCGAGTCACCCGTCTACCTGTGGATCAACGACGGTGAAGCTGAGATTCGTCCGGCAGATCATCTCTGGGGCAAGAAGACGGCCCCGGTGCAGGCCGCACTCCGGGAGGAGCTCGATGACGAGCGGGCGCGCGTCGCACAGATCGGGCCCGCCGGCGAGAACCAGGTTCTCTATGCCAACGTGATCCATGACGTCAACCGAGCAGCCGGGCGCAACGGGATGGGCGCTCTGATGGGTTCGAAGAACCTGAAGGCTGTGGCCGTGCGGGGAACCCTGGATCTGCCCATCGCCGACAGGGACCAGGTGACCCAGGTGGCGAGGTGGCTAGGTCAGAACTACAAGGATCGAATGGGTTGGGCGACGGCCGGTATCGGGCGAGGCACCCAAGACACCTTGGCGAGCTTGGGGGAGATAGGCGGCCTTCCCACGCGAAACTTCAGCAAGCCCGTGTTCGAGAACCGAGAGAAGCTAAGTGGGAAGCGGAACTATGAGATGTTCCTGAAGGAGCGCGATACGTGCCAGGCATGCCCGGTCCGCTGTAAGCAAGTCTTTGAGCATAAGGCCAATGGCGCCTCCTACGAGCTCGACCCCGCCTATGGCGGCGCTGAATACGAAGCAATGGCTGCCTTTGGATCCTGCTGTGGAGTGGACGACAACTTGGCCGTCCTGAAGGCAAACGAGCTGGCCAATGCCTACGGGCTGGACGCGATCTCCACGGGTGTGGCCATCGCGTTCGTGATGGAGTGTTTCGAGGCCGGCATCCTGACCAGCGAGGACACAGGCGGCCTCAACTATGGCTGGGGAAAGGCTGACCTGCTGGTGCGCTCCGTGGAGATGATCGCGCACCGCGAGGGGTTCGGGGACGTCATGGCCGACGGCGTGGCCCGTATGAGCGAGTGCTTCGGCCCGGAGACCGCATGCTTCGCGCTTACGGTCAAGGGCCAGGAGCTGCCGATGCACGAGCCGCGCCTCAAACACGGATTGGGTATCGGTTACGCCATCGCGCCCGTTGGCGCCGATCATATGATGAACGCGCACGACACGGACTACACCAGGGAAGGACCAAACCTCGACCGAGTCAACTCAGCGATGGAGGAACAGATCGGCCCGCTGCCTCCCGACGAGCTGAGCGAGGAGAAGATGCGTCTCTTCTGCCATGAGGTGAACTGGAGGCATTTTCAGGACTGCGCCTTGAACTGCCACTTCTACTGCTACGATTACCACCATCTGGCGGAAGCGCTCTCCGGCGTGACGGGATTAGACTACGGGATCCGCGACGTCCTGGACGTGGGAGCGCGGGCACAGACGCTGGCGCGCCTGTTCAACATGCGCGAAGGGCTGACCGCCGAGGATGATGTACTGCCGAAGCGGGTGATGGAAGCGTTCGAAGAAGGCCCGCTGGTTGGCATTGAGATCACAGAAGATGCGTTCAATCGGGCGAAGCACCGCTTCTACGCGTTGATGGGGTGGGATCCAGATAGTGGCGAACCGACAGAGGCGTGCTTGCGAGAACTGGGGTTGGATAAGGTCCTGGAGCAGCTTCCCCTGTAGCGAGGAGCCCGGTTATTCCCATCGCGCACGACGCCCTCGAGAGAGGGGCTGCGAGCATCGGGCCGGGGGGCGGTCTGCCCTCCCCTGTCACGACGAGGAGGAAGCATGCCATACCTGCTGGGCATTGACGTCTCGACGACAGGCGTGAAAGCGCTGCTCATCGACGAAAGCGGTAATGTGATACAGGCCACGACGACCGAGCTCCCGATTTCGACGCCGAAGCCGCTCTGGAGCGAGCAGGATCCGACGGATTGGTGGCATGGCACAGTCAACAGCATCCGACAGACACTGCTTGATACGAACCTTTCCGGCGGAGATGTCGCGGCGGTGGGGCTGACCGGCCAGATGCACGGCTTGACGCTTCTGGACAGACACGGCGAGGTGCCACGCCCCGCGATCTTGTGGAACGACCAGCGTACCGGTCCTCAGTGCGACGACATCCGCCGACGCGTGGGGAGGGAACGCCTGATTGAGATCACGGGCAACGACGCCCTGGCCGGCTTTACCGCACCCAAGATCCTCTGGGTTCGGGAGCACGAACCGGAGGTATTCGCCCAGATACGGCAGATCCTGCTGCCCAAGGACTACGTCCGCTTCCGCTTGACCGGCGATTACGCCACGGACCGGGCCGGAGCCGCCGGGACGCTGCTGCTCGACGTGAAGGCTCGTGATTGGTCGGAGGAGCTGTTGGACGCATTGGAGATTCCTGCCGAATGGCTTCCCCCCACACACGAAGGACCGGAACTCACGGGACGGATCTCGGCGGACGCTGCCCAGGCGACGGGGCTGATGGCGGGGACGCCGGTTGTGGGCGGAGGGGGCGATCAGGCGGCGCAAGCCGTGGGCGTGGGAGCGATCCGCCCGGGCATCGTGGCCCTCACGCTGGGCACGTCAGGCGTCATCTTTGCCACGACAGGTGAGCCCTTTATCGATCCAGCCGGGCGGCTGCACGCCTTCTGCCACGCCGTCCCACAGCGGTGGCATCTGATGGGCGTGATGCTCTCGGCAGCCGGGAGTCTTCGCTGGTACCGAGATAACGTGGGGCCCGACATGGGCTACGACGCCCTGTTGGCCCCCGCATCAGAGGTAGCGCCCGGCAGCGAGGGGCTGATCTTCTTGCCCTACCTCACGGGCGAGCGCACCCCATATGCTGATCCACTGGCACGAGGGGCCTTCGTCGGGCTGACGGTGCGGCATACGCAGGCCCATCTCACGCGGGCCGTGTTGGAGGGCGTGGCGTTCGGTCTGCGCGACAACTTCGAGCTGATACGGGACGTCGGGGTGACCGAGATCGAGCAGGTACGCATCTCCGGCGGCGGCGCCAAGAGCGCTCTATGGCGGCAGATTATGGCCGACGTGCTGGACGTCGACTTGGTCACGGTCAACACCGCCGAAGGAGCGGCTTACGGCGCAGCCCTGTTAGCGGGAGTCGGGGCAGGCGTCTGGAGAAACACAGAGGCCGCCTGCCAGGCCACCGTCCAACAGACCGACGTGACCTCCCCTCGGGCGGAGGAGGTCGCGAGATATGCGAAGATCTACCCGCTCTATCGCCAGCTCTATCCAGCCTTGACCGACGTCTCACACGCTCTGGGGCGTCAGTAGCAATGCCCAATCCAAAGAACCCGATCCTACGCACAGCCGTCATCGGGACAAGAGGTGGGTATCTCCTGGGCGAGACCGAGTATGCACAAGATGCAGCCTTTGGCCATGACATGGTATCCCAATCCCTCGTCGCTGCCGCTCAGCTCGCAGAGAAAGGCCTGGACGTGCGCGTCATCGACTGCCACACGCTGAAGCCCATCGATGAGGCAAAGATCGTTCAGGCTCCCATGGATGGAGCGC
>CAYQZG010000126.1:0-7366 GCA_964421785.1 uncultured Anaerolineales bacterium
CGGGGATAGACGCCATCCCGGGGATAAACGCCATCCCGGGGATAAACGCCATCCCTATGCAGTTGCTTCGTCCCAGCGCTGGCCAGATCTACCGGGCTGAGGCGGAGGGTCGGGTTGCCGCCGGAGGCATGCACACACGGGCGGCTGCCCGGGCTATGGCCGTGATGCACGTCAACGGGGGGATGGGTGTCGTCTGCGCTGCGCCGACGGCCGGGTCCGCGGGCGTGATCCCCGGCACCGTGGTGACGATGGTGGAGGAGTGGGGGCTGGATTCGAGAGAGGCCGGGCTGGCCCTGCTGGCGGCCTCGGCCATTGGCCTGGTGATAGCGGCGCGGGCGACCTTTGCCGCCGAGGTGGCCGGCTGCCAGGTGGAGATAGGTGCCGCCGGTGCTATGGCCGCTGCGGCCGTCGTCGAGGTTGCCGGCGGCAGCGCTCAACAGGCGACCGACGCTGCAGCCATCGCTCTGCAGAACACGATGGGCTTGATCTGTGACATGGTGCAGGGTGTCGTGGAGATCCCGTGTCACACGCGTAACGCCGCAGCTGCGTCCAGTGCTTTCGTCTGCGCGGATCTTGTCCTGGGCGGTTACGTCAACCCGATCCCCCTGGGCGAGACCGTCGACGCCGTCTACGCCACCGGCCGGATGTTGCCGCGCGAGCTGAAATGCACTGCCTTGGGCGGGCTGGCCACCACACCATCGGCTCAGGCCATGCCTTCTCGCCGATGATGTCGGGCGGATGCCGCTGCGCTTACGGTGGATGGGGATAGGGGCCGTCTCGGCCAAACCATCCCGGGGTCGTTCACTCCTCGTTGATCCCCCACCAATACATGTCGGCCAGTTTCTGATGTTCTTCCCGCAGCCGCACAAAGCTCTCGTAGCGGTGCGCGCTCACCTCTCCTGCCTCAATGGCCTCCTTGACGGCGCAGCCCGGTTCCACCGTGTGGGTGCAGTCGGAGAACCGACAATCGGCCACCAGCGGGGCGATGTCCGGGAAATAGGCGTCGACCTCCTCTGGGTCCATGTCGAAGAGCGCCAGCGCCCGGATGCCGGGCGTGTCCGCGACCCAGCCTTCATCGCCCACGCGCACGAGCTGCGGTACTACCGTGGTGTGACGCCCTTTTCGCGGCCCGCCGCGGCTCACCTCGCGCACGCGTAGACCAAGCCCTGGCTGCATCGCGTTCAGGAGGCTCGTCTTCCCCGCCCCCGAAGGGCCGACCAAGGCCGAGATCGTGCCTATCAGCAGGTCGTGCAGCTCCTCGACGTCCTTGCCCGTCGTCGCGCTCGTGTAGAGCACGCGGTAGCCGATCTCCTCGTAGATCTCGAAGAGCGAGTGGGCCTCATGCTCCTCGACCAGATCCAGCTTGTTGGCACAGATCACGGCGGGAATCTCCTGGAGTTCGGCGCCAACCAGCAGTCGGTCGAGCATGCGCAGATTCGGCTCGGGATCGGTCAGCGAGAAGACGAAGACGACGTGATCTGGGTTGGCGACGATGACGTGCTCTCGTTCGGAGAGGTACCCGCGGCGGGTCCACTGCCGAGACTCGCGCCCCGCCGGCGCCAGGCGCGCCAGCGCTCGCTCGCGCTCGAAAACCTCCTCGATCATACCCTCGATCATACCGCCACCCTCGACGCGGCTGATGCGCACCCGGTCGCCCACGGCCAAGAGGTCTGTCTTGCGCCATTCCTCCTTCAGTCGGCCTCGCACTCTGCAGGTGACATCACCTTCCTCGGTGTGCACCGTGAAGAAGCCGCTCTGTGCTTTGATGACCAGGCCATTGAGTCTCTCAGTCATTCTCACCAACCCTTCGGCAGAGGATGGACGATGGACGGTGGACGATATGTCTGGCTGCTACTCACCACTGTCTCACTCGTCACCGATATTGTCGTCAGTCGCTTGATGGCGTCTGTCTTGTCCTCTTTCACCATCCTGGTGATAAACGCCATCCCTTCGAACTGCTTTTTTGTTTGTCTTGCTCGCCCCGCGTTGTTAGGGCTCCGGGTCTGGGCTGGGCGTGGGGGGGACATATCCTTCTTCCGCTTCGGGCGGTAGATCGGTGAGGGGCAGACCGTAGTAGGCCTCGATCACCTGACGCGCCAGGGGTGCGGCCACCGTGGAGCCTTCCCCCGCATTTTCTGCCAGCACGACCAGGGCGATCTCTGGATCGTTGGCCGGCGCATAGGCCGCGAACCACGAATGTGGCTCTGCTTCGGCGGCGCCGGCTTCCGCCGTGCCGGTCTTGCCGGCGACCGGGATGCTCAAGCCGGCGAAGCGGTGGCTCGCGGTGCCGATGGACTTGGTCGTGACGCCCAGTAGCCCCTCTTGCAGAGCGGCCAGATGCATGGGGCTGACGGGTAAGGTGCCCATAATCTGGGGCTCTGTCACCTGTTCTGGCTGTCCTTGACCAGCCTCAATGCGTTCGACAATGAAGGGGCGGTAGAAGGTTCCGCCGTTGGCCACGGTTGCCATCATGCGCGCTACCTGCAGTGGTGTCACGCGCAGATAGCCCTGCCCAATGGCCAGGTTGACCGTGTCCCCTGGATACCACATCTCTCCAAGGGCATCCTGCTTCCAGGTTGGGCCGGGCATCAGGCCGGTCTCTTCCAACAGAGCCTCTAGTCCTGTCGCCTCGCCCAGGCCAAAGGAATGGCCGAATCGAGGTAGGGCGCCCGGGTCTAGCTCGTGGAGCGCTTTGCCGACGTTGTAGAACACGACGTTGCACGACGCCGATAGACCGTCCTGGAGCACGATCTGACCGTGTCCGTCCGCCTTCCAACAGTACTTTCGGGCGCCGCGCCCGAGGCCGTCCCAGTAGCCAGGGCAGTTGAACGTGCTCTGCAGTGGATCCATGCCGGCCTCCTCCATACCCGCCGACATGGTCACGATCTTGAACACCGAGCCGGTGGGGTAGGTGCCCTGTAGAGCGCGATTGATGAGGGGATGGCGCGGATCGGCCAGGATGCGCGAGCGCTCCACATCGCTGGTTGGTCCCACGAAGACGTTGGGGTCGAAGCCTGGGCCGCTGACCAGGGCGCGGATCGCGCCGCTTTGCACGTCGAGGATGACGATGGCTCCCCTGCGATTCCCGAGGATCTGTTGAGCTTTCTCCTGGACGTCACGATCCAGGGTGGTGTAGATGGAGCGGCCGGGTGCAGCCTCGCGGTGGCGCATTTGTATCACTTCTTCGCCCGTCGATGTGACGATGGCGAGCGTGCCACCGTGCTGTCCCGCCAGGATCTCCTCGCCCCAGGCCTCCAGGCCCGCAACGCCGACCATCTCGTCGCCTCGATACCCCCGCGAGCGGTACGTCATCAGATCCTCGGCCGGCACGGGGGCTACCCAGCCGACGACGTGAGGCGAAGCCTCTCCATGGGGGTACGTGCGTCCTGTCTTCTCCTCGCGGTACAACCCGGCCAGAGAGGCGAGCAGGTCGTTCTGCTCCACGCTCACCTCGGCCGGTATGTCGGCGATGGGGATCTTCCATTTCGGATTGGCCGACTTGTATCGATCGCGAATGGCGTCGTTCGAGAGGCCGGTGATGGAGGTCAACGTCTGGAGCAGGGCTTGCTCGTCCTCGATCTGCTCTGGAATGACGCCCAGCGTGACGATCGTCCCCTGAGTCGCAAGCCCCAGGCCATTGGTGTCGTAGATGTTCGCCCTGATGGGGATGCTGTATGTGGTGCGGAAGTACTTGGGTGACTCCGGTTGACCCGGTGACGTCGATTCGCTTCGCTGCCGTCGGGACGACGGCGCTCCTGTCGCTTCGCTTATCGCCTTCGACTCGTCTTCCACCAGTTGTGGCCAGATCAGGCCGGCATCCCATTCAACGCCCCATGTTCCTCCGGTCAGGGTGAGCGACATGGTGGTATCGGCGCTCAGCGTGCCGAAAAGCGCGGTCTCCAAGGTCGTGTGGAAGGCTGCAGCTGCTTGGGGATGACGTCTATCCCCGTCGTCTTCACGCAGTACGGATTGGAGCGTGGTGGTGACGGTAAGGACGGAGGCGGTGGTCAGGGCATTACGATATCGCCCGGCAAACGCCTCGACCCCGATGGTCCTCTGACTCCGTGGTGAGAGAAGCGTGTGCATCGTTGAGTAGTCGCTCTGCTCCCAGGCACGCAGGAAGGCATCGACGGTTGCCTCCGGTGAGGGGGGCACCGGCGTGATGGTAGGCTCATCGGTCGGCGTGGGGGAAGGCTGAGGGGGATAAACACCATCCCGTGGCGACTGTTCGGAAGAGGGTGGATTGGCGTTCGGGCCTGTACAGCTTGCCAGCAGGATCACGAGCACGCCCGTGATATAGAACAGCCATTGCATGTCGCGTCTCGGGGGACAGACAGTGCCCCTTGGCCTATGTATCAAGAGCCTATGATCTCCCGGTAGACTTCACAGCGATGGTCAGTGTGTGCCTGGCACGCGGTCGGAACGTCCGTTGTGGGGGAGCATCCCCAGCGGCGCAGGCAGCGCGTCAGATGGCACAGCGGCAGCCCCATGACGCTGGCGTAGCAACCCGCGATCTCTCTCACCGGATGGAAACCTTGGTGTTGAATGGCATAAGCCCCTGCCTTGTCCAGTGGATCCCCGCTGGCAACGTAGGCTGCAATCTCGCTCTCGGTATAGGCTCGCATCGTCAGTTGTGTCTCTGCCAGCTCCGTTGTCGTGTGACGGGCACCATCCAAGACCGTGACGGCGCTGTAGACGAGGTGAGAGTTGCCGCGCAGGAGGCGGAGCATCTCCATTGCTTCCTCCGGATCGTGTGGCTTACCCAGGACGCGGGTTTCACCGGGTTCCTTTTCCAGCGCCACGATCGTATCGCAGGCGATCACCAGCGTGTGGGGATAAACGTCATCCCTATGCTGACAATCGGGCTCTGCCCGGCCGATTCCTCGGGTCTCGGCAAGCGGCCCGGGGACGGGGGGCGGAACCGCCGAGGCGGCATCCGCCTTGGCACGGCTCAGTCGGGTGACCAGCTCCACGGGTGTCTCATCAGCCCTCGGTGCTTCGGCCACATCGGCTGCCGTGACCTCGAAAGGCAGTCCCATCAGCTTCAGCAGCTCGCGGCGGCGAGGCGATTGAGAGGCGAGTACCAAGCGTGAGGGGATAGAAAGCATCCCTTTGCTCATCTTACCCGACATTGTACCATATTCGCCACGGTTGTAAAAGCCCATCGGGCGTGCTCTGAGCGTGCCACTTCAGCCGGGTCGCGGGTCCGGCGGTTTCGCTTCCAACACCGCGGATCACGGGTTGGGGTCAAGTGACCCAAACCTAGATCCGCTGGGAGCAAGAGGTGAATGATCGCGGGGATTCCTGTAAAGGCAAGAGGTTCGACTAGCTCACCACAGGTTGCCGGGTTCAAGCAGGCTGCTTTGCACCTTTTCCGATGCGCCGGATCTCCTCGGTTAGAGCCTGGGGTGTGAGAGTACTCTTATGCATCAGTGTCTCGATGTGCTTGGTGAGCTGTTTCCTGTCCTCCTCTGTCACATTCTTGACCGTGAGGACGATGACGGGTATGTCAGCTGTTCTGTCGTCGCTTTTCAACGTCTCCAGAACATCGAAACCGTTGATGCCGGGCATCATCAGGTCGAGGAGGATGCAGTCAGGTTGCTCGTTTCGGGCCTTGGCGAGACCTTCCTTTCCGTCATAGGCCGGGATCAGCTTACATGCTTCGTGCCGGAGCATCGCCTCCAGCAGGGGGACCAGTCGAGTATCGTCGTCTACGACTAGAACCTTGGATTCTTCCGCGGTTGACTTCGGCATCGGAAGCCTGCTCAGCACGGTTTGTAGGGCGCCACGATCCACGGGTTTGACCAGGTAGTCTGTGGCGCCAAGGCTGAGGGCCAGTTCGCTGTTTCGCAAGGCGGAGATGACCAGCACGGGGATGTCCCTGGTTTCTGGATCTGACTTGAGCCTTTGCAGGATCTCCCAACCATCCTGTCCCGGGAGCATAATGTCCAGGGTGATCAATGCAGGGTTCAGTTTGCGAGCTTGCTCCAGCGCGCCGAGGCCTTGATAGTGCTGGATCGGTTCGTAGCCCTCCTTGCGCAGATAGAGCGACAAGAGATTGCTGAACTGACGATCGTCCTCAACTATGAGGACCTTCTGATCAGGGGGATAGACGGCATCCCTATGCAACTTTGCCAAGCCGTCTTCTGTTTCCCGCGTCTCCGGCGTTGGCCCGTCGAGCGGCAGCAGGAAGGAGAAGGTTGCCCCTTCGCCGTACGTGCTCTCTACCCATATGGTGCCGCCATGCATTTCGACCAGGCGTTTGCTGATCGTCAGGCCCAGGCCGGTGCCCTCTACCTCGCGCGTCGCCGTCCCATCCACCTGGCGGAATTCCTCAAAGATCAGCTCGTGATCCTTGCGCTTGATGCCGATTCCTGTGTCCGATACTGAGAACAGCATGGTGGCTGGATCGGCCAGCCGACAGGAGAGCGTGATTTCATTCCCCTCCGGGGTGAACTTGTGAGCGTTGCTCAGTAGGTTCAAGAGCACTTGTCGCAGCCGGATGCGGTCTGCTGTCAAGAGGGGCAAGGCGGTGGAGGGCGCCCCGGCTTTGCCGATTTGTATCGTCAGAACTTGAGATTTCTCCTCAATCATAGGAGCGACTGTCTTCTGCACGTTTTCGATCAATTCTGCCACATCGAAGCGCTCTGGGGAGAGCTTTATGCGGCCCGCTTCGATCTTGGAGAGGTCGAGGATATCGTTGATCAACGCCATAAGATGCTCGCCGCTGGCGTAGATGTTCTCCACGCACTCCTTGCGCTCGGGTGGCATCTCGCCGAGCAGACCGTCGATCAGCACCTCAGAGAAGCCGATCACCGAGTTAAGAGGTGTGCGGAGTTCGTGGCTCATATTGGCCAGGAACTGGCTCTTGAGGCGATCGAGCTCCTTCAGCCTGGCATTCGCTTGCTCCAACGCCTCCGCGCGCTGCTGCAGTTCGGCCCGAGCTCCTTCAACTTCCTCAAAAAGGCGGGCGCGCTCGATAAGCATAGCGAGGTTGCTCCCCAGGGTGCTCAGCAGCCGTTGGTCGTCGAGCGTGAAGTAGTCGACCTCGGGGCTCTCAACGTTGAGTGTGCCCAGCACGCGGCTGCCCGAGCTCAGCGGCACACAGAGCTGGGAGCGAGTCTCGATGGATGGATGGGGCGACGCGCCTGATAGACGCTCTCCCGTTGTGGAACCTGGCACCTGTCCCAGGAAGGTAGGCGACTTGGCGCGGTATCTGGGGTCTTCACGGACGTCGGACGCGAGGACAGGCTCTCCGTGCTTGGCTACCCATTCGATGATGTCGCGTCGCTTGCCTTTCTCGAGGCGGGTGTCGCTTTGCTTCGCTGCCGTCGGGACGACGGCGCTCCTGTCGCTGCGCTTACCC
>CAYQZG010000126.1:7466-9744 GCA_964421785.1 uncultured Anaerolineales bacterium
GTCGCTTTGCTTCGCTGCCGTCGGGACGACGGCGCTCCTGTCGCTGCGCTTACCCTCGATTCCGTCTCCCAGCGAAGGGATGGAGGATTCATCGGCGACTGCGTCGGCCCGGATTTCAGTCGAGCCATCCTTGCTGCGGTTTTGGGGATAGCCAACACTCGCCTTCATGTGAAGCGTTCCACTCTCTTGGTCTATGAGTTGGAGCGCTATCTGGGTGCCCTTCCATTCGGCTGCCAGAGCCTCCGCTGCGGCTTGAAGCGTTTCCTGCAGGTGTGTGCTCGACGCGGCGGCCAGGCTTACGTCGTGGAGCAGTTGGAGGTCCTTCATCTTGGAGCGTGTCTCGGTCAGCAGCTCGGCATTCTGATAGGCGATGGCAATCTGGTCGCCGATCACCTCCAATGCGGCCTGATCACTCTCATTGAAAGCCCTAATGACGTCGGCCTCTACCTCCAAGACGCCGATCACCAGCCCGCCCACCTTGATAGGTACCGACAGCGAGGAGGGGGACAGCCAACTCCTCGGGTCGGCGCGGGCACCGACGCGACAAGCGATGGCGCTCTTGGACGCATCTGTGATGCGCTGCGTCTCTCCCGTCTGCGCTGCCATGCCTATCGCCCCCTTGCCTATCGGTTGGCGGTAGGCGTCGGGGATCACGCCGCTTCGCTTCATCATGTCCCAGAAGTCGTCCGTCGCGGCAGCGGGGTAGAGCTCGTCTTCTGTCTCATCTACTAGGAAGACGGCGGCCAATCGAAAACCAAACTGCTCTCGGATGAGATCGACCACGACATCCAGCAGCGACTCCGGGTCTGTCACGGCTGCGGTATGCCGAGCAACGTCCGCAGCGCCGGCCAGCTGATTCGCCCGTCGCTGGGACTCCTCAATCAGCCGCGCGTTCTCCAGAGCTGCGGCGGCCTGGTTGGCGAAGGCCATCATCAGGTCCACGTCCTGCTGCGTGAAGTCACGCTGCTCCGGACGGTTGATAGCCGTCATGGTCCCCAGCGCCTTGTCTCGGTAGACCAGCGGCACAACGACGATCGCTCCGCAGTTTGTGGCCTCACGTCGCTCTTGCGCGCGGGGGCCCTCGCGGGGGTCGGGCTGGCCCTTGAGAGAGAGCGCCGGTTGCCTCTCGCGCAGTACCCATCCACTGAGTCCGTCCCAGAGTTCCTGGAAGGGCGTCGAGACAACGTGATTGGAGCCGGGCCCACCCTTGACGAAGTTCGTTACCTCTCGTCGCTTGAGGTCGAATGTGATCACCGTGGCCCGGTCGGCGGGCAGTGCTTCGATCACGCCATCAACTACAGTCTGTAGGACGTCCGACAGGTGCTCCTGGGCGATCAAGGAGCGGCTGGTGCGGTATAGGACACTTGTCTCTGTCAGTGCTTCCTGAATCTGCTCGAACAGCCGTGCGTTCTCCATGGCAATGGCGGTCTGATGGATCAGCGTTTGCCCTGTAGCTATCTCCCCTTCGGTGAATTGTCGAGCCATCGTGCTGTCCCAGATGTAGGCAAAGCCGAGGGCTTGCTCGCGGGTCATGATCGGCAGCAGCAGCATAGCTTCCGCACCCCGCTCCTCAAGTTTCGCCCTGGTCGTTGACGCCAGATCAGGGTCTTCTATCCGGGCCTCCACCGGTTTGTTGGTACGCAGGGCCTGTGCCGTGAGCGGCCCGGGGTCGGCCCGTCCCGGGCTTGGCGGAACCGCCGAAGCGGCGTCTGGAGCGTCTTCCCACGTCTCTGTCCGTCCAGGTGCCATGCCCTTCTCTTTCTCAGTAGCCTGATCGGTCGCGTAGCTGGCTCCCAACGTCGCTTCGCTTACCGCCCTTCTGGTCGTGAGCGAGTCATCTTTCAGGCTGTAGATCTCGACGCTGGTGGCGTTAAGCATCTCACAGAGACTGCGCGCCACATAGGGCAGGACTTGATCGATGTCCAGCGTCGAGGATATGGCCGAGGTCACTCCCTGAAGCACGGTCACCTCTCGAAGCTGAGATCGCTTCTGCTCGTAGAGGCGTGAGTTCTCGATGGCAAGGGCGGTCTGGTGAGCAAAGGCTGAGACCAGCTGACTGGTCTCTTCATCGTAGGCCTGCGATGTATGAGAGCCGATGGTCAATACACCGATGACCTGCCCCCGCACTGTCAGTGGCGTGGCGAGCCAGGATCCCGGGTGGTCAGCAGTCTGCAGGGGGTCAGCGTCGCCGGGAGCGTATGCCGCTGCGCTTCCTTCGCTTCCTTGCCGTCGGGACGACGGCGCTCCAGTCGCTTCTGGCGCTGCGCTTCCTTCGCTT
>CAYQZG010000126.1:9844-12037 GCA_964421785.1 uncultured Anaerolineales bacterium
GCTTCCTTCGCTTACGCTTGAAACGGATGCGGCTGAGGGCTGGTCGACGTCAGACAGCAGCAGCGGGTGTTTCTCCTCCACAACCTGTCTGATCAGCGGTCGGTCGTCCAGTGAGAACGTATGATGGATGGTGTCGTTCTGGCCACGACAGCCGACGATCTGGCCCCGATTGCCGTGGATGAGGCTGACTGTTGCCGTGTCGTAGGATACTAGCTTCTGGAGTTGGTTGAGAATCTGTTCTAGCAGCAGTCCAAATCGCAGGGTTGTGCTCAGGATCTCGGATGTCTCCAGCAGCGTGCGGAGTTGGAGATTCTGCCGCTGAAGCGTATCTTTGATCTCCTTGCGTTCGACCAGCTCATGTTTGTTCTGTCTGCCCAGTTCGTGTAGACGTCCGCTGAGGATGCCGATCATGACTATGACGGCCCATCCCAAGACGCCTCCCAGATTCAGCAGCTCGGCGCTCGATCCCCCGGCCAGATTCAGCAACGCCAGGTCGATGGGGAAAACCAGCAGGCCCGCCAGCATGCCGCCGATCGTTCCGAAGCCCCAGGACGTGATGAGGGTTGGCAGGATCGCGGATGCGACCACCATAACCCCCACCAGACGGTACAGCGGTACGAAGACGAGCGCATGTAGTCCCCAGATGCCCAGTGCGAGGGGATAAAAACCATCCCTAGGCTGTTTACGGTTCATGGTTGTAGTCGCTCACTCTTGCGGCACTCGGCTGAGCTACGCTCAGCTTGGCGAGCCGCACGGGGATAGGGGCCGTCTCGGCCAAGCCATCCCGGGGATAGACGTCATCCCTACGAACTTCCTTCGCGCGGTCACCGGGTCGCGCGGCGGTGCTTGTCGCTTCAGCCGCTGCGCTTCCGTCGCTTACTTTTCCTGCCGCTGCGCTTGTCGCTGCGCTTACGGCGGATGCCGCTCTGCTTAGGGCGATTGAGTCGCCGGCCCAGATCGAATGTACTGTTTCAGTTGATCTGCAAAGGCGCGGGTATTGATAGGTTTGATGATATAACCCTCGCAGCCAGCGTCTGTTGCGCGCTGGCGCTCGCTGCCCACAGTGTGAGCGGTGAGGGCCACGATCGGAATGTCGGCGGTCTCCGGTTGCGATTTGAGCACTTGTACGGCCTCATAGCCACTCATTCCAGGGAGTTTTAGGTCCATTAGAACGAGGTTGGGACGCTTATCCATGGCGATATTGATGGCCTCCTGGCCGTTCTTCGCAAACAGGAGACGGTAGCCGTGGGGCTTCAGAACGGTCCTCATCAGCTGGCGGCTGATGTCGTTGTCCTCAACGACCAGGATCGCCTCTCTGGTCGGCCCAGAGCTTAACTTTTCCATTGTAGCAATACCTCCAACTGCGCCTCTAGATTAGGGAGAGCGTCTGGGTCGACGAGGGGGAGATAGACGTCAGCCCCAGCTGCTTGTGCACTCGCTTCGTCGTCGCCATCACCTAGCAGCAGCAGGGTGAGGTCTTCTATGGTCTCGCGCAGCCATTGACAAAGGCCTAGAGGGTCTGAGGAGCTTCTCATGTCGATGATCACGGCTCGAGGCTTCGACCGCATGGCTTCTGCGCTTGCCGCGTAGTCACAGGTGACCAGGGAGACCTCGAGGCTGCCGTTTTTTCCCAGCGTACGTGCGAGGTCTCTGATCATCGGGGTGCTGCTCAGGATGAGTAACCTCGGTTGTGCCGATGCCTTCAGTGCTGCGTCGATCGGCATGTCGTTGCTCTTCAGAAACGATACCAGCTCAGATCGTGGGATCCGGTAGTGGCCTCCAGGGGTGGTGTAGCCGTTGAGCTGTCTATCCTTGATCCAATTGACGATCGTCGCCTGGGAAACGTGGCAGTACTTGGCGGCCTGTCCGGTGGTGAACGGTTGATCGCTGGACATGCACCTGTCTCCTCGTCGTGATAAATCTCCTGAAGCTTCTCGGGCTGTGTTAGGCTGACTTGGCTTGTCGATGGGTCGACGGGCGAGCTGGTCGCGCCGCTGCGCTTACGGCACCTTCGCCTGGCATCGACACACATCGTGATTTTGGAGTATTATAAGATTTTTGAGAATATGCGTCAATGAGAAGAAGGTACCAGGCAGGGTCTTATCATTCTCGTGGCTGAGGTGACCGGCACTTGCACAGAGACCTCGAAAAGCGGATGCCGCTTCAGGCGCTGCGCTTCCTTCGCTTACCTTT
>CAYQZG010000127.1:0-11856 GCA_964421785.1 uncultured Anaerolineales bacterium
GCGGATTGCAGGACAACCACGGATGGGGGCGGCAGCCCGGACCGGATACCGGGCCCGCCGCTCCCCAGTTCTGAGGGCCGAAGGTCACCGGAAGGTGCCTTCCACGTCTCCAATGAGGGACCAAGGCCCGGCCCAGGTGATGCGCACGTGAGCCAAGCGCCCGCGCCAGTCGGCGTTGTCCTCGAAGTAGACCAGTTTGTCGGTGCGCGTGCGTCCCCACCAGCGATCCTTCTTCTTCCCCTCCACCAGCACCTCGACGGTCTCGCCCAGCAGCCGGGCGTTGATCTCCCCAACGATCTCGGCCTGCAGGTCGTCGAGCGCCTTGCGGCGGCGCTCCTTCTCCTCCGGGGGGACGTCGTCCTCGAAGCGACGGTCGGCCAGGGTCTGGGGCCGGGGTGAGTAGCGGGCGATGTGCGCCTTGTCCAGGCGCAGCTCGGCCAGCAGATCGTAGGTGCGCCGGAACTGCTCCTGAGTCTCGCCGGGGAAGCCGACGATGACGTCGGTGGCGATGGAGACGCCGTCGATGCGCTGGCGGATGCTGCTGATCAGGCGGCGGTAGTCATCGGCGGTGTAGCCGCGCTTCATACGGTGCAACACCTCGTCGTCGCCGGCCTGGACCGGCACCTCGATGTGCTCGCAGACCTTGGGCAGCTCCGCCACGGCGTCCAACAACTCGTCCGTCATCCAGCCGGGATGAGAGGTGAGGAAGCGGATGCGCCGCAGGCCCTCGATGTGGTGCAGCTGACGGAGCAGCGCGGGCAACGTCGGCTGGGCGGGGAGGTCGAGCCCGTAGCGATCCACGATCTGTCCCAGGAGAGTGATCTCCTGGACGCCCTGGGCCGTCAGGGCCCGCGCCTCGTCCAGGATCTCGTCCATGGGGCGGCTGCGCTCGGGCCCGCGCCGGTAGGGGATGATGCAGTAGGAGCAGGCATGCGAGCAGCCCAGGACGACCGAGATGTAGGCCGAGACCAGCTCGCCGCGCTCGCGGGCTGGCAGCACGAGGTCGCCGTCCTGGAGTTGGTAGCGACGCAGCGCATGCGCCGTCTCCATGGCCTGGTCCTGGTCGACCAGCCGCCGTTCGGTCAGATACTGAAGGAGCGGGCCGGGATCGGAGGGCGGCATCAGGACGTCGACCCAGGGGAAGCGGCGGAGTAGGTGGCTGGCGTCGCCACGACCCACGAAGCAGCCCATCAGGCCGATGACGGTCTGCGGGCGATCTCTCTTCAAGGGCTTCAGCGATCCCAGTCGCCCATAGATCTTGTTCTCGGCCGATTGGCGCACCACACAGGTGTTGAGCACGATGATGTCAGCGTCCTCGGCGCGCTCGACGGGCATGTGGCCCAGCCGCTCCAGGGCCGACTCGAGACGCCTTGAGTCGGCCACGTTCATCTGACAACCAATCGTCCAGACGTAGTAGTTCATACAACCACACATGCTACAGGGTTTCGAACGCCCGTCAACTGAGCCAGCGTGCAGCGCTCACCTAGATGCGCATCGATTGCCATTGCAGACGGTGGGATGATAGGGTATACTGACAATGAAAGAACCGAATGCCGATCTCAGGCTTAACAGAGGAGAAAGCCTGCGACATGAAAGCCATGATCCTGCGCGAACCGGCCCCCATCGAGGATCAGCCGCTCCAACTGACCGACCTGCCGCTCCCCGAGCCCGGCCCGGGTCAGATCCGCATCGACGTCGATGTCTGCGGCATCTGCCACACCGACCTCCACACCGTCGAGGGCGACCTGGGCCTCCCCAAACGCCCCATCGTCCCCGGTCACCAGATCGTCGGCACCGTGGCGGCGTGCGGCGAGGGCGCTGAGCGGCACGCCATAGGCGACCGCGTGGGCGTGGCATGGCTCCACCACGTCTCCTGCGACGACTGCGAATACTGCGAGCGGGGGCTGGAGAACCTCTGCCCCAGCGCCACCTTCACCGGACTCCACGCCGACGGGGGCTACGCCGAGGCCATGATAGCCTACCAGGACTTCGCCTATCCTATGCCAGAGGGCTTCTCCGACATAGCGGCGGCGCCGCTGCTCTGCGCGGGCATCATCGGCTACCGCGCGCTCAAGGTCAGCGAGGTAGAACCGGGCCAGCGCCTGGGGCTCTACGGCTTCGGCAGCTCGGCCCACGTGACCATCCAGGTGGCGCTCCATTGGGGCTGCCAGGTCTACGTCTTCACCCGCAGCGAGGGGCACCGCCAGCTGGCGCGCGAGCTGGGCGCGGTCTGGGTCGGCGGCGCCGAGGAAACACCCCCGGAGCGGATGCACGCGAGCATCATCTTCGCCCCGGCCGGCTGGATCGTGCCGGAGGCGCTGCGGGATCTCGACCGCGGCGGCACGGTGGCGCTGGCCGGCGTGACCATGACGCCCATCCCCGAGCTGGACTACGACGAACTGCTCTACTGGGAGCGGGGGATACGGAGCGTGGCCAACTTCGCTCGAGAGGACGTGGAGGAGCTGCTCGGGCTGGCCGCCGAGATTCCGATCAAGACCACGGTGGAGACCTTCCCGCTGGAGGAGGCGAACCAGGCGCTGCTGGCTATGAAGCGGAGCGAGATCGATGGGGCGGGGGTGCTGGTCATCAGCGGCACCCCCTAGCGTATGGCCTTAACCGAGAGCCATCAACATGATGGGCTGCCCAGAGAGATGTCTTTCGCCGAGCTCGTGGCCGAGATTGAGCGACTTCGGACCTAGTCCCTCCTAACTCTTGCACCGGCTCACATCCAGTTCTGAAAAGCCCCCTGCTCCACCTGCACCACCTCTTCCCCGTCCGCCGACGTATACCGGCGCACCGGCGTGAGCCTCAGCCGAAGCTCTGCCTCCGACGCCCAGCGGGCCAGCGCCAGCAGCTCCTCCAGGCCCAGACGCATGACCTCCGCCCTCTCCGGGCCGAAGCGGTAGCTCAACAGATAGGGGTTCTCGTCGCGCAGATAATCCAGGATCGACGCGGTCCCCCGGGCGATCCTCCCCGGGTCGGTCTCGCGGTCCAGATGCTCCAAAGGCTCGGTGGGTAGCTCCAGATTGACGGTGAAGATCTTCAGGATGGCCGGGCGATGGAGCAGCTCGGCCAGCGCGACGGCGTGCCGGATCTCCAGGTCGTCCGGGTAGCTCTCACTCTCCTCGTCGTCCGTGGTCACCGCGACGCCCAGCTCGAAGCGCTCATCCACCGGGCCGGGCTGGTGGGCCAGGTCGTCGGGCGGGAGCAGGTCCTCAATGGCCTCCACGGTGCGCTCGGCGTAGGCCTGGAGGTAGGCCTTGCGGGGTTGATCCTCGGGCAGGCGCGCGGCTGGCATCACCTGTCCGACGCGCATCGTCAGCCGCGGCCGCTCTAGGCGCATGGCGCCCCCTAGGGCGCCCATGGTCCCGCTGAAAGCGATGGGCAGCACCGGCGCGCCGGCTCGGTAGCTGAGCCAGGCCACGCCCGTGTGCGCCGGCATGCGGCCCGCGGCCCAGATCCCGCCCTCCGGGAAGATGGCCACCACACCTCGCTGTTCCAGCACATCCAGGGCCTTCATCAGGGCCGTGCGGTCGAAGCTGCCGCGCTTGACCGGGATGAGCCCATAGACGCCGGCCATGAGCTGCGTGATTCTCTCGTGCGGGATGTCGGCCGCGCCCAGCATCTCGACCTGCCATGGTGTGTAGACCGCCATCAGGACGGCCTCCATCGCCGCCCGATGATTGCCCACCACGATGAGCGGGCCGCCCGCGGGGAAGTTCTCCCGCCCGCTGATCTCAAGTCTGAAGGCCAGGGGCAGGATCAGGCGCCCCACGAGACGCATCAAGGCGCGGGGAAGGCGACGGCGCGGGTAGTCGATAGTATACTCTTTTCGCATGGTCTCCTGTATGCTGATCTGTGGGCGCCCATCTGCGGTGCAGACCTGGGTCTAACCACGCAACGGGGGGGCGCATCCGCGAGCGCCCCGTCATCCCTCCTGCCGCTGTTGCGCTGCCCGGTTCCGGGCCGCCCTCTCCCGCATGGTCTGGCGCAGCGCCTCGATATCGTTGGGCACGACGTAGGCCACTGCTCCGAACAGCGCGGCGCAGGCCAACCAGGTGCTGACGCAGATGACAATGATGGCCGTGTGGAGCGAGGCCCGCATGGCGATGACGCCGGCCAAGAAGGGGGCCAGGGCCGCCCCTCCGTCCTCCACCAGCTTGCGCAGGGCCTGGGCCGTGCTGCGCGCCTCCGGCGGCGTGATGTCGGGCACGCTCGCCATGGCGTTGGGCGCGGTGATCGACATGGTCACCCCCGTGAACCCCAAAAGGACGGTGAACAGCAGCGTGTTCTCGACCGGGACGCTCATCGTCACCAGGAGGAAGATGGCCGCGGCCAGCGTGCCCAGCCCGCCCACGATGGCCCGGCCGCGCCGCGTGCGCTGGAAGAGCGCGTCCCCCAGGTTCCCCCCGATCAGGTAGCCCACCGAGAGCGTCGCGATGGCCACCAGCATGGTCGTCATCGCCTGCCCGGAGGTGTACCCCCGCTCCGTCTCCAGGTAGCGGAAGAACCAGAAGATCAGCACGTTCCAGGCGAAGACGCCGAAGAAGCCCTGGGCCATCAGCAATAGCAAGCTGCGAATGCGAAACAGCCCCTGCACCGTCGGCCAGTCGATGCGGTAGACCCTGATTTCGTCAAGCTCCGCCAGCTCCGGCTCGGCGCTGCCCCGCGGCCGTTCGCGCACGGTGAAGAAGATCAGAAGCGCGATGGCGATGCCAGCGCCGCCGGTGATGAAGAAGACCCGCCGCCAGCCCAGTGCGCCGCCCAGCGTGGTCGCCAGCACGGTGCCCAGCATGAAGCCCAGCGGCCCGGACATCTGCATCGCGCCGTAGACCTTGCCGCGCACTTGTGGGCCGAAGTAGTCGGCCAGCAGGCTGTAGAGGCCGGGGTAGCTGGAGTCGTCGATGCCGGTGCTGGAGCGCGTCGCCATGAACAGGGGATAGGTGGGCGCCAGGGCGTTCAGCCAGGTCGTCGATCCCCAGAGGAGGGAGGCCAGCGCCAGCAGCTTGTCGCGGGCGTAGCGGTCGTAGAGGTAGCCCCACAGCGGGTAGAGCACGGCGGCGACGATGATGGCCAGGCTCGAGACCGCCCCCATCTGGGCCTCGTTGATCTGGAAATCCTCCATGATGGCGGTGGTCAGGGGCCCGATGAGCAGCTTGTCGCCCTGGTGGAGGAGCAGGAACAGGAAGAAGACGAATGCCACGTACCAGCGATAGCGAGATTTCACGATGTATCCTCCATCAGCATCCTGAGCTGCCGTGCCGTGCCCACCGCCTGCCCCTGCCAGTGATTGTTCATGTAGGCCAGGGTCAGCGGGGCCTCCTCGTCTAGCCGGCGGATCCTCGGTACCCACTCCATCAGCTCCTCGTCGCTGTAGCTGTAGTCGTACCGCTCCCAGGCCTCGTCGTGTTGCCACCACTTGGCCCGGTTCCGGCCGTGGAAGCGGACGTAGGCCACGGGCCCGGTGGCAACGGCTACGGGCGGCACCAGGCTCTTGAAGCGCGGCTGGTCGACGCAGCAGAACCCCATGTTCAGCGATCGCAGCTGCTCAAAGGTCTCCTCGTCGATCCACTCACGGGAGCGGAACTCGACCACCAGCGGCAGGTCGGCCAGGCCCTCGCGCACGCGCTTCAGATAGTCGCGGTTGTCCGGGGTGGCGTGGAAGGAGTGGGGGAACTGGGCCAACACGCAGGCAAACTTCCCCTGATGGATCAGCGGGTCCAGAGCTTTGGAGAACTGTTCCATCTGTGGCTCCGGATCCTCGCGCTCGTGGGTGATGCCGCGGAACGCCTTGATGGAGAAGAGGAACCCCTCGGGAACCTTGGCCGCTATCTGGCCCAACGTGCGGGCGTCGGGGATGCGGTAGTAGCTGAAGTTCAGTTCGCAGGTGGAGAACTCCCGCGCGTAGTGGTTCAACCACTCTCGTTTGGGCAGGCCCTCCGGATAGACCGGCCCCACCCAGTCCTTGTAGCTGAAGCCGCTGGTGCCGATACGTAGTGTCATAGTGTCCGTAACGCCCCTCTCAGGCTGTGCGTGGTCAGGTCGGCTCAGGCCCTAGCAGATTGCGAGGAGACGAGGCTTGGTCAGCTGGCGTGCCCTTGCTCGCCTTGAATAGCCTCTATTATACCAGAAATCCCCATTCAGCACACTTCCCATCTGAACAGCACGAGAGACCAAGAGCACGACAGCCCTCCACATCAAAGAGGATCTCCGAGGGTGGGGATTGGGGAGTATTCCCACCGACGGCGTCTTCACACGTGATTGCCCTGTTTGAGGAGCTTGTTGCAGTTCCAGGCTCCGTGTGGTAGGATGGTAGTAGTATTGCCCTCGGTCATCAAGGTGCTTCCGCGAGCCCCGCGCGGAAGGGAGGCTCTTATGTGGTACAGTCTACGCAAATCGCCGAAAGCCGATCCCGACTTCATCCGCTCTGCGACGGAGTTGATCCAGATCACGCTGCGCAATCTCATCCTTGCCACCGGCGGCATCTACCTGGTCTGGCACCTCATAGCCACCCTGACCTGGCCGGGAAGCGTCGGCGGGCGGGCATGGCTCGTCACACCGGTTGCCGTGTTGATCTGGGGCCTCTCCCTCAAGCTGCTTGAGGACCATCTGGCAGTTCACCAACATCTGGAACGAGTTCCTTTTCGCCGTCTCCATCCTGCAGAAGCCAGCCCTCCAGCCTATCACCGTGGCGCTGCGCAACCTGGCCGGCAGCCAGATCAAGGAATGGAACATGGTCATGGCCGGCTCCATCCTTGCCGCCCTGCCGACGCTGCTCATCTACATCGTCATGGGACGCTACTTCGTACGAGGCCTGTTGACCGGGTCGGTGAAGGGTTAGTCTAGCACCGCTGCCCTTCAGATACTTGGTGACGATGCATTGGCTCATACCCTTTCGACGCTTGCCTGGTGCCGGTGTGCGACGTCCCTGGCGCAGTCTGCGCTCTGTTCACAGACTGGCAGGTGGATGCGAGTTGCATCAGACGGCACGATGGGGTATAATGGCCTGTACAATTGTACATGTATTCGTGCGTTGGGGGGACTATGGATGTAATCGTCGATACGTCCGTCATTGTTGCTGTTATCGCCAATGAGCCTGAAAAGAGGGACCTGATCAGATTGACCCGAGGCGTTGACTTGATAGCGCCTCACTCGGTACACTGGGAGATAGGCAACGCTTTCTCGGCAATGTTGAAACGCGGAAGAATACGAGTTGAACAAGCAGTGGAAGCTCTTGGAGTGTACCAGCAAATCCCTATTCGATTTGTTAACGTTGAGCTCGATCAGACGCTTGAGATAGCAGATGAGCTGGAGATCTATGCCTATGATGCTTATCTGATAAGGTGTGGGCTGAAATACACGGCTCCCCTGATTTCCTTGGATCAAAGGCTGGTTGAGGCAGCAAGGCGAATGGGTGTGGATGTACTGGAGGTGGAGAAATGAGGGTCTATACATACTCCGAAGCGCGGCGGGAACTGGCTTCGCTTCTGGATCAGGCTATCAACGAAGGAGAGGTAAGGATAAGAAGAAGGGATGGTCAAAGCTTCGTGATTCTCCCGGAGAGAAGAGAGGGATCTCCCCTAGATGTAGAGGGGATTGATTTGGGTATCACGACGGCTGAGATTCTGGAATCTGTGCAAGAGGGAAGGAAGACAGAGTACAATCTGTCGCCACCGTGTGATCAGACCGCCAGCTAGGCTACAGTAGGCGGGCCAGTCGCCCGACCGACGCTCACCCCAGCGGAAGGCAAAACGGGGAGTAAACGAATGGCTCCCCGGAGCGATCCGAGAGAGCCATTCCTCAGATGCCGGATGCCTTCGGAGTCCTGGATTTCCTTGACGTCTTCTAGGTCCTGTCGACGAGATGGTATCCCCGCACATCGTCCGTTTGTGCGGGTGGACGGCCGGTCGTTACTCTCCCCAGAAAGGCGCGCTGGCGTACTTGAACCCTCCGTCGGCCAGCAGCGCCACCACCATCCCCTGCTCCAGCTCCCGCGCCACGCGCAGCGCGGCGACCACCGCTGCACCGGCCGAGACGCCCACGAAGAGCCCCTCCTGGCGGGCCAGCCGACGGGCCATCGCCTTCGCCTTCCCCGTGGTCACCGGCTCCATCCGGTCCACCAGCCCAGAGTCGTAGATGCCCGGCACCTCCGCCGTCGCCAGGTGCTTCAGACCCGAGATGCCGTGCCGTGAGCTGTCAGGCTGCACGCCGATCAGCTCGATTTGCGGGTTACGCTCCTTGAGATGCCGCCCCACGCCCGTCATCGTCCCTCCGGTGCCCAGGCCGGCCACGAAGCGAGTGATCCTCTCCTCCGTCTGCCGCCAGATCTCCGGGCCGGTGGTGGTGTAGTGGGCCAGCGGATTGGCCGGGTTGTCGTACTGGTCGGCGTAGAAGTACCGCTGAGGCTCACTGGCGACCAGCTCTTGGACGAAGCGGCGCGCGCCGTCGGTCCCGTCGCCGGGCTCAGTGAGGGTCAACCGAGCGCCGTAGGCCTTCAGGATCTGAACGCGCTCCGGGCTTGCGTCGGCGGGCAGCGCCAGGTGGACGGGGAACGCCAGCGCCGCGCCCAGCATGGCGTAGGCGATACCGGTGTTGCCGGAGGTGGCGTCGAGCAACGTCTTGCCGGGGGCCAGCTTGCCGTCCCTGAGCGCCTCTTGCACGATAGATAGCGCTGTGCGGTCCTTGACGCTCCCACCGGGATTGAGCCCCTCCAGTTTGACGTAAAGGGAGACATTAGGTGCCAGGAACTCACTGACTTGGGTGAGCGGCACCAAGGGTGTGCTGCCGATCAGCGATACGACCGGCGGCGTTTTGGCCGCCAGGTCGAAGGGGGTCATCTTGGCCGATGACGGTCGAACGTTGAGGGTGCTCGGGTCACCGAACGGCGTGCTGCTCCGCTCAGCGGCGCCGGAGATAGCTCGCTCTCTGATGCGATATGGTTGTAACATCGTTTCCTCCCAGGTCGCCCAGGCCAGGTACAAAAAAAGGCCAACCGCCGCCGTCGGCGAGGACCCTCAGCTAATCTCGGCGAGGGCGCTGCTGCCTTGGCCCGGTTGGCCTGGGGGGAAACGCACGTCCAGAGCCTAGGCGGTCATCGCCCTCGCTCCAGACAGATGCAGTGATAATGCACAACCATATCGTTCATGTCGTTCATATTGGTTGGATTCTACTACGAAAGGTCTGTCCTGGCAAGCCTAGTACTGCCCATGATCGCTCAGACAAACGGCCTTCGCACGTCTCAGCACTGCGCACGCACGTCTCAGCACTGCGCAGAAACCCCACTACGTTGCCGTTGTTCGCTCCTCAGCAGATGCGCGGGAGCAGCTCCCCCAGGGGCATGTCCACCACCCGCCGCCCGCCGATGCCCGTGCGGGCCAGCACCATCCCCGGATGGTCCGCCGTGACCACGCCGATGCTCGCCGCGCCCGCCCCCAGCGGATGTCCGCGCATAGCGTCCAGCGCCGCCTCGGCCTCCTCGGGCGGCACGAAGGCGACCATTTTTCCCTCGTTCGCCACGGTCAGCGGATCGAAGCCCATCATCTCACAGGCCGCCGCCACGGCGGGGCGCACGGGCACCGCCGCCTCCTCGATCTCGACCCCCACCTGGGAGGTGGTGGCCAGCTCGTTCAGGGCCGCCGACAGCCCCCCCCGGGTGGGGTCGCGCAGGCAGTGGACGTGGGGGGCGGCCGCCAGGAGCGTCTCCACCAGCCCGTTCAGCGCCGCGCTGTCGGAGACCAGGTCGGTCTCGAAAGCCAGGCCCTCACGCTTGCTGAGCACGGCGATGCCGTGGTCACCCAGGGTGCCGTTCAGTAGCACCACGTCGCCGGGCCGCGCCCGGTCGGGGCCGACGATCACGCCCTCGGGCACGACCCCCAAGCCGGCCGTGTTGACGTAGATGCCGTCGCCGTGGCCCTGCTCGACCACCTTCGTGTCCCCTGCCACGATCTGCACGCCAGCCTGGTCCGCTGCCTCCGCCATAGCGTGCACCACCTGCTCCAGCGTCTCCATCGGCAGCCCCTCCTCCAGGATGAACCCCGCAGTGAGCCAGAGCGGCCTCGCGCCGCTCATCGCCACGTCGTTGACCGTGCCGTGCACAGCGAGGGATCCGATGTTGCCGCCGGGGAAGACCAGCGGGCGGACGGTAAAGGAGTCGGTGGACATAGCGAACCGTGGATTCTGCTCCGTCGACGGCACGACGGCGGAGTCGGCCATCTGGCGCAGGTAAGGGTTGTCCAGCGGGGTGGCGAACACCTCGCGGATCAGATCGTTCATCAACTTGCCGCCGGCGCCGTGGGCCATGCGGATGACGTCATTCGTCATGTGGTATCTTCCCTTTCACTTGTCCGGCCGACGAGCATAGCCAGCAGACTGGCCGTTGCCAGAGAATCTCACGCATTACGCATCACGCATCACGCACTACGCATCATGCATCACGTTCACCGTAGCGATAGTACGCTGCGCAGGCCCCCTCGGCGCTCACCATGCAGGGGCCGATGGGCCGCTGCGGCGTGCAGCCCTGAGCAAACTGCGGACACGATGGCGGCAGAATCGCGCCCCGCAACACGTCCCCGCAGCGGCAGCCCGGCGGCTCGCGGCTGGGGGGTACCTCCACCGAGAACACACGGGCCGCGTCGAAGCGGGCATACTTCTCTCGAGGGCGCAGGCCACTGGCGGGAATGACGCCGAAACCGCGCCATTCGACGTCGCCTACCTCGAAGACGCGCGCTATCGCCTGCTGCGCCGGGACGTTTCCCTCCGCCTTCACGCTGCGGGCGTAGGTGTTGTCCACGCCATGTCGGCCATCCTCGGCCATCTCCACAAGCGCCAGGATGGCCCGCAGGAGATCCAGCGGCTCGAAGCCGGCGATGGCGCAACCCATCTGATACGCATCGGGGAGAAAGCGCCATGCATCTGCCCCGATGATGGTGGTCACGTGACCCGGCCCGATGACGCCGTCCAGCGCCACCTCTCCCGCGTCCAGGATGGCCAGCGTGGCCGGCGGGGTCAGCTTGTGCGTGCTGAAGACGGTGAAATTCTCCAGTCCATCGTCCGCGGCCTTCAACACCGCCGACGCGACCATCGGCGCCGTGGTCTCAAACCCCACGCCGAGGAAGACCACCGGTCGGTCCGGGTTTCGATGCGCCACCTGCAGCGCGTCCAGCGGCGAATAGACCACGCGCACGTCGGCGCCGCCGGCCTTCGCCTCGGCCAGCGACGTGTGGCTGCCGGGCACGCGGATCATGTCGCCGAACGTGGCCAGGATCACGTCCGGCACCTGCGCCAGGGCGATGGCGTGATCCAGATCGGAAGCGGAGGTGACGCAGACGGGACAGCCCGGGCCGGAGCGCAGATCCACCGTCTCCGGCAGGAGCGAGGGGATGCCGAAGCGGAGGATGGCGTGTGTGTGCCCCCCGCAGAACTCCATCAGCCGCACGGGGCGGGTGGAGCGGGCGCGGATGGCCTCGGCGACGGCGCGAGCCGCCTCTGGGTCTCGGAACCTGTCGGTGAGTTTCATGGCCTCCCTCTCACCGCCGCGATGACGGCCTGGCCCAGCGAGAGCCCCCCGTCGTTCGGCGGCACCACGTGATGGGTGTAGACGGTGAAATCCGCCTCCCATAGGAGCGGAAGGACGCGCTCCAACAACGTGATGTTCTGGAACACCCCGCCCGAGAGCGCCACCTCATGCAAGCCGCTCTCCTCCCGCAGTCGGACGCAGGTGTCGCGAATCATCAGCGCCACGCCGTTGTGGAACTTGGCGGCGATGACATCGGGGGGCACGCCGGCCCGCACGTCGGCGACGACGGCCTGGATGACGGGCGATGCGTCGATGGGCGTAAAACGTGAGGCGTGAGGCGT
>CAYQZG010000128.1:0-11753 GCA_964421785.1 uncultured Anaerolineales bacterium
GGACAGTCACTCCCTGCCTGTGTGGACGATATCCTGGCAATCGGTGCGCCAATAGTCGGCCTGACCTCCTACGTCAGCAACTACCACTTGGTGCGTGCTTTTGCTGAGCGCATTAAGAAGCTCAGCGCTGCCGAGCAATACGGCATCCGTGTTTCCCCTTCTGAGTTCCTTCTACCCTATGATACTCAGATTCCCTATCCGGTGCTTGATGTCCCTCCCTTGGCGAACGCATGTCCATGAACGCAAGAGAGCATACCGCCGCACCATCCTCGCCGCATTTGCAGGCAATAGATCAATGTGGTCAACAGACGGAGATGGGATTGGGTGTGCGATCATCCATGCAGCCGACACATCGGCGCTGCGTCATGCCTTTGATTGGCTGTCTAGCAGACTGAGCGTCAGCGGGAGTATGATCGTGATTGGACGTGACATCACGAGTCCCGACGCTCTCAAGCGACTACGAGAAGCCGGAGCCGCCCGCAAGCCACCCGCCAGGCCCAGCTTGACACACGCCTCCCAAGGTGATATAGTATAGTGGAAGTCGGTTCTATTTAGTGGAACTCCACACCATCTCTTGCCTGGGGGTTTGCGCCATGCCTGCGGTTCCTCAAATGAAGCCTCTTGACTGGCACCCCTGGCGAGCCATGCCGTGCAGATCGCTTGTCGGGAGGCTGTGAGTGGCCTTCCGCTACCGATGTGAGCGACCGCTCAAGCTCCTTCCCGACGAGCAGATCCGAGAGATCCACCGGGCCACGCTGCACGTGCTGGAGCAGGTGGGCGTCCGTTTCGCGGACCGCAGGACGTTGGCGTTCCTGGAGGACCACGGGTGCCGGGTCGACCATGGGCGTCAGGTGGTCAGGATTCCGGCCGTGATCGTGGAGGACTGTCTGAAGCGATGCCCCATCTCATTTAGGCTTCGCGCTCGTAACCCCGACTACGATATCCTGTTCGACGAGAGCAGCGTACACTTCGCCGTCTGCAGCGGCATGGAGATCCTGGACCTGGAAAGCATGGAGCGTCGGCCGGGGACGCTGCGGGATGCCGAGCGGGCTGTGCGGCTCTGTGACGCGCTGGAGACCATCGCCGGCGCCAATACCGGCCTGGGCCATATTGTCGATAAGCCGCCAGAGGTCAATCTCGAATGGCTCTACGCCACGGCGATACGGAACAGCGAGAAGGTGACGTCCGTCGGCGTGATGGACGACAGCGAGACATGGGGCATCAGGATGGCCCAGGCCGCCGGAGTGGACATCATCGTCGTTCCCTCCTCCAGCTCACCTCTGGGGTGGTCGGCGGACCAGATCCGGGGGATGGAGCGCGCGTTGGCTGCGGACATGCCTGTGGGTGCACAGTCGATGGCCAGCCCGGGGACGACGGCGCCGGCGACGCTGGGCGGCACGGCGGTCGTCATGAACGCCGAGGTGCTGGCCATGCTGGTGCTGGTCCAGCTGCGGAAGCCGGGCACGGGGATGATGTACAGCTGCTTCACCATCCCTATGGACATGAGAACCACCAATCTCGCCTCCGGCAGCATGGAGCTGGGCATGCTGACCGTGATCTCGGCCCAGCTCAGCAAGCGCTATGGGCTGGGCAGCATCGTCTTCCTCCCCATGTCGGATGCGAAGCTCCTGGATGAGCAGGCGGGCTTCGAGAAGGGGATGCAGTGGCTGCTCGCGGGTATGTCGGGCATCAACCTGATCTGGGGCGCGGGGATGGTCGAGGGGCACCGGCTGTGGTCGAACGCCCAGCTGGTCATCGACGCCGAGATGTGTGGCATGGTGGGGCGCTATCTCGAGGGGGTGGGCGTCGACGGTGAGACCCTCGCCCTGGACGTGATCGAGGAGGTGGGGCATTTCCCCGGCAGCTACCTGGCCACGGAACACACCTACGACTGCTGGAGGGCGGAGCGCTACGTGCCGCTTGTGGCCTCGCGAGAGGTGTACGAGATATGGGCGGGGAGGGGCGGAAAGGACATCGTCGCCCGGGCAGCGGAGAGAGCCGAGGCGCTGCTGCAGGAACATCAGCCCGTCCCACTGGATGAGGACGTTGAGAGGGCGCTGGATGACCTGCTGCGGGCTGCGGCGAGAGAGAAGGGGCTGCATAGATAACAGAGGCATGCGACAACGATGAATCAGCGTGGAGGGGCGTTTCATAGGCCGCAGTTTCGCGTGTTGTCCGACGTCCAGATCGAGTGGATCTACCGGGCGACGCTGACCTGTTTGGAGCGCACGGGCGTCAACGTGCTGAACGCCGAGGCGCGCCGTCTTCTGATGCGTGCCGGTGCCAGGGCCGACGGCGTCCGCGTTCGTATTCCGCGGGGGCTGGTCGAGGAGGCGGTTGACGTGGCGCCGCGTTCGTTCAGGCTGTGGGGTCGGCCGACGGACGGATCGACGGAGCGAGACGAGCAACGGTCGCTGGATGTGTGCGCCACGGATCTGGAGGGGGGTGACCCTGACTGCGTGCACTTCGGGCCGGGGCTGACGACCAGCTACTTCCTGGATCCGGAGACGGGCCAGCGGCGACGAGCGCGCCGCGGGGACCCCAAGTCCGCGGCTCTGGTCTGCGATGCGCTGGACAACTTCGACTACGTGATGGGGCTGGGGCTGATCGACGATGTGATGCCCGACCTGGCTCCGGTGTACGAGTTCGCGGAGATGGTCGCCGGCACAGGGAAGCCTGTGATCCCCTGGGCGTATTCTGTTAAGAACCTGGCCGATATCTACGAGATCGGGCTGGCCCTGGCGGGCGATGAGGAGAGCTTGCTTCGTCGACCCTTCTTCGCCTTGTTCGCCACGTCGCAGGCGCCCCTCCAGCACACCGATGGGAGGATGGCCACGGCCCTCTGGGCTGTGCAGCACGGCATCCCCGTGGTCTACCTGGGGGGAGGCAGCGCCGGCGCCACAGCGCCCGTCACGGGGGCGGGCGCACTGGTGATCTCCCTCGCCTCCTCGTTGAGCGGCCTGACCGTCCTCCAGCTCAAGAGCCCGGGCGCGCCGGTCTGTATCGGGGGCGTCCCCAGCGCGATGGATCTGCGCACGGCCCGGCCGTCCTACGGCGGGCCGGAGATGAGCCTCTACAGCGCGGCGTTCTCCGAGCTGGCCAGGTACCTGGGGCTGCCCTTCATGGGCACCGCCGGGGCCTCGGAGTCGAAGGTGTTGGATATGCAGGCCGCCATCGAGAGCACCGTCCAGGTGCTCCTTTCGGGCTTGAGCAGCACCACGCTGGTGCATGATGCCGGGTTCCTCGATTGCGCCGACATCGGGTCGCTGGAGATGTTGGTCATCGCCGATGAGATCATCGCTCTGGCGCGAAGGGTGCTGCGCGGTATCGAGGTCAGCGAGGAGACGCTGATGCTGGATCTGATTGACCAGGTGGGGCCGGGCGGTCAGTTCATTGCCACGCGGGAGACGGCCAAGCGGTGCCGGGAGGAGATCTGGGTGCCGGAGCTGATGGACCGCGATCCTTGGGAGGCCTGGGACGCCCGCGGGCGTCCAACGATGCTCGATCGGGTCAAGGAGCGCGTCCAGTCGATCCTGGCGGCGCACAAGCCGCCGCCCTTGCCTTCGGGAGCCGGGGAGCGGATCGAGACGATCCTGGGGGCAGCCGAGGCAGGCGAGTTGGCTGAGTAGCCGAGTTTTGAAACACACGGCTGATACGAGGAAACCGGTTGAGGTGGGTGATGAGTGCGTTTGTAACGCACTTGGCGTACCAGGCCGTGATTTCAATCGCTGGCCGTTCTGGCCATCACCGATAGAGTGCCTATGAAACTAACCTTTACGCTCAACGATACATCTGTCACCCTTGACGTCGACCCGGCGCGACCGCTGCTCGACGTGCTGCGGCAGGATCTGGGGCTGACGGGTACCAAGCAAGGGTGCGACCACGAGGGCGAGTGCGGCGCGTGCACCGTGCTGCTGGACGGAAGGCCGGTACGCTCCTGCCTGATGCCGATGGGGAAGGTGGCCGGGCGGCGCGTGGAGACCGTCGAAGGCCTCTCGGGTGCGATGCACCTTGAGGGTGCGTTGCACCTGGACGGTGGAGACACCAGTGCGTTGCACCCGCTGGGCCGTCGGGACGACGGCGCTCCAGCACGGTTGCACCTGGACGGTGGAGACACCAGTGCGTTGCACCTCGGCGATCTCGACCTCCACCCCCTCCAGCGAGCCTTCATTGAGGTCGGTGCAGTACAATGCGGCTACTGCACGCCCGGCATGCTCATAGCGGCCAAGGCGCTCCTCGACCGCCAGCCCGACCCCTCCCGGGAGGAGATCGTCGAGGCGCTGGCGGGCAACCTCTGCCGCTGCACCGGCTACAAGCGCATCGTCGAGGCCGTGGAGCTGGCCGCGGCCCGTATGCGGGGCGACGAGCCAGCCCCCCCGCTCGTTGTGCGGCTCGGAGCGGAGCGGAGTGCCGCCGTCGGCGGCGACGCCATCCGGACCGATTCGATTGAGAAGGTGACGGGGCAGGCGAAGTACGTCGAGGACATCACTATGCCGGGGATGCTCTACGGTCACGTGGTGCGCAGCCCACACCACCACGCGCGGTTGCTGGCGCTGGATGCGCAGGCAGCGATGCAGCTGGAGGAGGTGCTGCACGTCATCACCGCCGACCAGATCCCGGGGGCTAACGGCCTGGGCGACTACAGCCGGGATGAGCCCGTTCTTGTGCCCGTGGGGGACACGGTGAAGATGAAGGGCGCTCCGGTGGCGTTGGTGGTGGCGACCACGCCCGAGGATGCGCGGGCCGGTGCGGAGGCGGTTGACGTGACGTACAAGCCGCTGCCCCATACCTTCGACGTGGAGGAGGCCCTGGCGGAGGACGCCCTGCCCATCTATGAGGGCGGCAACGTCCTCACCCGGGAGGCGGAGGCCCACGGCGACCCGCAGGCCGCCCTCGATCAGTCGGACGTGATCCTGGAGACGACCTACCGCACGGCCTGGCAGGAGCACGCCGCGCTGGAACGCGAGGCGCTGCTGGGCTACCTGGACGAGGAGGGGCGCATCACGGTCGTGGGCGGGACGCACGAGCCGCACTGGCAGCAGGGTTATATCGCGGCAGCCCTAGACCTCGATCCCGACCGGGTGCGGGTGATCATGCCGCCCACCGGCGGCTCATTCGGCGGCAAGCAGGATCCGTGGCCCTTCGTGGCGATGGCGCTGATGGTGCGCCACGCGCGCCGGCCGGTGCGGCTGGCCTACACGCGGTGCGAGTCGTTCGAAGCGTCCCCCAAGCGGCATCCCTACCGGGTGCGCCACAGGATCGGCGCGACGGACGATGGGCATCTGACGGGCATCCACGTGCGCGTCGATGCGAACACGGGCGGATATGACGGGCACGGCCAGTACATCGCCGACTACGCGATGACGGCCAGCGGCGGCCCCTATCGCTTTCAGGCCGTGGACGCCTATGCCCAAAGCGTCTACACCAACGGCCCCAAGGCGGGCCAGTTCCGGGGTTTTGGCTCGCCACAGTCGATGTTCGCCCTGGAGTGCGCGCTCGACGAGATGGCTCAACAGCTGGGCGAGGATCCGCTCGAGTTCCGCTTGAAGAATGCCATTCAGCAGTCGTCTATCTCCTTTCTGGGCTACCCGGTGGCGGAGTCATTGGGCTACAGGGAGGTCCTGGAGACGATTCGCCCGCGCTATCGGGCGTTCCAGGAGGAGGCGGCCTCCTTCAACGCCGGGCGAGGACGTGGCGGCCTGCGCAAGGCCGTCGGCTTCTCCGGCATGTGGTACCGCTTTGGGAAGTCGGGCTCCCTGCGCATCGAGGCGCACGCGGAGCTGGCCCGGGATGGACGCTTCATCGTCTATTGCTCGGCCCCGGACTACGGGCAGGGCACGAACACCACCATGGTGCAGATGGCGGCCGAGGCGCTGGGCGTCTCGCGGGACCGGGTCAAGGTGGTGAACGCGGACACGGCCAAGACGCCGGACAGCGGCATCCAAGGGGCCTCGCGGGCCACGTACTTCGTGGGCGGCGCCGTCTGCAGGGCGGTCGAGGTGCTGAGGCAGGAGGTCCTGGGGACGGCGGCCGAGATGCTCGACTGCCACCCGAATAGCCTGTCGCTGGTCGAGGATCGGGTCGTCTGCCCGCGGGCAGCCCTGCCCCCTCCGGCCGGGCGGTTCCGCTCGGGTGCCCAGGCGAGATCGCCCGCGGTCCCGCCCGTCGGCCCGCAATCCGGAGCGCCGTCGTCTCGACGGCAATCCGGAGCGCCGTCGTCTCATGGAGCGCCGTCGTCTCGACGGCCTTCCCACGGGAGCGATCGGCGCTCCGTCGCGTTGGCCGAGGTGGCCGAGGCGTTCGAACGCATGGGCAAGCAGCGCAGGGTGGCTGGGATTTTCGATCTTTCGCCCCTCTTCCCGGACGATGCGAGGCCTGAGTACGTGCCTCTCTTCGTCACCGGCGCGCACGCGGCCCAGGTGGTGGTCGATCTGCGCACGGGCGAGGTGATAGTGGAGCGTGTGGCGGCGGCCCACGACGTGGGGCGGGCGATCAACCCCATCGACGCCAGGGGGCAGATCGAGGGCGCCGTTGTCATGGGGCTGGGCACGGCCTTAATGGAGACGTTCATCCCGGGGGAGAGCGAGGGTTTTGGCGACTACTACCTGCCCACCGCGATGGCGATGCCTGAGATCGAGGTGATGTTGGTCGAGGTCCCCAGCTTCGAGGGGCCGTTTGGGGCGAAGGGGCTTGGCGAGGCAGCGATCTTGCCGGCGGCCCCGGCGATCATCAATGGCATCTCGCGGGCCGTTGGCGCGCGGGTGCGGGAGCTGCCGGCGACCCCGGAGCGCGTGCGCAAGGCGGCGATGGGGCGACCAAGCGACAAGCCGACAAAGCGGTAAGCGCTTCAGGTCTTGATGAGATCTGGCTTCAGCTCTATTGAGAGAGGAAATGGATGACGGACTACTGCTATCCAGCATCGATTGAGGAGGCCGTGGCGCGTCTGGAGGAACACGCCGGCGCGGCGCGCGTGATCGCCGGTGGGACGGACGTGCTGCCGGACCTGCGTAAGGGGAAGATCACGCCCCGCTGCCTGGTCGACATCACCAGAATCCCGGCCCTGCGGCGGATTGACGTGGACGACAGCACCGTGACGGTTGGCGCGGCGGTGACGTTCGCGGCGTTGCAGGAGCATGCCTTCCTGCGCCGGCACGTGCACGCGCTGGTTGACGCGGCGGGGTCGGTGGGCGCTGCGGCGATCCAGAACGCGGCCACCTGGGTGGGCAACATCGTGCAGGCCATGCCGGCCGCCGATGGCGCCATCGTCGCGCTTGCCCTGGACGCCGAGGCGCAGATCGTCGGCCGCGAAGGCGCTCGCTGGGAGCCGGTCGAGGCGCTGTTCGAGGGGCCAGGTTGTTCGGTCATAGACTCGCGGCGCGAGATCTTGACGCGGCTGCGCTTCCTCCGTCCCCGGCCCGGCACGGGCACGGCCTGGCGGCGCGTGGGGCGGCGGTCGGCGCTGGTGCTGCCCATCCTGAACTGCGCGGTGCGGGTCGAGTTGGAGCAGGTGCAACGCAACAGAGATATACCTCGCACCGGGCCTCGGGCGGACGAAGACAGGCATTTGCCGTCGGGACGACGGCGCTCCACAGGGATCGCGAACGTCGCCATCGCGCTGGGGCCGGTGGCGCCGCGTCCCTACCGCGCCCGGGAGGCGGAGGCGTTCTTGCTGGCTACTTTGCCGTCGGGACGACGGCGCTCCATCACGAGCGTCGGCATCCTGGAGCGCGCGGGCGAGATCGCGCGGGACGAGGCTAACCCACGCACCAGCGTGATGCGCGCGTCGCGGGTGTACCGACTGGGGATCCTGCCCACGCTGGTGCGCGACGCCCTGGCGACCGCTGTGGAGCGGGCTTCTGGTGCCGTCGGGACGACGGCGCTCCGGCCGACCGTACTTCCCGAAAGCTAGGATGGTCAATTGGCGCCAAACATCTAATCGCTCAGGGCATACTTAACGCACTGGGGGTCGACGCAGTCACCTTGGCTGTTCTTTCGGCTTTCGGGAAGGTTATCCATCAGGGGAGCAGTCGAATCTGTCGGACGTATCTGGCTAATCTGCCATAGACACAGTGTTAGAGGGAGACAGCACAATGAACGAGCAACTGCGAGCTTTTCCGGGAATGACGATGCTGGACGACGACCAGTGTCGCGCCATCCACACCGCATCGCTGGAGATCCTGCGACGGACGGGGGTGCGCGTCTATCATGACCAGGCACTGGAGCTGCTGCGAGCGTCCGACGCTCTGGTGGGCGACGAGAACCTGGTCCGCTTTCCCGCCGGTCTCGTGGAGTGGGCAGTGGAGCAGGCGCCGTCCCGGATCGCCCTGTGCCAGCGCGGGAGCAGCGAGGTGGTGGCGCCTCTGGAGGGGCGGCGCGTCAATTTCGGCCCCGGCTCCGATTGCCTCAACTACCTCGACCCGCGCACGGGCGAGCGGCGCAAGTTCAAGAGCGAGGACGTGGTCGATTGCATCCGCCTGCTGGACGCGCTGCCGGAGCTCGACTTCTGCATGTCGATGGGGATCCCGTCGGACCTGGAGACGGACAGCGCCTACCGCTGGCAATTCGCCAGGATGGTGGAGCATACGACGAAGCCCATCGTCTTCGTCTGCGACGATCGTGCCGATTGTGAGGCTATCGCCGCGATGGCGGCGGTGCCCGCCGGAGGGATGGACGCCCTGCGCCTCAATCCCACCCTCTTGCTCTACTCGGAGCCCTCGACGCCTCTGAAGCACTCGGAGACTGCGACGGGGAAGCTGCTCTACATGGCGGAGCAGGCCCTGCCCATCGTGCACTCCCCGGCGCCGATGATGGGCGGCACGGCCCCGGTGACGATGGCCGGAGGACTGGCGCTGGGCAACGCCGAGGTGCTCTCCAGCCTGGTGATGCACCAGCTGAAGCGTCCCGGCGCGCCATTCCTTTACGGCAGCGGACTGCACCATCTGGATATGAGGACGACCATCAGCGTCTACAGCGCGCCGGAGTTCGAGCTGGCCCGGGTTGCCGTCGCCGAAATGGGGCGGTTCTACAACCTTCCCACCTGGGGTTACGCGGGGCACTCGGATAGCTGCGTTATGGACGAGCAGGCGGCCGCGGATGCTGCCTTCTCGGTGCTCGCCTCGCTGCTGGCGGGCTCCAACCTGGTGCACGACGTCGGGTATCTGGAGGCCGGCCTGACCACGTCGCCGGAGATGATCGTCTTCACGGCGGAGATGATCCGTATGCTGCGCCGCTTCATGGCCGGCATCTCCTTGGACGCCGAGTCCCTGGCGTTGGACGTGATCCAGAGCGTCGGCCCGGGCGGGGAATTCCTCTCGACCGATCATACGATGGAGCATTTCCGCGACTTCTGGGAACCAACGCTGTTCAGCCGTCAACGGCTGAATGACTGGCTGGAGGCCGGGGGGAGGCGGCTCGGCGACCGCCTCCGGGAGAGGACCGTTGCCCTCCTGGACGAGCACGAGCCGGAGCCGCTCTCGGATCACGCGCGCCAGGAGATCGCATACATCCTGGACCAGGAGCACGTGTTGTAGGCCCCTGGGGTTTTGCCGAACCATATGAAGTCCCACGAAGCAATGTCAGATAGCATACGGCAAGGCGCTGCGCAGCCCCGGCTGAAACCCCAGGGGTCTTCTGTCGCCAGAATCCTTGCTCCTGCATCTTGGACAGCGGCGCTTGATAAGGTTCGAATTGAGCGGAGGACTTATGCCCACGTCGACATCGGTGAGGACGATCGATCGTCTTGTGCGTATCATCGATAGTTTCTCGCCTTCCCGGCTCTCCTGGACGCTGACAGACTTGAGTGAGCACCTGGGCCTGCCAAAGAGCACGTTGCACCGATTCCTGTGCAGCCTGGATGCGCACGGGATTCTGCGGCAGGACGAGGAGAGCAAGCAGTGGCATCTCGGCTATCGACTCTTCGTCTGGGGACACCTGGCCGAACAGAGCACGGCTCTGCACCAGATCGTGAAGCCCGTCATGCGCGAGCTGGTGGCGCAGACGGGCGAGACGGCCCTGCTTACCGTCTACCAGCCCCGGGAGGTGATATGTGTGGAGAAGGTCGAGTCGTCCCACTCCGTGCGGCTCGCCCTGGACGTGGGCACGCGCCGTCCACCTCACGCCGGGGCCTCCTCGAAGGTCCTCATGGCCTACCTGCCTGATGAAGAGATCGAGAACATCGTTCGAGATCGAGGGCTCCCCAGGCTGTGTGCCAACACGATCACCGACGAGGGTGAGCTGGAAGCCGAGCTGGACAGGATTCGTGAGCAGGGGTACGCTCAGAGCATAGAGGAGACGGATCAGGGGGCCTGGGGTGTGGCCACGCCCATTCGCGATTGGGACGGCGAGGTGATCGCCGCCATCGGGCTGGCCGGCCCGAGCTCGCGCTTCGGAGAGGAGCTGGCTCGCCGGTACGTCTCCTGTTGTGAGGAGGCGGCCATACGAATCTCATCCGCGCTCTTGGCCAAGACGAGTGGTGATGGATGAGAAGGCGGACGGATGAATCCATCGTGGTTGCCTTGCCGTCGGGACGACGGCGCTCCAGCTAACCCGTTGAAATGGGTTCCGCAAGAGAGAAGCCCGGTGGGGAGTTGAGTGCGTTTCAATGCACTTCCGGGTATCAGCCAGCGGTTTCAACCGTTGGCCTGGCGACGTGGGAGGTTTTCAATGATTGACTTCGAAGGTATGGACATCCTGAGTGGCAAACAATTCACACGCGAGGGGCTGGACCACGTGCTGAGCATCGCGGGCGACATGGACGAGCGTTTGCGAGAGGGTCGCTCCCTGGGCCTGCTCAACGGGTACGTGATGGCCTCGCTCTTCTTCGAGCCAAGCACGCGGACGCGCCTCTCGTTCGAGACGGCGATGCATCGGCTGGGCGGCGAGGTGGTCGGGTTCGCCCAGGCGGGCACCTCGTCCGTTGCCAAGGGCGAGTCGCTGAACGACACGATCCGCACGGTAAACCAGTACGTGGACGTGATTGTGATGCGGCATCCGGAGATTGGCTCGGCCCGGCAGGCCGCCGGCGTCTCGACGGTGCCCGTGCTCAACGGCGGCGACGGGGCGGGACAGCATCCCACCCAGGCGCTGCTCGACCTGTTCACCATCCACGTAGAGCGCAGGGAGGTGGACGGGAACACCATCGCTCTGTGCGGCGACCTGAAGAACGGACGGACCGTGCACGCCGGGGTTGAGCTCTACAAGCACTACCACTGCGATCTGATCTTCGTCGCGCCCGAGGCGCTTAGGATGCCGCCGGAGATCACCGGGCAGCTTCGCGAGCAGGGTGTCGACGTCGAGGAGACCGGCGACATAGAGATGGCGCTGGCCGAGGCGGACGTGCTCTACATGACGCGTATTCAGAAGGAGCGTTTCGACGATCCCGCTGAGTATGAGCGCTTGAAGGGCAGCTACGTGCTGACCCGCGATATCGTGGAGCGGGTCAATCCCAACGTGACCATCATGCATCCGCTGCCGCGGGTGAACGAGATCACGACCGATGTGGACGATCTGCCCGGTGCGGCCTACTTCCGCCAGGCGCGGAACGGTGTGCCGGTGCGGATGGCACTCCTCGCGCTGGTGCTGGGGGAGGCGTAAGTTGCAAAACATAAGGCGCGAAACGTGAGGCAAGATGGGAAGGGCACGGAACATGCAGTGCGAACGACGCATGACGGATCACGCATTACGCTTCGCTTTGATGAGATCATCCGTAACCCTTGGGATGGTGCGCCGTCGTCCCGTGGAGCGCCGTCGTCCCG
>CAYQZG010000129.1:0-11743 GCA_964421785.1 uncultured Anaerolineales bacterium
GCCGACCTGGCGTGGCGAGCGGCCAGCGTCAGCCACGACGGGGAGGCCATCTTCGCTGCGCAGGTCGTCGCCGCGATGGAGGCGCTGGCCTTCGTGGAGCCCGATCTGGACGAGATGATCGACGTGGCCATCTCTTTGATCCCGGGCGACTCGGTCATCTACCGCATGATCGCCGACCTGCGCGATTGGCACGCCGGGGGGAGCGGCTGGCGGGAGGCGCGGGAGCGGCTGGCCGCCCGCTACGGCTACCACAAGTACGGCGGGAACTGTCACGTGGTGCCCAACCACGGGCTGATCATGCTCAGCCTGCTCCACGGCGACGACGATTTCCAGCGGACGCTCATGATCGTCAATACCTGCGGCTGGGATACCGACTGCAACGCGGGCAACGTGGGCTGTATGATGGGCATCAAGAACGGGCTCGAAGGGATTGAGCCCGGGCCGGACTGGCGCGGGCCGGTGGCCGACCGGCTCTATATGCCCACCGCCGACGGCGGCCGCGCCATCACGGACGCCGTCAGCGAGGCGTACCACGTGGTGAACGCTGGGCGGGCGCTGGCGGGGGAGCCCCCTGTGGCGCCCAAGGACGGCGCTCGCTTCCACTTCGAGCTGCCCGGCGCGGTGCAGGGCTTCAGGGTGGAGGAGAGCGTCGCGTCCCGGCGCACGGCCACGGAGGGGGTGAGGGTGTGGCCGGCTGGCGGAGGTGCCAGGATCAATGAATAGACGCCACCTTCCCGGAAGCTGCAACGTACCACCCTGGTCAGAGCTCCATACGAATGAGCGAGCTTCTGCCCGTCTAATCGACTTCTGGAGCTTCCGGGAAGGTTTCTCGAAGATCCCGGTGATCCTGGACACGGACATCGGGACCGACATCGACGACACCTGGGCGCTGGCGCTGCTGCTCAAGTCGCCCGAGCTGGACCTGAAGCTCGTCGTCACCGACTCGGGGGACACGGTTTACCGCGCCCGCATCGCGGCCAGGATGCTGGAGATCGCCGGGCGGGCGGACGTGCCGGTGGGGATCGGCGTCCCCCTGGAGAGCGCCCCGCGCAACCAGGCGGCCTGGGTCGAGGGCTATGATCTGTCGCGCTATCCCGGCCCCGTCCACCGGGACGGCGTCGGCGCCATCGTCGACGCCATCATGCGCTCCCCGGAGCCGGTCACGCTCATCTGCATCGGGCCGGTGCCCAGGGGAAAGCCGTCGAGACGACGGCGCTCCATACGTCGCCGCCGCCCTGGCGCGGGAGCCCGCCATCGCCCGGCGCGCTCGCTTCGTCGGCATGCACGGCAGCGTCCGGCGCGGCTACGGCGGCAGCCCGGAGGTGAGCGCCGAGTACAACGTGCGCGTTTTCCCGCAGGCCTGCCGCAGGGCGTTCGCGGCGGGCTGGGACGTGACCATCACGCCGCTCGACACCTGCGGCCTGGTCACGCTGGAGGGGGAGCGGTACCGCGCGGTGCGCCAGTGTGAGGATCCGTTGGTCCAGGCCCTGCTCGAGACCTACCGCATCTGGGCCGCGACCTGCGAGTGGGCGGGCGGGCTGGACGTGGAGGCGCGCAGCTCGGTACTCTTCGACACCGTGGCCGTCTACCTGGCCTTCTCCGAGGAGCTCCTGGAGATGGAGAGGCTGGGCATGCGGGTCACCGACGAGGGGTATACGGTGGTTGACGAGGGCGCGAGGGAGGTCGACTGCGCCATGGGCTGGCGGGACCTGCCGGCGTTTGAGGATCTGCTGGTGCGGCGGCTGGTTCGGTAGGCCGATCTCATCGTCGGGGTCGCAGACCGCTCCGAGCTGAAGGGTCTGCAGTCTTTGCTTGAGATCTCTTGCCCTCAGATTCGAAGTGAAGTACAATCGCAGCGGTCGGCTGCACGCCGTACCCGCGAAGGCGCCGTTTATTGAACCGTAAGCACACCAAAGGAGCAACATATGCCGAAGACGATGGGCGTTGCCGTGGTCGGCGTCGGTGGCGTCGCTAGACTGCACATGCCGGGATGGGAGGCCTCCGAGCACGCCGAGGTGGTGGTAGGCTGCGACATCGACGAGGCCGCCCTGCACACGTGGGGAGCGGAGTTCGGCGTCGCGAACGTGACCACCGATGTGGCGGACGTGTTCGGCGACCCGGCTGTCGACGTGGTCGACATCTGCACCCCGAACACCTACCACGCGCCGCTCACCATCGCCGCCCTGGAGGCCGGGAAGCACGTGCTCTGTGAGAAACCGCTGGCGCCGACGCCCGCCGAGATCCGCCGGATGATCGCCGCCCGCGATGCATCGGGCAAGCTGCTGATGACGGCGCAGCACTTCCGCTTCCACGGCAGTTCAAAAGCCATGAAGGCCGAGATCGAGACGGGGGCGCTGGGCGACGTCTACCACGCCAGAGGCTGGATGCTGCGCCGGGCGGCCGCGCCGACGCGTCCCGGCTTCATCCTCCGGCAGCACTCGGGCGGCGGCCCCTGCATCGACATCGGCGTTCACATCCTCGACCTCACGCTCTGGTTCATGGGCAACCCCGCGCCGGTGTCGGTGAGCGGCGTGGCGAAAGCCGAGCTGGCCCACCAGCCGGGCGCCTTCAGCATCTGGGGCGGGCCGATTCCGCGCGAGCTCGACGTGGAGGACTTCGCCGCGGCCTTCGTGCGCTTCGAGAACGGGGCCACCCTCGTGCTGGAGGTCAGCTGGCTGCTGCATCACGACACCGAGGGCGAGGACATGCAGATGTGGCTCTACGGCACCGAGGGGGGCTGCCACTGGCCCCGCTGCGAGGTCTACCAGTCGAACTACGCCACCCAGCAGCTCTACAACCGCGTGCTGCAGCTGACGGACGACATCCTGCCGGCCCACGCTCAGGAGTGCGTCGAGTTCGCCCAGGCCATCGTCGACGGCGCGCCGTCGCCCGTCCCGGCGGAGCAGTCGCTGCAGGTGATGACCATCCTCGATGGCATCTACCGCAGCCAGGAGGCCGGCGGCGAGGTCCGCCTGGCGTAGCCGCCGGTTGGCTCTCCACAGCCGACAATTCTTACCAGGGGGAGGTGACGAACGACCAAACACCCGTCTCTGATGCACCCAAGCACATCGTCTTCATCCATCTGAATCAACAAGAGAACAAACGGAGGCACATCTGATGGTCACACACTTGCACGTTGGCTTCAAGGTCGGGGATTACGACCAGTGGAAGAAGGGGTATGACGCGAGCGTCGAGCAGCGCAAGGCGAACGGCGAGATCTCGTTCCAGGTGTTCCACAGCGTGGATGATCCCAACATGGTGACCGTGCTCTCGGTGCAGGAGAGCGCGGAGCAGGTACAGGCTTTCATGGACTCGCCGGATCTCAAGGCCCGCATGGAGGCAGCGGGGGTCATTGAGATGGGCGAGATGTTCATCCTCGAGGAGATGGACAGCGGGACGCTCTAACGCCTCGCTGTGGGCGGGCCGGGCGCCCGGCCCGCCTGGCTGTTGAGCGACCGAACCGCTGAATTGCTGGATCACTGAATCACTGAAGGAATAGTCGTACCGGAGGGCGTCCGTGTCTCAGTGTCTTAAGTCGTTTCAATCAATCAGTGGTTCAGGCAAACTGAAAGACTACGCCGCCGGGAGTGTCCTCGACTTCGGGACCGGCGCCGGCGGGTCGGTGCGCGCCGTCATGGAGGCCGTGAAGGGCTTCAAGACCATCATCGCGGTGGACACCGCCGAGCCGGAACGGCCCATCGCGTCGGACCTCCTCGACGCTCCCCGTGTCGGGTACCTCCAGGCCGAGGGACCGCCTCTGCCCTTCGCGTCGGCCTGCTTCGACACGGTCTGTATCTCCCACGTGCTGCATCACCTCCCACTGGACGTACGGCGGCCTGTACTGGTCGAGCTCAAGCGCGTGCTCAAGCATGGGGGATACCTTCTCCTGGTGGCGGGGTATCGGGACGGGCAGGCCGGTGCAAGGAGGACGCAGATCTACACGCACATCCTGCGTGCCGCGATGGACAGAGCTGCGGGCATTCATCATTACAAACCCCTCCTGCGCGCGGAGATCGTGGAGTTGGTGGCGTCCTTGGGGTTTGAGCACTGCGAGACGTTCGATCTCGCGCCGATGCGGGAGGACTACCGGAACCCGGCCAACCTCGACAACATCGCGCGCTTCATCGACCGGGAGATCGAGAGGCGAGCGCATCTGCCGAGGTATGAGCAGTACTGCCGCTTCGGCGAGCGGCTGAAGAGGCGCATGGTCAGAACGGGCTATCTTGCCTCGAAGGCGTTGGTCGCTATCTGCCACTGATGCGCGGGATGAGCAGCACGTGGGTGAGGAGAGTTGTCAGGGTGCAAGGAGGTAATGAAAGCCCTGGTGCGGGTTGGCGGCAATTGACTTGCGGGTCGTTCTATGCTAGACTTGCCCTTGTTCGCTTGAGCGTAGACAGCGCATCACCGTCGTGCGCAGAGAGCGTTGACCGACCGCCGGCAACGCTCTTGTGGTAGGATCAGCCCCACAACGTCCCTCGTCTGGCTCAGGTGGGGACGACGTGCTCCGCGTCTCGTTGCTCGGCCCCGAAGCTCCCGGGGGATGAATAGGAGATAAGACGTGAGTGAGAACGGTTGCACACCTCTGGTGAACGAGGGCCCGCGTCGGCCGCGCGCCGAAGGGCTCAGGGCGCTGCTCTGGGCTGGACTGGCGCTGGTGGCCCTCTGGCTGATCGGCTGTGGAGGATCCGACGACGGAGGCAGGCCGGTCGTCCTCTACACCTCGGTGCCGACCACGGCCATCGTCGAGATCGAGGCTGCCTTCGAGAAGGAGTACCCGGCCTTGGATCTGCAGGTCTACCGCGCCAGCACCGGCGCCGTGGTGGCCCGGGTCGAGGAGGAGCTGGCGGCCGGACGCGTTGGCGCCGACCTGATCTGGGTGGCCGATTTCACGGTGGGGGAGGAGCTGAAGGAGCGGGGCGCTCTCCTGCGGCACAGGCCGGTGGAGACGGATGCGCTGCTCCCCATCCTGTGCGATGAGGACGGTTACTATTTCGCCGCCCGCTTGCTGAACATGGTGGTGGCCTACAACACCGAGGCTGTCACCGTGCCCCCGACCGGCTACCGGGATCTGCTCGATCAGCAGTACCGCGGCCGGGTGGGCCACGCGACGCCTGAGACCTCGGGCGCCTTCCTCTACTTCATGGGCGCGCTTCTCCAGGATCCCGCCCACAGCGAGGATTTCTTCCGCCAACTGGCGGCGAATGAGCCGGCGATCCAGACCAACACCGAGACGACGGCGCGCATCGCGGCCGGTGAGCTGGACGTCGGCATCACCATTGACTTCACCGTGCGCAAGCTTCTTCGGGAGAACCCGGACGCTCCCATCGACCTTGTCTATCCCGGGACCGGCGTCGTCATGGTGCCCAGCCCCATCGCCATCTTCAAGGACGCCTCCAACGTGGAGGGGGCGAAAGCGTTCGAGCGATACATCCTCTCCCAGGCGGGGCAGGCTATGCTGCGCGACCTGGTTGGTGTGGTGCCGGTGCGGTTGGACGTGGCCCCGCCCGGCGACATCCAGAGCATCACGCAGCTGCGGGTCGTGCCCGCCGATCCGGCATGGATTCAGGCGCACCGCGACGACGTGCTGGCCACCTTTGCCACGTTGTACGAGGAGAGGTAGCGGATGAGGTTCACCAGACTCTCCCACCAGATCCTGATCGTCTTCGTGGCCGTCGTCATCCTGGCCCTGGGCCTGTCCGGATGGGCCATCACCACGTTGGCGCAGCGCATCGTCACCGACAACGTCGCCCGGGGGCATCAGCAGTTGGCGCGCCGCATCGCCGAGGAGATCGACCTGGAGGTGGAGGACGTCCGTCCCATCCTCTCGTTGCTGACGGAGTCGGCCGCTGTGCGGGCGATGGACCCGGGTGGCGCGGCGGCGGAGCTGGCTCGTTACCAGGCCCATTTCCCGGCCATCACGGCGGCCTACGTGGCTGACCCTACCGGCCAGCAGATCGCCCGCACCGACGGAGAACCCCTGGAGAACGTGGCCACCACCTACGGCTTCCAGGTGGCGCAGGAGGGATACGAGCTGCTCTCCGACGTCTACTTGTCCGAGGCCGGGCAGGGGCCGATGCTGACCGTCTACCTGCCCATTCGTCGCGAGGGCGACACGGTGGGCGTCCTGGTGGCCGACGTCAGCTTCGCCCGCGTGCAGGACATCCTGGAGGGGCTGATGCTCAGCCGCAACGAGACGGCCGTGGTCTTTGCCGCGAACGGGCGAGCCGTGGCGCATAGCCGCATGGCGGGGCTGGACGAGCCGCCAGCCTTGACCGATCCCTCGCTCATCGAGGCCCTGGTGGAGAGCCCGCCCGGCGTCTTGGAGGGGTACAGAGATGAGTTGGGCCGCGCGGTGGTCGGCGTCCACGCCCCCGTCAAAGAGCTGGGCTGGGGGGTGGTGATCCAAACCCCGGTGGGAGAGCTGGCCTCCGAGTTGGCGACGCTGCGTCGGACGATGGCGTTGGCTTTGCTGGGCGGCGTGGCGCTGGCGATCGTGGCCGGCTGGCTGATGGCCAGCCAATTGACGGAGCCGATTGGCCAGCTGGCCCGGGTTGCCGAGCGGATCGCGGCCGGCAACCTGGAGCTCAGCGTCGACGTGGAGCGTGAGGACGAGATCGGCGTGCTGGCGCAGGCCTTCAACAGCATGACGACCCGGCTGCGGGATCTCATCGGCCAGCTGGAGCAGCGCCTGGCCGAGCGTCAGCAGGCGGAGGAGGCGCTGCGGCAGACCGCCCGCGAGATGACGGCGCTCAACAGTCTGAGCCAGCAGGTGAGCGCCAGCCTCTCCCTCGATCAAGTGGTGACGTCCGCCATTGATGGGGTCGTCGAGACCACGCATCCCGACCTGGCGCTGCTCTACCTGCGGGAGGGCGACCGGTTGCTCCTGCGGGGCGTCGGCCCGGAGGACCCCGAGTTCTACCACGAAGAGACCCCGGTGCACCTCGTGGGCGAGTGCCTGTGCGGGTCGTCCGTAAGCGAGGGGACGTCGCTCTACTCCAGCGACATCCACAGCGACCCCCGCTGTACCTGGGATGAATGCAAGATGGCCGGCTTGCGCTCCTTTGCCGCCCTGCCGCTGCGCGGGGGGGATGAGATCATAGGCGTGCTGGGTTTGGGCTCGGGCACAGAGCGTGACTTCCAGGAGCGGGCCTCGTTCCTGGAGACGCTGGCCAACAACGTCGCCGTCGGCATGCAGAACGCCCTCCTCTACGAACGGGTGAGGCAATACAGCGCCGAGTTGGAGCAGCGGGTGGCCGAGCGCACGGCCGAGCTGCGGGCCGCCACCGGGGAGATCCGCCAGCGAGCCGAGGAGCTGGCCGCGCTGTATGAGGTGGGCCGCAGCCTAGCCGTAACCCTGGATCTGGAGGCCCTCTTGCCCGTGATCGCCCGGCGGGTGACCGCCACGCTGGAGGCCGATCGCTCCGCCGTCTTCCTGCTCGATCGGAGGGCCGATGTGCTGCGGGTAGAGGCTGCTCACGGCTACATGGCCGAACGGCTGGCCGACTTCAGCTACCGACCGGGAGAGGAGATCGTGGGCCGAGCCTACGTCGCCGGGGAGACCCAGTATACGCCCGACCTGGCCCTGGTGCCAAACCTGCCTCGGCGCGACGCGATCCGCACCGTGCTGGCGGTCCCCCTGGTAGGTCCCACCGCCGGCCCCCTGGGCGTGCTCAGCGTCACCAGTCTGCAGCCGCGAGCCTTCACCTCGGACCAGCAGCGGCTGTTGGAGACGATGGCCGGTCAGATCGCCGGGGCCATTCGGAACGCTCAGCTCTACGAGGCCGCCCAGGAGGCGGACCGGCTGAAATCCGCCTTCCTGGCCACCATGTCGCACGAGCTGCGCACGCCGCTCAACTCCATCATCGGCTTCACCGGGATCGTCCTGCAGGGTCTGGCCGGCCCCCTGAACGACGAGCAAGTCAAGCAATTGGGCATGGTGCGCAGCAGTGCTCGTCATCTGTTGGACCTCATCAACGATGTGCTGGATATCTCCAAGATCGAGGCCGGTCAGGTGAAGGTCGTCTCCGAGCCCTTCAACGTGCGCCAGGCGATCGGAGAGGCGGTGCAGAGGGTGACCCCCCTGGCGGAGGAGAAGGCGTTGGCGTTGGTGGTCGAGGTGGCGCCAGAGGTGGGCCAGATCGTCAGCGACCGGCGCCGCGTCGAGCAGATCCTTATCAACTTGCTCAACAACGCCGTGAAGTTCACCGAGCAGGGGGAGGTGCGCGTCACCTGCCGGGTGGACGAGGGCCGGCTGGTGACGCGGGTGGCGGACACGGGCATAGGCATCAAGCCCGAGGACATGGACAAGCTGTTCAAACCGTTCCGTCAGATCGAGACCGGGTTGGCCCGCCGATACGCTGGGACGGGGCTGGGGCTCTCCATCTGCAAGAAACTTGTAGAGACGCTGGGCGGTGAGATATGGGTCGAAAGCGAGTGGGGGGTGGGAAGCGCGTTTACGTTTACGCTGCCCATCGGCTGAATGGCCCTGCGACGAGAGAGGCGACGCATGGGTCTACGGAGAAAAAGCTTCGGCGTCCGAGGACGAGCCTTGGAGCGTCTTTTTTCGAGGGGGCCAACGTATGAAACCTAAGGTTCTTGTCATCGAGGATAACGAAAAGAACCTCTACCTGGTGACCTTCATCCTGGAGAGGCATGGGTACCAGGTTGTCCAGGCACGGGATGGCCGCAAGGGAGTCGAGTTGGCGGGCCGGGTCGAACCAACGCTGATCATCCTGGACATCCAGCTGCCGGTCATGGATGGCTACGCCGTGGCAAGAGAGCTGCGGAGCAATCCGGCACTGGACGATGTCCCCATTGTGGCCGTGACCTCCTACGCCATGCCCGGTGACCGAGAGCAGATCCTGGCAGCCGGTTGCACCGGCTACCTGGAGAAGCCCATCGACCCGGAGACGTTTGTGGACCAGATCGAGAGGTACCTGTAGCGCGTCTGATTGACGATTTCCCAGTCGAGAACCGACCATCGGCGATCAGGAACCGAGTCGGAGGTGAGTTATGGCGAAGATACTGATTGTGGACGACAACGAACAGAACCTCTACATGCTGCAGTTCCTCTTGCAGCGAAATGGCTACCAGGTTGTCACAGCCGCAAACGGTCGGGAGGCGCTGGAAAAGGCGCGGGCGGAGCGGCCCGATGTGCTCATCACCGACATCCTCATGCCCGTCATGGACGGTTTCTCCCTGTGCCGCCGATGGCAGGCTGACGACCAACTGGAGGGGATTCCCTTCGTCTTCTACACCGCCACCTACACCGACCCCAAGGACGAGGCGCTCGCCCTCCGCCTGGGGGCGGAGCGGTTCATCGTCAAGCCGATGGAGCCGGACCTCTTCGTCGAGACGCTGGAGGATGTCATCGAAGAGGCCAAGGAGAATCGCCTGGACGTACCCCGAGAGCCGGCCGTGGAGGAGGAAACGGTCTACCTCAGGGAGTACAACGAGGCGCTGGTTCGCAAGCTGGAGGACAAGATCGCGCAGTTGGAGGCCGTGGCCTTGCGCCAGGCGCGTCTGAGCGCGGAGTTAGCGACCGAACGACGGCGGCTGGAGACCACGGTCGAGTATATACCCGCGGGCATTCTCTTACTCGATGCCGAGCAGCGTATCCTGGTCGCCAACCCGGCGGCGCAGCGCTACCTCCCGATCCTCACCGACGCCTCCAAGGGAGACGTGCTCGCCCACCTGGCCGACCGGCCCCTGGAGGGTCTGCTGGCGTCCTCGCCCGAGGGCCTGTGGCACGAGATCGAGATCCCTGGCCCACCCCATCGGGTCTTCGAGGTGCTGGCCCGGCCGGTGGCGGAGAAGAAGCGCCCGCCCGAGGGTTGGGTGCTGGCCGTGCGTGACGTGACCGAGGAGCGGAAGTCCCAGGAGCGCGTCCAACAGCAGGAGCGTCTGGCTGCCGTGGGACGGTTGGCCGGCGGCATCGCGCACGACTTCAACAACTTCCTGGGCACCATCATGCTCTACGGCAATATGCTGCTCTACGACGCAGACCTCTCCCCGGAGCTCGCATCGGCGGCCGAGACCATCGTCGCCGAGTGTGGACGCGCTTCAGACCTGGTGGGCCAGATCCTGGACTTCAGTCGACGCTCGGCGATGGAGGTCCAGTCGGTGGATCTGGTCTCGTTCCTCGGTGAGGTTCTTGAGATCCTGCGTAACACCCTGCCGGAGAACATCCGTCTGATCACGGAGATAGCGCCGGATACCTGCCTGGTGCACGCCGATCCGACCCGCATTCAGCAGGTGATGATGAACCTGGCCATCAACGCTCGCGACGCCATGGCGGAGGGCGGCGACCTGCGGGTTGTTATCTCCAGGACGACTGTCGCGTCGAGTGAGGACGCGCCGGTGGCGGGAATGGATCCGGGTGCGTGGGTCTGCCTTGCTGTGTCGGACACAGGGACAGGCATGACCGAGGAGGTGAAGGGGCGCATCTTCGAGCCCTTCTTCACCACCAAGGAGCGGGGAGAGGGAACGGGGCTGGGACTGGCGCAGGTCTACGGGATTGTCACGCACCATGGTGGATTCATCGAGGTGGAGACGGAGCCGGACGTGGGCACGACGTTCTACGTTTACTTGCCCGTCCACGAGGCAGGGCAGGAGGAGGTGGCGGAGGAGGTCTCCTCTCTCGCGTCAGGGAGGGGAGAGGTGGTTCTGCTGGTGGAGGATCACGAGAACCTGCGGAAGGCGGGGCGCCAGACGCTGGAGGCCCTGGGCTATCGCGCGCTGACCGCCGCCAATGGTCGGGAGGCCCTGGACACGCTTCAGGAGGCCGCGGTCGACCTGGTGATCACTGATGTAGTGATGCCGGACATGGGTGGCGAGGCCCTGATGCAGGCGCTGAGCGAGATGTATCCCGATCTCCCGGTGCTGGCCTTTACCGGGTACAGGTTTAAGGAGGATCACCAGCGGCTTAGGGAGGCGGGCTTTGCCGAGGTGCTCCTCAAGCCGCTCGACGCGTCCATCCTGGCGCGGGCCATGCGCCGCGCGCTGGACGAGGGATGATGGTGAGGGTCGTGCTGATCGGTGATTCAATCCGCATGCCGAGCGTTGAGGCGAGCTATGGGAGAGGATCGAGAGTAGATCGGTGAGCTTGGTGCGCGAGGCGCTGAGTCGGGCATTGCTGAGACTCGCGCGGTGCCGGTGCAGCCGCCGCCTCCTCGGGTGGGTGATGAGCCATATGAGCTTCGCTATCCCTGTTGAACGGCTGCGGGAGACGGAGACGCTGCTGGCGTTTCATCATCCCCAGCCCGGCCATCCCGTCCACATCCTGATCGTGCCCAAAGAGCCCTTCGGTAGCCTGCTGGACGTGCCGCCGGAGGCGGGCGACTTCCTGCGGGACCTGCTGGAGACGGTGCAGCTCCTGGTGCGCCAGTACGGCCTGGAGGACCACGGCTACCGGCTGATCGTCAACGGGGGCGACTATCAACACGTGCCGCACCTGCACGTCCATCTCGTCGCTGATCGTCGTGGTTGCCGCTTGTCCTTCCACCAAAGTCATGATGAACTAAGTTAAGCGAGACACAAGCGAGCACAAATATGACCAAGTCTTTCGACGCGAAACTGAACGCTCTCCTTTCCGGCCTGCTCCTCTGCACGAGGGGCGCTTGCTGCTGGTGAGGATCCTGGCGTTGACGGATGAGAGAACGATTGGTAAGGTCTCCCAGCGGGAGGCCTTTTTTCGTGGTGCCTTGCACGTTCCGTGCGTGCGAGGCACCTGGATCTATGCAGT
>CAYQZG010000130.1:0-3247 GCA_964421785.1 uncultured Anaerolineales bacterium
CAAGGACGGGCGAAGCGGCTGGAGCGCCGTCGTCCCGACGGCAGGGAAGCGGCCCGGGGACGGGCTTGGCGGAGGTCGGAGCCGCCTGAGTCCGATATGTATATCCTGCTGCGAGCGATCCAGATCCACGCCGTGCGTGGAGCCCACGAGAAAGCATGGGCAGCGCTTGAGGAGATCCGGCAGATCGACGAGGAGAATGTCCTGGCAATCGCGCGAGCGGGCCGTCGCCTGGTGGCGGCCATGCTCTACAACGCACTGGGCGACGAAGCACACGCTCGCCAGGTCTTCGATCTAACGGAAGAGGTTCGCAGCATGGTCGCACACAATCCCCTGGTCACGGAGCAGTACGAGATCGCCGTGGCCCACGAGAGAGCCAAGGCTCATCTGACGTTGGCCACACGGCTGAGCGATGAGCGCCAGCAGCAGGATCATCTAGAGCAGGCACTCGAGGCCTCGCAGGCGGCGTTGGGTCGATACGAGGCGTTGGGGTACATCCAGATCATCGAATGCGTGAGCGAGGAGATACTCTTCTGTCACAGCCGCACGCTGAAGGCAAATGGACAGGAGACAGAGGCTGATGAGGTCCTGCAACGTGCTTACGACGAGATGATGCGGAAGCACGCCCTCATCCCCGAGGATAGCCCCTTCCGCCGAACATACCTGGAGAACGTGCCGGTGCACCAGGAGATCCAGGCCGCACACGGCCAGGACAGGGTGGCGAAAGCCCATCGCCATATACACGCTCGCCGGGGATCGGCAGATCCCGGCTCGTCACCAATAGGAGGTACCCGTCGGCCTGGGGAGTAGCGCCGCAGCAACGAGACGACGGAGGACACCGTGAGAAGAGGACCATCAAGCGACAACGGACAGGAGAAGCGAAGCGGGCCATTCGTGGTCCAGGTCTTTGATAGCAGCGCCCAGGCGGTGCTCTTGGTGTTCCTGGCGATGGCGGTGTTCATCTTCGGCCTGCATCAGCTGCTGGCGGTCCTCCACCGCTACCCTCTCGACTATGGCGAGGCGCCGCTGGTGGACCAGGCCATGCGTTTGGCGGCGGGCGGGTCGATGCAGTCACCCAGGAACATCTACCGCGCCGACCTATCCACGCCGCCCTACACCATCTCCAACTACCCGCCCCTTTTTGTGCTGGCGTTGGCGCCCTTCATCGCCATCTTCGGCCCGAACTTCTGGGCGGGGCGCTTGATCTCGATCCTCGGCGCGCTGGCCGTCGGTCTGTTCCTAGCGCGCATCGTCCAAGTAGAGGACCGCGATCGTTTCACCGGGACGGTAGCAGCCGGTCTGTTCCTGACAATGCCCTACGTCGTCCACTGGTCGTCGCTGCTGCGCATCGATCTGCTGGCCCTGGCGCTGAGCACGGCGGCGCTCTACGTGTTCGTGCGCAGGCCGGAGGCGCGAGGCACCCTCGTCGGCGGAGGGCTCTTGCTCGTAGCTGCCATCTACACCAGGCAGTCGTACGCGCTGGCCGCGCCGCTGGCCGCCTTCGTGTGGCTCTGGCGCAGCGTGGGATGGCGGCGTGCTCTCACCCTGGCCACGATGGTGGCGGGTGTGAGCCTGGTGCTCTTCCTGATCCTGTATGCCCTGACCGGCGGTGGCTTCTTCTTCAACATCGTCACCGCCAACGTCAATGAGTTCAGCTGGGACCGGGTCAGGTGGAACCTGGAGAACCTGTCTCGCGATGCACCGTTCCTACTGCTGCTCGGCGCGGTCTCCCTGGGAGCGATGCCGGCGCTGGGCGTCCCACACTGGCCGCTGGTGGTGCCCTACCTGGTCGGCGCGTTCCTATCCTGCCTGACCATCGGCAAGATCGGGTCCAACGTCAACTACTTCCTGGAGCTTTGCGCCGCGCTGAGCCTGACCGCCGGGACGTGGATTGCCTGGACTGGCACCGTGGCGGAGAAGCGATGGCGCCGCTGGGTGCGAGTGGGACTGCTGCTCCTGCTGACGCTGCAGGTGGGCTGGCTGATACGGAGCACGCTGGGCGAGTACGTCCCTCGCCTGCGTGAGCGGCGCGCAGCGACAGCGCTCCTTGAGGACCTGGAGTGGGAGATCGCGCACACGGGGGATCACGGCCGAGGACACGTCATTGGCGACGAATACGGCGACAGGAGCGCCGTCGTCCCGACGGCAGCGAAGGATCACGGCCGAGGGCACGTCATTGGCGACGAATACGGTGACAGGAGCGCCGTCGTCCCGACAGCAGCGAAGGATCACGGCCGAGGACGCGTCATTGGCGACGAATACGTGGGGCTGGTCACGCTGCAAGGGTGGCCCTTGTACATCCAGCCCTTCGAGATGACCCAGCTGGCCCAGGCTGGCCTGTGGGATCAGACGCCCTTCGTGGAGGAGATTCGTGATGGGGCGTTCGACATGATCCTTATCCACTACTTCCCCGACTACGATGTCTACAAGGAGCGTTGGACGCCGGAGATGCTGGCAGCGATCAAGCGCGCCTACAAACCAGAGAGGATGTACGCGGACACGCGTCTCTATCTACCCCGCGCCGGCAGCAGCGCGCCGACCAAGGCATGCCCTGAGGGCACATGGCAGCTGCCTAGCGAGGGTCAGTTGGGTGTCCATTGGGACGGTGCCTTCCTGGACCTCCAGGGCCGCGGCAACGCCGGTGAGGTTCCGGTCTACGCAGTGGCGGATGGCTTGCTGACCCGCCGCACGGGCTGGCACGGCGCCGTGGCGATCCGGCACGAGGACCCGCTGGAGCACGGCGCGACGGTCTGGTCGCTCTACGGTGATATGATGAGTGCTGATGGAGAGGACTCCTTCGTGGTCTCAGACTTCCCGCCGGGCGCCATGGAAGTGCCGGTGGAGGCTGGCCAACTGCTGGGCTACCAGGGCAGTTGGAGTGGGCGCGCCGACTGGCCGACCTGGATCCACGTGCGGTTTGCCATCGTGCGCGGGAGTTCCTTCGCTCCGGCGGAGGATAGCGCCTTTCCGGTTGAGCGCGGGTCGCGCCGCTCCGCTTACGGCCGTAAGCGCAGCGACATCGCCCAGGCATCCTCGCCCTACGATTTCCTCCGGCCGGATGCGTACCTGGGGATCGCGCTGGATGAGGCGGCCTCGCGCACACAGCCGCTGCAATGTCAGTAGCGCCGTGACAGCCGGCGCGTCGACGCAGTTGGCGCCGCGAGGCTTCTAGAACCGTGAGGACGGGCTGGATTTCTACGACCTTGGCGGCTGGAGCGCCGTCGTCCCGACGGCAGGCCGCTGGAGGCTT
>CAYQZG010000130.1:3347-11672 GCA_964421785.1 uncultured Anaerolineales bacterium
ACGGCAGGCCGCTGGAGGCTTGTAGAACCGTGAGGACGGGCCGGATTTCTACGACAGGCTGGTGGATCATCTGCTGGCGGCCGGCATCGTGCCCAACGCGACGCTCTACCACTGGGATCTTCCCCAGGCGCTGCAAGAGGCCGGCGGCTGGCCCAACCGCGACGGCGTGGGCTGGTTCGCGGACTACGCCCTCCCCTCCCCCACAGGGGGAGGGTTAGGGAGGGGGGACACCGGGACTGCTTGCGCGGCGAGTGATTGGATAGAAGCAGATACTGGAAGGAGTGCACTGATGAACGGTCGATTACCGCAGGACTTGCACTGGTGGGAGCGCGGCGTGATCTACCAGATCTACCCGCGCAGTTTCAACGATACAACTGGCAACGGCGTCGGCGACCTGCAGGGGATCGTCGAGAGCCTTGGCTACTTGGCGGGGAGCGAGGGCTCGTTGGGCATTGACGCCCTATGGCTGAGCCCGTTCTATCCATCGCCGATGGCCGACTTCGGCTACGACGTGGCCGACTACTGCGACGTCGATCCACTCTTTGGCGATATGGATGCCTTCGACCGGCTGGTCGAGGAGGCGCACGCGCGTGAGGTGAGGATCATCATCGATTGGGTGCCCAATCATACCTCGGACCGTCACCCCTGGTTCCTCGAGTCTCGCTCGTCTCGGGACAACCCCAGGCGGGACTGGTACATCTGGCGCGACCCTGCCCCAGGTGGCGGGTCGGCAGCAAACGGAGCGACGTCACCCAGGCCGCCCAACAACTGGGGCAGTTTCTTCGGCGGCCCGGCCTGGACCTACGACGAGAGGACGGGCCAGTACTATCTGCACCAGTTTGTCAAAGAGCAGCCAGAGCTCAACTGGCGCAACGTCGAGGTGCGAGACGCTATGTACGATACGCTGCGCTTCTGGCTGGACCGCGGCGTGGACGGCTTCCGAATGGACGTGATCGGGCTGCTGATCAAGGACGAGGATCTGCGGGACAACCCGCCCAACCCCGATGCGCCCCCCGATCTGCCCGAGAACGACATCCTCGGGCGCCAGCGCCAGGTCTACAACTGGGATCAGGACGAGAACCACGAGGTCATGCGCGAGATTCGCCAGGTGCTCGACGAGTACGATGACGTCTGTGCCATCGGTGAGCTGTGGGGACCGCTGGATCGCTGGGTCAGGTACTACGGCGACGAGGGTGACGAACTGCACCTGCCGATTGATTTCCGGCTGGCGAGGCAGCCGTGGGACGCCCAGGCTATGCGCCGCACGGTGGACGAGGTTGAGACGGTCCTGGACGATTTTGCCGGTGATCGCTTCAACCCGTGGCACCACTTCGTGCTGACCAGTCACGACTACCCGCGCACGGCCTCGCGGTTTGGTGGACAAGGACCGGCGCGCGTGGCGGCGATGATGCAGCTCACACTGCGCGGCACCCCGACCATCTACTACGGCGACGAGCTGGGTATCGAAAACGGCGACATTCCACCGGAGAAGGTCCAGGATCCCCAGGGGCTCAATCTGGGGGCAGAGCGTACCCGCGACGTGGCGCGCACGCCGATGCAGTGGAGTACGGAGGCCTACGCCGGATTCTCCAAGGTCGAGCCCTGGCTCCCGGTCTCCCGCGACTACGTGACGCGGAATGTGGCGGCGCAGTCCGACTGCCCATTCTCAATGCTCAATCTCTACCGGCGCTTGCTCAGCCTCCGCCGATGGACACCGGCGCTGTTTGGAGGCGATTACGCCTCCCTGGACGCGGGAGACCCCGACTGCTTCGCCTACCTTCGAGAGGCGGGCGATCAGCGCTTCGTCATCGCTCTGAACATGTCCGCCACGCCGCGCACGGTTGCGATCCCGATCGGGACGGAAGGACGCGTCGCGCTGTCCACGCACCTCGATCGAGAGGAGGCAGTCTTACTCGGCGAGCTGATGCTGCGTCCGGACGAGGGTGTCATCGTCGAGCTGTCCCAGTGAGCGCCCTAATCGAGCCCCCACCTTCTCCCCTCCCCCACAGGGGGAGGGTTAGGGAGGGGGACACCACGGGTCGACGCAGTCACCCGTGCACTACGGTGGAGGGGATCACGTCATTGGCCTGGCAACGGCCAAGCTGGACGATGTGCTGGATTTTGTGCTCAATGCAGCGTGACGTACGTCGGAGCGGAGAAACTCACACAACATAGACATGCGGCCTTTCGGCTCTGCCGCGAAGGAAGCGGCCCGGGGACGGGCTTGGCGGCTGAATGCAGCTCAGCCTGAGGGCTGACGAATCACTCAGTTTCATCCAACGGAGGAATCAGCAGCTATGAACGACCTGAAGTGGTGGCAGAAAGCAGTCTTCTATCAGATCTACCCACGCAGTTTCGCAGATGGCAATGGTGACGGCATTGGCGACATCCAAGGGATGATCGAGAAGCTCGACTATCTGGAGGATCTGGGCATCGACGCGCTGTGGCTCTCGCCACACTATCCCTCGCCTCAGCTCGACTATGGCTATGATGTAGCCGACTACACGGGTGTCGAGCCGGACTACGGCACGTTGGAGGTGTTCAAAGCCTTCTTAGACGAGGCGCACAGGCGCGACATCCGCGTGATTGTTGACTTCGTCCCCAACCACTCCTCGGACCAACATCCCTGGTTCATCGAGTCACGCTCGTCACGAGACAATCCCAAGCGCGATTGGTACGTCTGGAGCGATCCCGCGCCGGATGGTGGGCCGCCGAACAACTGGGAATCTACCTTCACTGGCTCGGCGTGGGCGTACGATGAGCCCACCGAGCAGTATTATTACCACATGTTCCTCAAGGAGCAACCTGATCTCAACTGGCGCAATCCCGAGCTCAAGGGCGCCATGTGGGATGTCATCCGATTCTGGCTTGACGTGGGTGTCGACGGCTTCCGCCTCGATGCCATTGGCACCGTCTTTGAGGATCCGGAGATGCCCGACGAGACCAGCGGAATGACGCTGGTCGAGCTGTACTTGATGAGCGAGGCTGCAGAGACGCCAGAGGAGCACGATGCAGCAGAGGCGAAGTGGGAGGAGAAGTTCGAACACCAGGTCAACCAACCAGAACTGCATTCTCTCTTCCAGGAGCTGCGCCTGCTGGTTGATCGCGAGTACGGGGAGCGAGAGCTGGTGCTGGTCGGTGAGACCGGCCTCGTCGATTTCTACGGTGACGGCGACAACGAACTCCACCTGGCCTTCAACTTTCCCCTGATGAGGACCGAGCGCCTCACCCCGGAGCACATCCGCGCCAATCAGGAGCAGCGGCTTTCGGAGCTGCCGGAGGGCGCGTGGCCGTGTAACACGCTGGGGAACCACGACTCTCCCCGCGTTTACAGCCGCTATGGCGATGGTGAGCATGACGACAAGTTGGCACGTCTTTCACTGGCTCTCATTCTGACCTTAAGAGGCACGCCCTTCCTTTACAACGGGGAGGAGATCGGGATGACCAATTTGATCGTCGACGATTTCAGCCAGCTCCGGGATACAATGGCGTTGCGAATGTACGACCTAGCCGTGAAGGATGTCGGTATGCCGCCGGATCAGGCATTCGAGCTGACTCGCCATGAGAGCCGTGACATATGTCGCTCACCGATGCAGTGGGATGATGGGCCCAACGCTGGCTTCAGCCCCGCGGGCGTGGAGACGTGGCTGCCGGTCAACGATAACTACGCGGAGGGGGTCAACGTCGCCGAGCAGCAGGATGATCCGGACTCGATGCTCAACTTCTACAAGCGGATGTTGGCCACGCGCAAGCGAACGCCGGCTCTCATCGCGGGCGATTACGTCGCTCCGCTTACGGCGCTCCACGAGGAGGCCGAGGACTACCTCGCCTTCCTGCGCAGCACGCCGGAGCAAACCTGTCTCGTGGTGCTCAACTTCTCCGAGAGCGCCCACACGCTGACCTTCGATCTGAATCGCGAGGCCGCACGTCTTGTCTTCTCCAGTGAGGATCGGGAAGTAGCAGGCTGCCTTTCGGAGCTGGAGATTGCACCGTTTGAGATCTACATCGCGGAGCTGGCGTAGCGAGCGCGGACTCGTGCCAGACGATGTACGCTTCCTGACCAGGACTTACGATGTCCACATCAACACCAGCGACTAAGTTCTCGACGCCAAGGGCGTCACGGGGTAAGCTGGCTCAGACCGGGGGCTACTATCTGGCCTTCATTGCATTGGGGCTGGTGACTGCTTCGCTTGGCCCTACCCTATCCGGTTTGGCCGAGCACGTCGACGCCTCCCTCGACGAGATCAGTATCCTCTTCACGGCGGGTGCGACGGGCTATCTGATTGGTTCTCTGCTGGGCGGCCGGGCCTACGATCGCGCTCCCGGACAGGTAGTGATGGGAGGCGTCCTGCTTCTGCTGGCCGTGCTGATGGCCTTAGTGCCGCTCGTCCCATGGCTTTGGCTTCTGGCCGCCGTCACGCTCCTGAGGGGAGCAGCATCGGGGACGGTCGACGTGGGCGGCAATACCTTGCTGGTCTGGCTGCACGGGCGCGACGTTGGTCCTTTCATGAATGGCCTTCACTTCTGCTTTGGGTTGGGGGCGTTCGTGTCACCCATCATCGTCGCCCAGGCTGTGCGGCTCAGCGGCGACATCAGTTGGGCCTACTGGATATTGGCGGCTTTGATCGCCCCTGTGGCTCTGTGGATCCTTCGTTTCCCCAGCCCCACCGCCAGGTCCGACCGTGTCGGCGATCAAGCCCAGGGGAGCAACGCCTTGATGGTGGTTCTTATCGCAACCGTGCTTCTCCTCTATGTGGGCGCGGAGAGCAGCATGGGGGGCTGGATCTATACCTATGCCACTGCTACAGGGCTGAGCAACGATGCGCAGGCGGCCTACCTCACGTCGCTGTTCTGGGGCGTGTTCACCGCAGGACGGTTGCTCTCTATCCCGCTGGTCAGACGGATTTCGCCACGTAGGATGCTAGTAGTCGATTGGGTGGGATGCCTGATCAGTGTAGGAGCGATGGTGTTGTTTGGCGACGCTCCTCTCACCTTGTGGCTAGGAACGGTCGGTGTGGGCCTCTCGATGGCCTCCATCTTCCCCATCATGATCTCGTTTGCGGAGCGGCGCATGGCGATCACCGGCCGGATCACGGGCTGGTTCTTCGTGGGGGCCAGCCTCGGCGGCATGACGCTGCCATGGCTGATCGGGCAGCTCTTCGAGTCGATTGGCCCACGGGTCACCATGTCCGCTATTCTGGTGGACTTGGCTATTGCAACGGTGATGTTTGGTGTGTTGATGCTGTTTGCAGAGAGGCAAGATATGAGTTAGCCTATTGAGGAGGCAGCCATGATCGAGAGAAAGGCGTTTGGTCGTATTGGACACATGAGCACTCGGACCATCTTTGGCGCGGCATCCCTCGGCCAAGTGACGCAGGAGGAGGCTGACCGCACGCTGGAGGTGCTGCTGGAGCACGGCGTCAATCACATCGACGTGGCGCGCTCTTATGGTGACGCGGAACTGCGCATCGGGCCGTGGATGGAGGCGCATCGTGATGACTTCTTCCTGGCGACGAAGACGGAGCGGCGCACCTACGACGGCGCCTGGCGGGAGCTCGAGGAGTCGCTGGAACGCATGCGGGTCGACACCGTTGACCTCTGGCAGATGCACATACTCATCGACCCTGAGGAGTGGGAGACGGCGATGGGGCCGGGTGGGGCGCTGGAGGCCTTCATCGAAGCGCGAGAACAGGGCATCGTCCGATTTCTGGGGGTCACCGGCCACGAACTGATCGTCCCAAGGATGCACCTGCGCAGCCTGGAGCGCTTCGACTTCGACGCGGTGCTGCTCCCCTACAACTACCCGCTGATGCAGAATGCAACCTATGCCGCCGATTTCGAAGCGCTTCTGGATCTCTGTGAGGAGCGGGACGTCGCCGTGCAGACGATCAAGTCGCTGACGCGTCGACGCTGGCCTGAAGGCGAGCAGAACCGCGCCACCTGGTACCAACCGTTTGAGGAACAGTGGGCTATCGACAGGGCCGTGCACTGGGTGCTGGGGGACCCTCGCGTCTTCCTCAACACGGTTGGCGACATCGACCTGCTGCCCAGGGTGCTGGACGCCGCTAACCGCTTCGAGGAGCGCCCCTCCGAGGAGGAGATGGAGACGCTGGTCGAGGAGAAGGGGATGGAGCCGCTGTTCACCTGACGTCAGAGAAGTAGGTCGGTGATACGTTTATATCTCTTGTTCTAGCTGAATCCGCGCTTTGGCAGCGGAGTGTTGGCTCACGTAGTTGATGCTGCTTCGCTTGCCTTTATTATGGTTGATCGTTTAGGTATGGAGGTAGAGATGGACTATCGTTATCTTGGACGAACTGGACTGAAAGTGAGTGAGCTGTGTCTCGGGGCTATGTCCTTCGGTCGCGAGGCCACCGAGGAGGTCAGCTTCCAGCTGCTGGATCGCTTCGCCGACGCTGGCGGCACCTTCATCGATAGCGCTGACGTCTACGGTCAGGGCAAATCTGAGGAGATCTTGGGGCGTTGGCTGAAAGGCAGGCGACGCGAGGACTTCGTCATCGCCACCAAGGTCCGCTATCCTATGGGCGATGGCCCCAACGATGTGGGCCTGAGCCGCAAGCACATCCTGGCGGCGATTGAGGAGAGCCTCTCTCGGCTGCAGACCGACTACGTCGACCTCTACCAGGTGCACGCCTGGGATCCCGGCACGCCGCTGGAGGAGACGCTCTACACGCTGAACGAGCTGGTGAAGAGCGGAAAAGCCCGCTACATCGGGGCCAGCAACTTCGCCGGCTGGCAGCTTCAGAAAGCCATGGACATCAGCCGGCAGATGGGGTGGGAGGGGTTCTCGTCCCTGCAGCCACTCTACAACCTCCTGGATCGAGCCATAGAGTGGGAGGTGCTGCCCGTCTGCCGCAGCGAGGGCATCGGGGTGTTCACCTGGAGCCCGCTCCGCGGTGGTTGGCTGAGTGGGAAGTACCATCGAGGCATGGACGCACCCCCGCCCGGCAGCCGCGTCGAGAAGGCCGAGGAAGAGGGATGGAGCGAGGCCTGGAGCATCTACAACAACGAGCACACCTGGAACGTCATCGACGTCCTCTTCGAGGTCGCAGAGGAGACCGGCAAGAAGCCGGCCCAGGTAGCGCTCAACTGGGTCCTGCACCGCCCCGGTATCACAGCACCGACCATTGGTGTGCGGAAGATGACGCATCTCGAGGACAACCTGGGTGCTATCGGCTGGCAGCTGAGCCAGGAGCATCTCGATCGTCTCAACACAGCGAGTGCCAAGCGGCTTCCCTACCCGTACTACCTTATGCAGCAGGTTGAGGAAGAGCGCGGCCGCGGATAGGGAACTGGCGCACGCCCGAGAGAAGTGATGGGTGGCGACGGGGAAGGAGTCACTATGTCTTCACCAAGAGTCACAGTATGGAACGAGTATCGCCACGAGAAGCTCGACGATGAAGTAGCCAGCGTCTATCCCGAGGGCATCCATGGAGCCATCGCCAAGCATCTGCGTCAGCAGGGCCTGGACGTGCACACCGCCACGCTGGATGAGGCGGAGCACGGCCTGACGGAGAGCATCCTTGCCAAGACCGACGTTCTCATTTGGTGGGCCCACATGGCCCATGGCGAGGTCGACGATGACGTCGTGGCACGCGTCAAGGAGCGTGTGCTCAAAGGCATGGGCCTCATCGTGCTCCACTCCGGGCACCTGTCCAAGATCTTCCGGGCGCTGATGGGCACGAGCGGTCAGTTGACGTGGCGTGAGGCCGGGGAGAAGGAGCGCATCTGGGTGGTCGAGCCCGGTCACCCCATCGCCGATGGTCTGGGCGAGTACTTCGAGGTGCCGCACGCCGAGATGTACGGCGAGCGCTTCGACATCCCTGCGCCCGACACGCTGGTCTTCCTCAGCTGGTTCGAGGGAGGGGAGGTCTTCCGGAGCGGCTGCTGTTTCCGCCGCGGCAGGGGCAGGATCTTCTACTTCCGCCCCGGTCACGAGACCTATCCCATCTACTACCAACCTGAGGTCTTGCAGATCATCACCAATGCCGTCCACTGGGCCGCGCCGGTGCTGGCGTCCCAGGTGACGGGCAACGACGTCGATCCGTTTGGACACCGTCCCGAATCGCTGGAACCCCTTGGGTAGCCGCGGGCAGACCGCCCCCGGGACTTCGTGCTAGGAGCTAGGGAAAAGCCAAGGCCCGTAGGGCACTAGCACTACAAACGCACTTGCCAGAGGAGCAGACTTCCGAAGTCTTGGAGTCCACGCCCAATGCGATGTAGAGGCGCTCACAGAACGATTCCAGGCCTGTCTAGCATTGTCGTGCAGACTTCGGAAGTCTCTTGCCGGAAATGAGGTTGTAGTAC
>CAYQZG010000131.1:0-11637 GCA_964421785.1 uncultured Anaerolineales bacterium
GGGGTGACGATTTCGCCCACCTCAGCGAGCCCCGCGATGTCGCGGTGGACGCCCAAGGCCGGGTCTACGTGGCCGACATCTACAACAACCGCGTCCAGGTCTTCGACAGCAGCGGGGCCTACCTGACCACCATCGGCGGCGACTGGGGCGGTGAGGTCGGCCGCATGCGGCAGGCTGCGGGCGTGGCCGTGGATGACCGAGGCAACGTCTACGTCACCGACGTGGTCAACCACCGCATCCAGAAGTTCGCCCCCGGCGTGCCCGGCTGGCGGCAGGTGAACGTCAACGGCTTCGGCAACCGCGCCAACGAGGGGATCAGCTCGCTGGCGGCCTTCAACGGCACGCTCTACGCCGGGACCACGTACAACCGGGAGACCGGCGCGGAGATCTGGCGTCTGGACGACGGCTGGACGTCGGTGATCACGGGCGGCCTGGGGCACGACTACAACATCGGCGTCGACGAAATGGTCGTGTTCAAGGATGACCTCTACGCCGGCACATGGGCCGACGAAGGGCACGGCGGCGAGGTATGGCGCAGCGGCGACGGCAAACACTGGACACGCGTGGCCGACCAGGGCTTCGGCGAGCCGGCCAACATCGACATCTTCCAGTTGGCTGTCTTCAACAACACCCTTTACGCCGGCACGTGGGGTTCCACCAGCAACCACGGCGCAGAGATCTGGAGCAGCAGCACTGGAGACACGGACTCGTGGAGCCAGGTCGCTACCGACGACCTGACGGAAGACGCTGACAACCATGCCGTGACCGCGTTTGAGTCGTTCAACGGTTACCTCTACGCCGGCACATTCAACTGGGAGGGCGGTGGCGAGGTCTGGCGCACGTCCAACGGCACAACCTGGAGCCAGGTCAACGACGACGGCTTCGATGACTACGACAACGATGCTATCGCCTCCTTGGCCGTCTTCGATGGTTCTCTCTACGCCGGGACCATGCACGACAGCACCGGCGCACAGGTGTGGCGTTGCTCGACGTGTGATGGAACCGATTGGGAGCGCCTGATTGACGACGGTTTCGGCAACACGGACAACGGCCAGGCTCAGACGCTGGTCGTGGTCGACGACCAGCTCTACTGTATCACCCGCAACGACGTCTCCGGTATCGAGATATGGCGTACCCAGGACGGCATCGACTGGCATCAGATCGGCCCCGATGGTCTCGGCGACAGCAACAACTTCCGAACGTATTGGGACAACTCGGTGACCACCTTCCAGGATAGTCTGTACTTGGGCACGCATAACCCGGCCAACGGTGGCGAGATATGGCAGATGCTGCACCAGGTCTACGTGCCACTCGTCATCAGGAACTACACGTCAGACTGATTCGAACGGCCGTTCACGCCCCCGGAAGGCTGAACGCTTAGCACTAAACAAGCTATCGAGATCGGTGCACAAGCACCTGATAGGGAGGGTAAGCGATGAGGACGAGACGGATGCTCATGCCGTTCGCCTTGGGCCTGGCCCTGGCTCTGGTATTCTTGGGGATATTGAACACGGGCCAGTCGGTGGGTAGCACCGCTCTGACCGCCGGCACGCGATACGTGGCCACGACGGGCGACGACGCCGGCAACGACTGCACGTCGCAGGCCGCGCCGTGCCGGACCATCCAACACGCGGTGGACGCAGCCAGTTCTGGTGACACGATCAAGGTGGCGGCCGGCACCTACACCGATGTGCACGTGCGCCCGCGCAACGACGCCACGACAACCGGCGTCGTCACTCAGGTCGTCTACGTCAGCAGGACCGTCACCATCCGAGGTGGGTACACCACCTCGTTCAGCGAGCCGCCCAAACCTGGCGTCAACACGACGACGCTGGATGCCCAGGGCCAAGGACGCGTATTCTACATCACCAACGAGGCCAATCCCACAATTACGGGCTTGCGCATCACCGGGGGTGATGCGACAGGCCTTCAAGGCCGTCTATGGGCGGATGCCGGCGGCGGCGTGTACGTCTTCGAGGCCGGAGTTATCATGGACGGCTGTGCGATCTGCTGCAACACCGCGGGAACTGTCGACTATGGCTATGGTGGTGGTCTGTACGCGGAGTCCAGCAGCGTCGCAGTCAGCGAGACCCTGGTTGAGAACAACGCAGCGAATACGACCTACGGAACCGGCGGGGGGCTCCACTGTTATGAGAGCCACGTCGTCTTGAATAGGAACACTTTCGATTCCAACAGTACGACACATCGTGGGGGCGGTGTGGAGGTAGCCTACGGCAGCGGCACACTGACTGCGAACACGTTCACGTCCAACACGGCTAACTCAGGCGGCGGCGTCTACGTGGGGAACAGCGAGAGCATCACCCTGTGGGAGAACGTGCTTCGCGATAACGAGGCGAGTTCCGGCGGAGGCTTGAGCGGATGGAACTCGAACGGTTTCCTGATCAGCGGAAACAGCTTCACCGCCAACACGGGTGGAGGCGTGTCCCTAGGTAAGTGCGACGCGACGATAGTCAACAACCTGATGACCGGCAATCAGTCCAGCGACGATGGCAGTGGGCTCTCTATGCAGGGATCATCAGTGGATCTAGTGCACAACACCGTCGCGCGTAACACCGGAAGTAGCGGCGTGCTTGTGGAGGAGATGGGCGGCCCTGACCCCATAGTCTACGGCGCAGCGACAATGACCAACACCATCCTGGTCGGCCACACGGTGGGCATCAGCGTGGCGGCGGGCAACACCGCCACGCTGGAGGCCACGCTGTGGGGCAGCGGCGATTGGGCGAACGACGAGGACTGGAGTGGCGCGGGCGCCATCGTCACCGGTACACACAACACCTGGGGCGATCCGGCCTTCGTGAATCCGGATGCGGGGGACTACCACCTGACGAGCGGCTCGGCGGCGATAGACGAGGGCGTGGAGACGGACGTCGACGTGGACATCGATGGCGACCCCCGCCCCATCGGACCCCACCCCGACCTGGGGGCCGATGAGGCGTGGCAGCAGCTCTTCCTCCCCCTGGTCATGCAAGACTACATCCCCCTCCCCACGGACGTCCACGGTCCGGGCTTCGCCGACTACACCGAGATCACCGTCACCCTGCCCGAGGCGTACGAGGGCTACACCCTGCCGGTCGACCTGGCAGCTCTGGGCAACCGCGACGCCTTCATCCTCAGCGAGCCTCAGACCACGCTTATGGCGCAGAACGGCTTCGTCGCCTCCCCCGCGGACTGGCTCGAGTTCTTCGAGCTCTACCAGGATGCGGAAGACGAGGACCTGCCGGTCTTCGTCACCACCGACTCCGTCTACCACGTCTACCACCTGCTCTTCGACAAGATGCTGCGCGATCTGGAGCGGGAGCACTTCGAGCCCGACATCCACGTCCTCACCGCCGCCTGCCGCCAGTCCGCCCATGCACTTTACGACGACCTGCTGGGCACGGAGCTAGAGGAGCCCGCCCGCAGCGTGCTGGCCTACTTCGCCGTGGCCGAGGCGCTCATCGACCCCGAGGCCGTCGCGCCGCCTGCCGTGGCCGACCTGGTGGAGGCCGAGCTGGCCCTGATCGAGACCCACGCCGGCTTCGCCCCCAGCCCCATCTTCTGCCGTGACTGCCCACAGAAATGCGTACTGCTGCCCTGTTTGTGCGAGGACTACTCGCAGTACGTCCCCCGCGGCCACTACACCCGGAGCGAGCAGCTACGGCGCTACTTCCGCACTATGATGTGGTACGGGCGCATTAACCTGCGGCTGGCGGTCGAGCAGGAGACCCGGGCGGCGCTGCTCATCACCCACATCCTGCGCCACACCGACGTCGACGGCGACCCCGCCGCCGACGTCTGGGCACGGGTCTACGATCCCACCGCCTTCATCGTGGGCAAGGCAGACGACCTGGGCTTCCACGAGTACGGCGCGCTGTGGGACGCCGTCTTCGGCCCCGACGCCCCCGTCACGGCCATCGCCGACCCGTCGGCGCTGGAGACCTTCGTCGAGGCCGCACGCCGGCTGCCGCCCCCGCAGATCAACTCCATGTGGGTCTACATCTGGGAGGATATGGAGAAGGTGACGCAGGGCTTCCGCTTCATGGGCCAGCGCTTCGTGCTGGACGCCTACATCTTTCAACAACTCATCTATTCCGAGGTCAGCACAGACATGAACCCGCGCATGCTGCCCAAGGCGCTAGACGTGATGGCCGCCCTGGGATCGCAGGAGGCCTATGCCCTGCTGGACGCCATGGGCGAGACAGCCTACGACAACTACCCGGCGCAGATGACGAAGCTGCGCGACGAGGTCTCCGCCCTGCAGCTCGACTCCTGGACGCAGAGCCTCTACTGGAACTGGCTCTACGCCCTGGACCCGCTCCTGGAGCCCAAGGAGGGGCAGTATCCAAGCTTCATGCGGACCCCGGCCTGGAGGCGCAAGGATCTGAACGGTGTGCTGGGATCCTGGACCGAGCTGAAGCACGACACCATCCTCTACGCCAAACAGACCCAGGGTGATATCAGCCCGCCTCCTGGTCCGCCGCCGCCTCCCGGCTGGGTCGAACCCAATCCCAGGGCCTACGCGCGCCTGCTGGCACTGACGCGTATGACGTACGATGGGCTGGTGAGCCGCGACTTGCTGACCGAGCAGACGGAGGACAACCTGACGGATCTGGACGGGCTGCTCACCTTCCTCCTCGACGCGTCGCAGCGCGAGCTGGCCGGCGCGCCGCTGACCGAGGATGACTATAGACGCATCGAGGACTACGGCGACGAGCTGGAGGAGTTGACGGTCGCCGCCGCCGACGCAGAGGAAGGTCAAGACGATCCTGCGTTCGAGGAGGACAAACAGGCTGCGTTGGTGGCGGACGTCGCGACCAGCGGGGACGGACGCGTCCTGGAGGAGGCCATCGGGCGCATCTTCGAGATCTACGTCGTGGTGCCGGACGGATCGGGCGGGCTGCACATCGCCAAGGGCGGCGTCTTCTCCTACTACGAGTTCCCCTGGCCCGCGAGCGACCGCCTGACGGACGAAGCCTGGCAGGCGATGCTGGAGGCCGGACAGGCCCCCGACCGACCTGCTTGGACGACATCTTACGTCGCCGAGAGGTTCTGCTATGACGTCTACCTGCCCGTCCTGACCAGAGGCCCCGGCGAGCCGACCATACCACCGATACCTAACCCTTAGCCGCCGGGCGGGCGGTGCGGCGCCAATCGAATCAACCCTCCTCCCTCGCCCTTGGTGCGTCACACACCTCAGTGGCTGATCCCTACTCCTCAGGCCGAATACGAGGATGTACGAGGATGACCTCCACCCGTCATTCTTGCTCGGCGCTTCCCGCCCCTCGCCTCTCATCGTCCGCGCGTCTTCGCCCGTCGAACGCGGCGCCAAGACCAAGGCCCAGGGCCAGCCCCATTCCGACCAGACCGAAGTAGGTGGCCTGACCCGTCGTGACGAACATAATGGTCGCCACCCCGCCGCCGACAAAGATGCCCAACAGCATCCCCAGCTCCGTGTATCCATACTTTCGCTCGTTCATCGTCCATCCTCCTCGATCTGCCTGAATCCACACGCGAAGATGATGCCGCATGTGGGATTACCTTGGTCGGCCATGTTGGCTCTACCCGCGCACTACCTGCAGGTTCACGCCGCCGATGCCGCCCTCAATATCGAGCCTGATCGTCGCCTCCGACGCGCTATAGGCCTCGTTCACGTAGACGTCGCCCCGCCGGGTCAAGCCGCTCGCGTCGACGTCTCCCAGGCCGCCGCCCACCCTCGCCTCCACGCCCACGTCGTCGGGCAGCAGCACGGTCGCCTCGCCCACACCGCCGCGGATGGTAACATCCACGTCCTGCGCCCGATCGCCCGTCAAATCCAGCTCCACCGCTCCCACGCCCATCTCCAGGTTCAGGCGGGTGAGCGACAGGGTGCTCACGTCGATATCGCCCTCGCCGGCCCCCAGCGCCACGTCGAGGGCCAACGGAGTTCGGGCGTTGAAGCGCAGGTCCCACTCATAGCGGTACGACTCCAGCCCCAGGCTTTCCACCTCGGGCTGCTCGATCCACAACTCCCCCTCGTCCCCGGCCACGACGTAGTCGATGGTCGGCTGCCAATCCTCCACGTTGTAGGTGAACTCAGCCTCCACCAGCGCCTCCGCGCCGCCGGATAGCGTCAGCTCGCCGGCGCCCATCCTGACATCGACGGCCACCTCTTCGGCGCCGCCCAGATCGATGGTCCGCGACTCGGTCCGCAGCTCCCCCGCCCGCGTCGTCCACGCACAACCACTGAGCAGGCCAATCAGCAGCGCCGCTGCCAACAGGCCTCCCACGCCAACCCGTTCCGTCCTCCCTTGCATCGCGTTCTCTCCTCCACTCGGCCGCTCATCGTGCAGCGGCTGCTTGCCATTGATGACCTCAGTCCTACCTTCCACCAAAGCCTACCACGGGAGATCGCACCGCGTAACGGCCAGCCAGGGAGGGTCGAGCCTCGCCAGACGGGCAGTTCGCGGCCTGGTCGTCTGACCAGGGACGGCCTCACCCGCGATTGCCGGACAAAACGAGCTTGACGCCGAGAGGACGTGGGCTTATAATCTGCACCATCCAGAGCATCGCCGCAGCAACGAGCAACACCTGAGGAGCAAGCCAACGTACCATCCGGGAGGGTGACCATGGAAGCATCAGACACGGAGACCTCGAAGCAGCGAGGAGCGATCCGCCTGCTGTGGGGCATCATCCGGCGGCCTCGCGCCACATTGGCTGACCTGAGCGAGGGCGGAGGGCGCACGTGGTGGCTACCCGCCGTGCTGGCTCTGCTCCTGATCACACTTCCCGTCGTCGTCGCCGCCCCCATCACCGCTCGCCAGTCTCGAGAAGCGCTGGCCGCCGTCCAGGAGCAGCTGGATGAGGGAAGCTCCGCGGAGGAGCAGGCCCAGATGGAACGGGCGAGGTCCATCGTCGCCTCTCCCCTCATCACGGTCGTCTTCCCCGCCGTCAGCGGCGTGCTGGGACGGGTGGTCGGCTGGCTGGTCTGGGCCGGTGCGCTCTATCTGGCGGGGATGGCGCTGGGCGGCCGGAGCGCCTTCGGCCACGTGTTCCGCATGGTCGTGTGGACCTGGCTGCCCTACGCACTGCGCGGCCTGCTCCAGACGGTGTACATCGCGCTCAGCGATCAGCTGATCCTCAACCCGGGCCTCTCCGGCCTGGTGCGGCAGGAGAGCTCCGTCACGGAGATGATCGCCGCCCCGCCCAGCCCGGGCCAGCAGATTCTGGCGGCCCTCCTATCGCGGGTCGACCTCTTCCTGGTCTGGCACTTGATCCTGCTGGTGATCGGCGTGAGAGTGACGATGCGCCTCTCCCGACGGAAGGCCGTGCTGGTCACATTGGGCGTGTGGGCCCTGCTGACGGCCCTGGCCCTGATTCCGGCCGTCATCGGCGCCACCGTCACCGAGGTCGGCGTCCTCGGCCAGTAGCTCCTATCCACGGTCGGTGCTTCATGACCAGACCAGAGCCACTCATCCGCACCCATGATCTCCATCGGGACTTCCAGATGGGCCATACCACCGTCCACGCGCTGGACGGGGTCGATATCTCGGTGGAGGAAGGGGAGTTTTTGAGCGTCCTGGGGCCCTCGGGGTCGGGCAAGTCGACGCTGTTGCATCTGATCGGCGGTCTCGACCGTCCCACCGCGGGTCAGATCTGGGTGGGGGATAGCGACATCGCCGCGCTGGACGAGAACGAGCTGGCCGCGTACCGCCGGCGCGAGGTAGGCTTCGTCTTCCAGGCCTTCAACCTGGTCTCCACGATGACGGCGCTGCAGAACGTGGCGTTCCCCATGTTCTTCGCCCGCGTCCCCCCAGCTCAACGGCAGGAGCGGGCACGCTCTCTGCTGGCGGCGGTGGGGCTGGCCGAGCGCATGGATCACCGGCCGACGGAGCTCTCCGGCGGAGAGCAGCAGCGGGTGGCCATCGCGCGGGCGTTGGCCAACGATCCCACCATCATCCTGGCCGACGAGCCCACGGGCAACCTGGACAGTCACACCGGGGCGGAGGTGATGTCGGTGCTGGAGCGGCTCAACCAGGAACAGGGGCGCACCATCGTCGTCGTATCGCACGACCCGACGGTGATGGGCTTTGTCAAGCGATCGGTCCATCTGCTGGACGGGCGGATCACCGACCGATTGTAGTCAGGCACGCCAAGCTGAGCGTAGCTCAGCCGAGTGCCGCCCGTCTCTTGGTTGACGTGCGACGTCTCGGAACGGCCTATGGAGGAACAATGCGTAAAGCTCTCGTGATAACAGTCCTGCTCATCATCCCGGCGGTGGCGCTCCTGTTGGCAACCGCTGTCGCCGCAAGCCCCCTGCCTCAATTGACGCTGACCACCGTCGAGCCCGACCGGCTGGTCAGCCAGGAGGGTGGCGCGCTTAGTATCTACGGCAGCGGCTTCACCACCGCCACCGTCGGCCGACTGGTCGGCCACGGCCTGCTGGATACCACCTTCGTCAACAGCGAGGCCCTGCAGGCCGTGGTGCCGCCCGGCGTCCCGCCCGGCACCTACGACGTGCAGGTGAGCCAGACCGGCGTGTCGGCCACCCTCCCGTCGGCGCTGACCATCGTCGCTGCCACGCCCACGCCCGGGCCCACCGCCGTCCCCACGCTAGAGCCCACGACGGTGCCGGGCCGACCGAACATCGTCCTCCTCAATTACACCACCGACCCAGCGCGCGTCGTGGCAGGTCGCGAGTTCATCGTCACCGTCGAGGTCTACAACAACGGCAGCCGGGCCGGCGAGAACACGATCGTCACCTTCCCCGGCGGCACCTTCGTGCCGGTGGGCGAAGCGAGCCATCTGCTGTGGCAGCTGCACATCAACCACACCGCCGTCGTCACGCAGCGCATGCGCGCCCCCAGCGGCCTGGCCTCCGGCACGTACAACCTGCAGGTCGGCCTCAGCGCCAACGACTACGAGGGGAACCACTTCGAGTTCCCCGAGACGATGACCGTCGAGGTGACCGGCGTGGTGCAAGGGCGCCCCCAGTTGATCATCGAGGAGGCCCAGTCCGAGCCGTCCGTCCTGGGCCCGGGCGATGCCTTCAGCCTGACACTGCAGTTGGCCAATCGGGGCAGCCGCACGGCGACCGGCGTGGTGATCGGCGTCGCCTCGGCCGAGCTGGCCGTGCCGGCGGGCGGAGGCAACACTGTGGCGATCGACCGTATCGGCATCGAACGACGGACGGCTGTGACGCTGCCGCTGGTGCTCGGGGAGATCACCCAGGCCGGCCACCAGGCGCTTGGTATCTCGCTGAGCTACAGCGACTACGGCGGCGGCACCTACGCCGACCAGCAGAACGTCGGGCTGGAGGTGATCACCGCGCTCTCCGACCGCCCCCAGCTGATCGTCGACGACTACCAGACGACGTCCGACCCCCTGAGCCCAGGCGATACGTTCACCCTGACGCTGGGCATGAACAACGTGGGCGGTGGGGATGCGGAGCGACTGACGCTGACCCTGGGCGGCGAGGGTGGCAGCAACCTGGGGCCGTTCGCCCCGCTTCGCTCCAGCAACGTCAAGTTCGTGTCGCGCGTGGGCGCGGGCGAGACGATCGAGGTAACGCAGCAATTCGTGGTCGACGGATCGGCAGGATCGGGGTCCTACAGCCTGCCGCTGGCGCTGGCCTACGACGACACCCGCGGCACGCGCCACACCGACAGCCAGCTGATCAGCCTGCTGGTGCGTCGGCAGCCGCACGTTCAGATCGGCTTCTACCGCCCCGTCATGACGACCACCGTCGGGCTCCCCTTCGCCCTGCCGGTCGAGGTGACCAACATCGGGCGCACGCAGATCAACGTCAGCACCCTGGAGCTCACCAGCGAGGATCTGGAGATCCAGGACGGCGCCCTCTACGTGGGTCCCCTCGACGGAGGCACGTCGGCGTCCCTGGAGGCGACGGCCATCGCCGACGAAGGGGGGATAGCCCAGGTGTTGGTCTCCGTTCACTACCTGGACGATTTCGACCAGCCACGGGCGGTGACGGAGACGCTGACAGTGGATGTGGAGGAGCCGGTCATGCCCACGCCGCAGCCCGAGGCGCGGCCCCAGGAACAGCGGAGGGGCCTGCTGGGGAAGGTGTGGCGCTTCCTGCGGGCGCTGCTGGGGCTGGGGAGCTGATGAAGCGATGGCGATACGCGATCTACTGAGACTGGTATGGAGCAACCTGCTGCGCCGGAAGGCGCGCGTGGTCATGACGGCCATCGGCGTGGTCATCGGCACGGCGGCGGTCATCGTGCTGGTCTCGCTGGCCGCCGGCCTGCAGCGCAGCGCCACCCAGGACCTGGGCTCCATTGGCGAGCTGACCGAGATCACCGTCAGCCCCGGCTCGGTGGCCAGGGCCTTCGGCGGCGGGTCATCCGGGCGAGCTGGCGAGGAGGCGGTGTTGAACGACCGCGCCCTGGCCGAGTTTCGCGAGCTGCCCGGGGTCGTGGCCGCCACCCCCCTGGAGCCTTTGAGCGGCCAGGCGAGGCTCCGGCTCAACCGTCTGGAGGCCTACGCGCGGATCGTGGGCGTCGACTCCACGCAGGTGGAGCACCTGGGGTTGGAGATGGCCAGCGGCATCGACCGGCTGGGGCGCTGGCAGGCCATCGCCGGAGCGCGCGTGGCGGAGAACTTCTACAATCCCCGAGACATCGGCTCGGTGGGGGAAAGAGCAAGGGAACGAAGGCAAGCGGCGCGAGGCAGGAGCGCGGCAGCAGGGGAAGAGGCGGGAGAGCCGCCCGACCTGCAGGGGCAGCCGCTGCAGCTGGTGCTCACCAGGATGGGAGAAGGGGGCCAGGCGGCGGAGCGGATCGCGCGCCTGCGGGTGACAGGGGTGCTGGAGGAATCGGGCGGGCAGAGGGACTATACCCTCTACCTGCCGCTGAGAGACGTGCTGGAGCTAAACAGATGGGTCACCGGCGCTCGCTTCGACCCTGACCGCGATGGATACAGCCAGGTGCTGGTCAAAGTCGCCAACGCCGACCAGACGCTGGCCGTGGAGCGAGAGATCATCGGTCGAGGATTCTTCGCCTTCTCGGCCCGCAGCGCGCTGCAGGGCATCAACCAGATCTTCCTCATCATTCAGGGGGTCTTCGGAGGCATCGGCGCCATCGCGCTGATCGTGGCCGCCTTCGGCATCGCCAACACCATGCTGATGGCGATTTACGAGCGCACGCGGGAGATCGGGCTGATGAAGGCCGTGGGTGCGACCAATCGGGACGTCATGTCCGTCTTTCTGACGGAGGCCGGGGCCATCGGGCTGCTGGGCGGCATCGCGGGGGTGCTGCTGGGCGTCGGCCTGGGCGCCGCCATCGACCTGATCGCCGGCACCTATCTGGCCGCCCAGGCGGTGCAGAGCGGGGCCAGCGCTGCGGAGGTGGAGATCTCCCTGGTCCACACGCCGCTGTGGCTGCCTATTTTCGCGCTCCTCTTCTCGGCCGTGGTCGGAGTGGTCTCGGGCGTCTACCCGGCGGTGCAGGCGGCGTCTCTGGATCCCATCGCGGCGCTGAAGTATGAGTAGCGGCAAGAATCTGAATACGCTGCAAGGAGGGCAAGCATGAAGATCAAAGCAGGTAGAGGAGCAGTGCTTCTGCTGATCGCGCTAGGTACGGCGGGGGAGACCTGGATCCTCCATCACAGGGGATCTTGAGCCCGGCCGGAACGACGGCCATG
>CAYQZG010000132.1:0-11595 GCA_964421785.1 uncultured Anaerolineales bacterium
GTTTCCCCCTTCGTGCCCTTCGTGTTTCCCCCTTCGTGCCCTTCGTGTTTCCCCCTTCGTGCCCTTCGTGTTCCAACCCCCAGCCAAACCTCGTCCCACCCCCCAGTACATCACAAATGCAGCCACTTGTCTGTAGTAAAAGTGAACTAAGCGCTTCGCGCAGGAACGACCCGCTCCACCTCGCCTGCAGGCCCCCCTCCACGTATTTGTCGTCAGCCCTTCTTGCGTATACTTCCGGTATGGAACTCGGTCATCTATTGTACATGAGGTAAGATAGCCATGACAGCCCTAAGACAACGCATGCTCGAGGACAACATGCAACTGCGCGACCTGGCTGAGAAGACCAAAGTGGCGTACGTGCACGCCTTCAAGCAGTTGGCTGAGCACTATGGCAGGTCGCCGGACCTGGTCAGCGACGAGGAGCTCCGGCAATACTTCGCCCATCTGTCTAAGTGGCTCTCTCGCCAGATAATCCGGGTATAACATCCTCCAAAACTAAGGAGAGTACATGCGGAAACGAATTGCACTCAGAGAACTGACAGCAGAAGAAATTGCTGAGATTCGGCGCCTGGCAGCTTCGCGTACCGAATCAGTGCGCCTTGTGCAACGAGCGCAGATAATCGCTCTGATGCTGGAAGACCCAGAGTTAACAGCATCGCGAGCGGGTCTACGAGTGGGATACAAGACTCACGGCACCGGTCCCTTTTGGGTGAAGCGATTCAACGCTGAGGGAGTAGCGGGCTTGGAGGACCGTCCGCGATCGGGGCGTGACGCGTTAGATCCTCGGGCCTCCCGACGCGTGGGCCGCTAATCCTCAACATCGGTGCCCCTGGAGGGATGGAGCGCAGAGCGTCCAGCGGAGCTCAAACAGCAAGAGGGGCAACCGGCTATCGCCGGTCGCCCCTCGGCCAACACCTATCACCCCCAATTTTACCCGATTTTACCCGCATCGCCCAGTCTGGACCCGCCTCCTCGCCTCCGTCACGGGGAACCGCAGGCTATCGCCATCGGACGCTCATCGAACCCAAAAGTGCGCTGCGTCTCGTATCTGGTCTTCGCGGTGCAAGACTGGCTAATCTGAGTCTCGGCTGTGCAATATCGGCGAGCGAGACGGGACCCAGTGGCAGATTCGGACCTCCGGGGCTGGGCGGCCAGTCATCGTGCCAGGCGCCAGCGTCGTCCCGGCTGTAGCTGGCGTTCAGCGCCAGCCGCCCGAAGAGAACCGTGTCCACCGCGATCCCGTCACCATCGATCAATCGGACCTCATCACCCGTGTCCTCTAACACAATACCCGTGACACGACCGTGAAACAGCGCGAACGCACCGGGCTCAAGCACCAGACCCGCGGGGATCTGGTAGGGCTCATCGTCTCTTGCTCCATCGCCCAGGAACCAGCCGCTCAGGTCAACCGCCAGCGGCCCTGCGTTGTACAGCTCGATCCACTCATCAAACTCGTCGACGATGCCATCCTGGGCCGGCACCGGCATGATCTCATTCAGACGCACAGATGTCGTCATCGGCTCTGTCGTCGCCGTAGGCGTAGGCGTGACCGTCGACGTTGGCGTAGGCGTCATGCTAGGCTCAGTCGTCGGCGTGACCGTGGGCTCCACCGTTGGCGTCGACGTGGGGCTCGGCGTGGACGTCGCCGTCGCTGTTGCTGTAGGTACTGGCGTGGGCGTTGCCGTAGGCATTGGCGTCGCCGTCGGTGTGACCGTCGGCCGCGGCGTCGACGTCAGGGTGGCTGTCGGCGTCGGCCAGTCGCCTATCCGCTTCCACGAGAACGTCAGCCAAGCCTTACCACCTCGCTCGTAGTACGCCACCACGATCGCCTTCTGACCCGTCAGCTCCAGATCGACCGTGTATTGATCATCCCCGTCGCTCGTATGCCACTCATCCAGCACCAGCTTGTCGTCGACATAGACCCGAATGCCGTCGTCGACCCGGGCGCGGAAGCGGTAGACGCCCCGCTCAAAGGTCACCTGGCGGGACCAGCGGGCCGAGAAGTCATCTCCAGGCAACCCCACCGCGACGGCCCCGCTGCCCCAGTCGAAGTCGACCTCTTCGTCGTTACGCACCTTGTCGTCCACCCACAGCCGGGCCCCGTCATCCACCAGGACGTGGAAGCGGTAGGTAGCCGCGTCGAAGTCCATCGTGCGGGTCCAGCGGGCGGAGAAATCACCACTCGGCAGCGTCGGCGCAGGCGACCCCCAGCCCCAGTTGAAGTCAATCTCCTCGTCGTTGCGCACCAGCGACGGGCCACCGCTCAAGGTACGGTTCGACCAGTACTCACCCTTCCAATCCGGGTAGGACACGACCTTCTCCCACCAGACCTGGATTCGAGCCGTCCCGGTGTTCTCATAATACTCCACGCGCAGAACGTGGTTCCCCGCGGTCATCGCCCAGTCGGCTGTGTACGTGACGCCAGCGGCATCGCGCCACTGATCGATGATCTGCACACCGTCCAGCCAGACCCGCACACCGTCGTCGCTGGCGGCATGGAAGCGGTAAGTTCCAGCTGGGAAGGCGACTGTCCGCGTCCAGCGAGCGGAGAAAGCATCAGCGGGCAAGCCGGTCGCCGGAGCCGCATACCCCCACGTGAAGTTCACCGCAGCATCGTCCCGCACCAGTGTGGGACTACCCGATAGAAAGCGATTGCCGTAGTACTCGCCCCGCCAGGCCAGAATCGCTGGCGTGGGCGTGGCTGACGCCCACCGGGCCGGCGTCGGCGTGGGGGTGGTGGTCGGAATAGCAGTCCCGCTCGGCACAGCGGTCGGCGTAGCCGTCGGAGCGAGCGTCGGACCAGCGGTGCCGGGTGCAGTAGCGCTGATCGCTGGAACCGATGTGGCTGTCGGAGATGGCTCTGGCGGCTCGTCAGCACCCGCCAGAAGCATCACAGCCGTGGTCTCGTAGCCAGTCGACGAAGACGACACCCGTACCTTCACGCTCGCCGCCTTGGACCAGGGCATCTCAGCAGGAAAGAAGAAGGGGGAGACAAAACCGCCCTTCCCGTCCACTACCGCGTCCCCAGCAAAGCGCTCCTCGCCGGTCGGGGCGATCAGACGCACGGATGCGGTATCGCCGGGCACACCGGCATCCCTCACAAGACCGGCTGCGGCAGCAGCCTAACGATAGCGGCTACGAGCCTCCCCGCCGGGAAACCCTGGAGCAGCACCGCGTCGGCGCCTGCGGCCTCGGCATCCGCTTGCTGCTCGACGCTGCTGACCAGGATGATGGTCCGAGCCCGAGGCCACCTCGCCTTGACCCGTCTCACCGTCAACCAGAGCCGGCCGTCAGCCAGGTTTGCATCCAGCAGCACCAGGGCCGGAGACATATGAGCATTCACCTCCAAGGTCGAACGAATGTCGCTCACCACGTCCACCGTCCCTATCTGAGGCATCGTGCGAAGCAGGGCCTGCAGACCGTCTCGCAGCGGTCCCAGCCCGGCGATGATCAGCGCCGAGGTAGCCATCTTGATCTCCTTATGCCGCGGGATCGCTCATACTAGATACCATCGTTTCCCGCCCTAAGAAAGGGAAGCGCAGCGCCTCATTCCCGGACCTGCTCTGAATCCAAAGGAGGATTCTGATCAGAAGGTAAGCGCAGCGGCATCAGCCGGGCCGCACTCACCCCGAAAGAAAGCCCACTCGTCGCACTCGCTCCCATCAGGGAAGACGCACACAAGGTGCGGTTCTTCTACACCGTGGGACCCACGGACTACCCCGCCCTCTACAAGCACCTCGTCTAGCAACGACAAGTTGGAACGTTGGAACGTTAAAACGTTCAAACCTTCAAACGCAAAACGACGCCGGATGATGCCCTTGACCGCCCCCTCTTGCTCAATACACTTTATGTAGCCGCTTGACACCGGAAGCCCATCGAAGCGCGGGTCGTCCCAACAGCCCGTCGCGTCCATGCCAAGCGGATCGAAGAACGTGCTCCAAACAGGGCGACAGGCCGCAGGCATCCTGTCGCCTCCTCGCGACCTCGACGACGTTCACCACCATCGCTTCGTAACTGTAGCCTGCAGCCCGCGCTGCGAGGTGGAACCCGGCCTCGGGCGAGAGATCGGGGTTGCAGTTCACCTCCACCACATACGGCACGTCATCGCCGCCGAGCCGCATGTCCACCCGGGCATAACCCCGACAGCCAATCACGCCCCAGGCTCGGCGCGCCGTCTCGCAGATGCACCGGGCAAGCGCATCGCTCGTCGGCGCGGGACAGAGGACCGGGGTGTGATGGTACTCGAAGGACGCCTCCTCCCACTTGGCCGCGAAGGAGACAATGCGCGCGTACGGATCCTCGAAGGCGCTGAAATCGATCTCGGCCAGCGGCAAGACCTGTGGCGGGTCGCCCCATAGGGAGACGTTGAACTCCCGACCGGCCACGAACAGCTCGACCAGGGCTGCCTGGCGGTAGCGCTCCACGACGTAAGCCACACGATCTCGCAGCGCCCGGACACCGTTCACCACTGCGCTTCGTCCGATGCCAATGCTGGCATCCTCGGCCACCGGCTTGACGATCAGGGGAAACGCCAGATCGTCCCGGCAAGCCCTCACCTCGTCAGGATGACGGAACAGCCACCACGGCGGCGTGAGCACGCCCTGCCGCGCCAACAGCGCCTTGGCCCGAGCCTTGTGCACCGAGCGCGCGATGGCATTCCCTTCCGACCCGGTGAAACAGTAACCCATCGCCTCCAGCGCCCAGACAATGCGCGGCTCCTCGAACAGCCGTCCCTCAAGCCCCTCGCCCAGGTTGAACACCATCCACTCGGTGGGGGGATACGGGACCAGAGCCAGCTCGACATCCGTGTGAACCGGCACTTGCACCACTCGGTAGCCTGCCGCCCGCAGCGCGTCGCTCACCGCGTCCGCGCACAACGTGACACCCTGCTCGGCCAGTAGATCCCTTGGCTCCCCCTTGATCAGGCCGTCACTGGCGTTGTACAGCACGGCGACGCCAAGGAGATCCCTCCCTGATCCCATCAGAGCCCATCCCAGGCCGGGACGCCCAGGCGGAGAGCCGCTCTCTGGAACAGGCCACTGCCCCTTCCATCCCCCGCTGCCTCCCACGGGCTGCGGCCTATGGCCAGGTTGAGGATCTCGTTGATCAGATCGGTGTAGTGAAACCCCTCGGCCCGAGCCATGATGCACAGGTCACTCACCCTGGGATTCAGGCCCGGCAGGGTATTGATCTCCAGCAGATAGGGCCGGCCGTCGTAGCCCAACCGGAAGTCCACCCGACCAACATCCAGAGCCCCAATGGCCTCAAAGGCTTGCACGGCCAACCCCTTCAACGCCGTTTCCAGCGTCCCGGGAATGTCGGCCGGGCAGAGGTAGAGAGGCGCTCCACCCTCGCCAGGGCTGTAGGCCTTGGAGGCCGCGTTGTAGAGCCCTTGGCCCGCCCCTACCCTGGCGTCGATTTCCAGTACCGGAAAGAGGTGATAGCCCCGCTCATCATAGACATCCGCCATAGAAAGAGTAAGCGAAGGAAGCGAAGCGGCTGAAGCGGCATCATGCCATCGATCCTGACCGGGGCTCCGCGTGTTTCCAATCAGCCCCACGGTGAACTCCCGACCGGGGAGATAGCCTTCCACCAGTGCCGGTTGCCGATAGGTCTCAATCACCCATCGCACTTGCCTCCACAATTCAGTTTCGTTGTGGGCAACCGAGTCACCGTTGATGCCCATCCCCGTGCCCTCGTGCACCGGTTTGACGAAGAGCGGGAAGGTCAAATGCGAGTCCAACCGCTCATCATCTCGGCGGAACACCTGGAATGGCGGCGTCGGAAGGCCGACTTCACGCCAGATTCGTTTGGTCATCGCCTTATCCAGGGAGATGGCCTGGGCCATCACCTTCGACCCGGTGTAGGGAATGCCCAGCATCTCCAGCAAGGCCGGCACCTGCGCCTCTCGCGCATCGCCCCGCAGCCCCTCGGCGATATTGAAGCAGATGTCGGGCGCTGCCTGACGCACGGTGTCCAGCAATGTCTCGTCCCCCTCCAGCAGCACAACCCGGTGCCCACCGGCGAGCAGAGCCTCCTCGAGAGCCTCGACGGTCTCCATGGAGTCGTACTCGGCCAGGGCATCGGGTGGCGCATCAGCCCTCACCACGACGTTCTTTTTCAGGTTACACACCAGGGCCACACGCAATCTCGTCGCCATCTCCTTACCTCCTACGTCTCGCAGCTGCTAGAATCGTGAGCAAGCTTCTTCTGGGCAACTTGGGATCCCGCTCCCCATCATCATATCATTGACCAACCTCGTCCCGCATCGGTCACGAGATGGATGTACGGTGCGACAAAAGGACCTATTGACAGGGCCTTGAGCTACATCAAATGACGCAGCAGGCAGGTTAGGGGGAGAGGATCGTGAGGATCACCATCAGAACTCAGGAAGCGCCGTTTCTTTATCGGCGCCAACGCCCGGTTCTACCGGCGGTGCTCATTTATCCAGGGCGCTGGACAGGACGTCCCGCCTGGCTTACACGCACCATCGCGTCCCGCAGTTGCCGAGAGCGCTTCATCGGCGCAGCGAAGCAACCGCGGTCAAACCACTGCATCCCGGCTTCTGCCTGTGAAGCGCTCTCTTCATCCCTGGCTTCCATGCCCCTTAAGACGACATAGGGGCTATCCCCTCTCGGCGCCCGACGCAGGAAAGCCTCGGATGTTCGTCTAGTAGTCTTCTTCTTCGTCGTCCCAGTCGTCGTCCCAATCGTCGTCATAAGCGTAATCCACGTCGAAGGGGTCTGTGCTGACGATTTCCAGTTCATCGCCACACTCGGGACACTCGATCTTTGCCCCTCGACGGGGGTTTTCAACGATGATCTCGGCATCGCAGGTGATACAGTACGTCCTAGCCATATCAGGCCTCCTCAATCCTCTATACCCTTTTACCCTGGCCGGCCCGCTAATCCTCCTTCACACGACAGACCTTGACTTCTCCCTAGCTCCTAGCCCCCGTCTCGGGGGCGATTGGCCAAGACAAGGCTTGGCAGCTCGCGCTGGCCACCCCGAGACGGCGCTCAGAGCAGCTTTGAGCTGTTGGGAAGTCCAGGTCAGATCTGTGAAATGGCACTAATAATCATAGCTGGGCATCTCCGGGGTTCTCTTCTTCTCAGGGATGTCTGTGATCAGCGCCTCCGTGGAGAGAACCATCGCTGCAATCGAGGCGGCGTTGGACAAAGCTCCCTTGGTCACCTTGGCCGGATCGATGATGCCCCGCTCCACCATATCGGCGAAGTCGCCCTGGAGCACGTCGTAGCCGATGTGAGCGTTGCCCTTCTCCCGGTGCAATCGCCGCACCGTCTCGAGTGTGACGGCCCCGTCCTCTCCCGCATTGCTGGCGATCTTGCGCAACGGCATCTCCAGCGCACGGCGCAGCATGTTGACGCCCGTCCGTTCGTCATCGTACGTCACCGCCACAGCATCGAGGGCCGGGATGGCGTTGATCAACGCCACGCCGCCGCCCGCGACTATCCCCTCCTCAATCGCCGCACGGGTCGCAGACAGGGCGTCTTCAACGCGGTGCTTCTTCTCCTTCAGCTCCGTCTCCGTCGCAGCGCCGACGCGGATCACGGCCACGCCACCGACCAGCTTGGCCAGACGTTCCTGGAGCTTCTCCCGGTCGTAGTCCGAGGTCGATCGCTCGATCTCCACCTTGATCTGCTCCATACGGCCCTTGATCTCAGTCTCCGCGCCGTGCCCCCCAACGATCGTTGTATCATCCTTCGTGCAGACGACCTTGTCGGCTCGACCCAGGTCCTCGACAGTGGCGCCCTCCAGCGTGCGTCCTTCCTCCTCGGTGATGACACGGCCGCCGGTCAGCACGGCGATGTCGCGCAGCATCTCCTTGCGGCGATCACCGAAGCCAGGCGCCTTGACCGCCACGCAGTTGAGCATGCCCCGCAGCTTGTTCAACACCAGCGTAGCCAGCGCCTCCCCATCGACCTTCTCGGCGATGACCACCAGGTCTCGCTCCCCTCTCTGGACCAGCTTCTCCAAAACGGGCACCAGATCCTGCGCCGAGGAGATCTTCTTGTCGTGGATCAGGATGTAGGGATCCTCAACCACCGCCTCCATGGCCTCCGAGCTGGTGACGAAATAGGGGGAGATGGTGCCTCGATCGAACTGCATACCCTCCACGTACTCGATCTCGAACGCCAGCCCCTTGCTCTCCTCGACGGTTACCACACCATCTTTGCCCACCCGATCCATCACCTCGGCGATCAATTCGCCGATCTCACAATCTTGAGCCGAGATGGCCGCCACGTTGGCGATCTCCCCCTTGGTGCTCAGCTCGATCGCCTGATCCGCCAGCGCGTCGACCACGGCATCCGCGCCGGCCAGAATGCCCCGCTTGAGGAGCATGGGATTGGCGCCGGCAGCAACGTTCTTCATCCCCTCTGTGATGATCGCGTAGGCCAGCAGCGTCGCCGTGGTGGTGCCGTCACCGGCGATGTCGTTCGTCTTGGTCGCTGCTTCCTTCAACAACTGCGCCCCCATGTTTGCAAAGGGGTCCTTGAGCTCGACCTCCTTCGCCACCGTCACCCCATCGTGCGTGATGGTGGGGCTACCCCACGTCTTGTCCAGAGCGACGTTGCGCCCCTTGGGACCCAGCGTCGTGACGACGGCATTCGCCAGGACATCGATGCCACGCTTGAGCGAACTGCGCGCCTCTTCACTGAAGACCAACTGTTTTGCCATAGCGCTTCCTCCCATTCTATAGATGTTCTTGCCTGGAAATGAGCAATCGATTTAGGCCAATATGGCCAGCACGTCGCTCTCTTTCATCAGTAGCACTTTCTTGCCATCCTCCCCCTTGAACGTCGTGCCGGCATACTTGGCGAAGACCACTATGTCGCCAACGCTGATTTCCATCGGGATACGCTTTCCTTCGTCATCCCGAGCGCCAGGCCCGACGGCCAGGACCTTCCCCTGTTGCGGTTTCTCCTTCGCCGTGTCTGGAAGCACCAGCTCGCCCCCGGCGAAGGTCTCCACGTCTTTCTCTAGCGCTTCTACGACCAGACGATCAGCCAGCGGCTTCAGGTTTGTCATCTCTGTCCCTCCATAGAGTCTATCTGTCTCGATCTGCCTCGCTTTTTGGGCAGTCGCATCATACCACCCCACCCCCACGGGCGCATCGGTCAAAAGTCGGATTCGGTCTGGAACAAACGTCGCATGTCCACAAGCGCCGAGCTGCACCAATCCTCTGGGTCCGTCACCTATGCCACGGCCCATTCTCACCAAAGCAGAAGAACCACGCTAAGCGTGGTCTTCTCCAGGTCAAAGGACCTATTCGATTGGATCAAGGCAACAGAGATGTATCAGGTCTCGTCCAGGCTGGCTAACCCCTTTCTCAACGCATAGAGGGCCGCCTGGGTGCGGTTCGCCAGGTGGAGTTTGCTCAGAATGTTGCTGACGTGCGTGCGCACGGTGCGCTCGCTGACGAAGAGTCTATCTGCAATCTCCTGGTTCGTCAGACCCTGCGCCACCAGGGTCAACACCTCAGCCTCGCGCTCGGTCAGAGGCTCCTCCGTCGGGGGAAGCTCCGATCCGCGCTGGAGCTCAAGCATCAGCTTTCGTGCGATGGTGGGATGCATCGACGGCTCGCCCCGGTGTACGGCGCGAATCGCTCGGAGCAACTCATGCGGGGACGTGTCCTTCAGAAGATAACCGTGCGCACCCGCCTTGATGGCCGGAAAGACCTTGTCATCCTCCGCGAAGCTCGTGAGCACCAGAATGCGCGCCGAAGGCATCGCCCGTTTGATCTCTCCAATCGCCTCGATACCGCTCTTACGCGGCATCACCAGGTCCAGCAGAACAACGTCAGGTCCCACAGCCCGGGCCTTTCGCACAGCATCGACACCATCAGCAGCCTCCCCCACCAGGATCATGCCCGGTTCGGTCTCGATCAAGGCTCGCAAGCCTTCTCGCACCACGGCGTGATCGTCCGCTATTAGGATTCGAATCTCCTCACTCACCGAGGCACCTCCACATCAACTCGCACCGTCGTTCCATCTCCCGGAGCTGAGACGAGAGCGTAGGAACCTCCCAGCCTCTCCGCTCGCTCCCGCATACTGGTGAGCCCCATGCCGCCTTTGTCGCTCACAGCCGTGGGCTCAAAACCTCGGCCATCATCCTCCACCTCCAACACCACCCGGCCTGCTTCCGCCCGAATGCGCAGGAACACCGAACGTGGAACCGCGTGCTTCAGCGCGTTGTTCAGGGCCTCCTGTGCGATGCGGTAAAGGCCCTCCTCGACCGTCCCTGGCAAGTCAAGCGTGCCCTCAACCAACAAACGTGCGTCCACACCGGCCCGCTTCTCCACGGCGTCCAACCGCTGCTGCAAGGCCCCCACCAATCCCTCTCTTTTCAGAACCAGAGGCCGCAGCTGGTAGACCAGCAGCCGCATCTCCTTGAGGGCCTGTTCTGCGATCTCCCCCAGCCGTCCCGTATACTCCCCCGCCCGGTCAGGATCCCCACTCCCCAGCAAACGCTGGCTCGCCTCCGCCAGGAGCGTCAGACTGTAGAGCGACTGAGTTACCGAGTCGTGGAGCTCCCGCGCCAGGCGCTCTCGCTCCCTCACGACGGCCAGTTGCTCGGCCTGACGGTGGAGTCGAGCGTTCTCCACCACCACGCCTATCTGATCCGCAATAAAGGTAAGAAGTGCGACATCTCCATCGTCGAATGCTCGACCCGCCCTTCCAACCACGCTGATCAAGCCCAGAATCTCTCCCCCTGAACGCACCGGCACCCCGAAGTAGGCTGCAGCCCGGCGCTCGCCGCCGCCTTTCACCGATCGCCGGAGACACTCAGCGATCTCGGGCACGACGCACGGCCCACGCTCCTCAATCGTCCACGCCGTCAACTCGAATGGCCCTTCTAGCACATCAATCTCGCCCAGGACACCCTTCGGAACGCCACGCGAGGCCGCGAGCTGCAGCGTCGTCCCCTCTTCATCAAGCAGGTGAATCGCTCCAACTTTGCTCTTCATCATCCTGAGGACGTGATTGAGCAGCCGTCTTAGAACGTCCCTAAGCTCCAGCGATTCGGCGGCCACGGACATGACGTCGCGGAGAGCGGAAAGCTCCCGCCGATACCTGAGCACGGATCGTTCCAAGGCTTCCCTGGTCGACACCCGCTCACCGACGTCGATGACCAGATGCAAGAAACCCTCTACCCCCCTCTCCCCAACCAGTGGTATGAGAATCAGATCCTGATATGAAGCCCCTTCTCGACCCTCGAACGCTAGATCCTCCAGGTAGAGCGTTTCACCAGCGCGGAGTTGTGTCATGGCCGACCTGACGGAGGAAGCAATATTAGGTACACACGCCAACAGGTGTTTACCCAATAGGGCATCATCATCCACGGCCACGGAACCTCCAAAACGCTCCCTCCAGGCCCCATTCCAGCTGCGAAGACGAAGGTCCCGATCGAGGTACGCAACACCTACGCCGCCTCGCTCACCGTCCAATGGAGATCGGCTCCCATTGGAGCGCCGTCGTCCCGACGGCAAGTCGCCAGACATCGATATCATCACGCTCACTCCGCTTTCGCCGCCTCGCCTATGCCGCCTCGCTCACCGTCCAATGGAGATCG
>CAYQZG010000133.1:0-3215 GCA_964421785.1 uncultured Anaerolineales bacterium
GCCGGCTCGGTGGCCGCACCGTCGTACAGCCCGTATCCCACCAGCGCGTAGCTGCCTTCCGCGAGCCCCGTCGTGTCCCACGAGGCGTTGAACGTGCTCTCCTCCTCCGGCGCCAGTCCGCTGAACGGGTACGTGAAGGTCTCCACCACGCTGCCGCCCTCTCCCTGGACCTCAATCACGGCGCTCCCGGTCAGATCGACGCTCCCCGTGTTCTCCAGCACCAGCGAAGCGCTGACCGTTGCGCCCGGGTCGGAGAAGGTCGGTGTGACCCTGAAGTCCTCCACCTCCGCAGACGTCACGCCAAGCTGGAACAGCTGCGTGCCCCGGTCCAAGATCCGATTCTCGGCGTCCGTCAGCGTCACCTCCACGTAGTACGCCCCCGGCTCGAAACCACTGCTCTCCCACCGGGGGAGGAAGGAGCCAGAGCCCGACAGGCTATCCAGCGTCTCCAGCTTCAACCCGGCCGCGGGCTCCCCCGTCGGGTACTTCTTGACCTCGGCCGAGACGTGGACGTCCTCCGGCGCCCCGGTGTTCTGGAGCCAGATCTCCGTCTCTACCGTCGCGCCCTGCACGTACTCGTCGATGGTCGTCTCCATCGCCGTCAGCGAGACCGGCGAGACCGTGGTGTCGATCTCGAAGCTGTAGTTCTTGTAGAACGCCACGTCGGTCGACGCGGGATCGTAAGTGAAGGGGTACATCACGATGGTCAGCCTGCTCGTACCGTCTGGGTCCTGCATCACCGTCCAGGTGTAGTCCGTCTCCGGAACCCAGGTCCCGGCTGCCTCCGGCGCTGCCGCCTGCCCACCAAAGGGAGAGGTGGTGACGCGCTGGTTGATCGGGAGGTTCAGGCCGCTGTCTGTGACCATGCCGGAGCGGTCCGTCAGGATGACGTCCTGGACCTTCTGGCCGGGCGGGTACTCGATGATGGCCTCATAGGTGGGGATCCGGTACTTGCCCTCGTCCAGCATCACGTCGCCGCCGGGGATCTCGACCTCATCGAACCCCTCGTTGACCGTCACCTCGTAATCCGGCACCACCACGTCGATGGTCGCCAGCCCTGCGTGCACGATCGTCTCATCCTGCCACGCCAGAGCGCCGGTACCGCCCTTGGGTGCGGAGCCGTACTTGGGGTCTCCGTAGAGGTTGTACTCGTAGGTCCAAAGCTGGGTGAACCCACTGCTGCTCCAGCGATCCCGTTTCAGGTCGGTGAATGCCTTGCCGACGGTCGTATTGGGCTTCCACCAGGTCTTGAAGAGGGCCTTCGCCGCCGCACGGTTGTCGTTGATCGGCGACACCTCCGTGGCCCCGATGTAGACCGCTGCGCCGCGATCCAAGAACGCCTCGGCGACGTTGCTATCCCCGCCATCGTGGGTACAGGGCGGGTTGGCCACGTGGTCCTCGTACGATCCGGTCAGGCAGGCCCATCCCAGCACCACCGGGTTTGCGCTGCCGAAGCTGACGCCCGGCGTCGGCGGCGTGGTCGTCGCGTCGCCCAGCACGTCGTCTGAGCTCAGGTCGCCCCACGAATCGGGCCCCCCGTGGCCCTGGTAGACCACCACGTCCTTCCCCGAGCTGTTGTTCCGGAACTGGGTCACCCGTTGCGAGGCCGTGATGTCCTTCCAGTGGTGCTTGGTGACCGTGAACTCCGACTTGATCTCCTTCTCCATTTCGTCCACAGAGCCGGTGAACAGCTTCTGGATATCCTTGTTGCCGTCGGTGCCGCTGACCAGGAAGGCGTGGGAGCGGTCGAAACTCCCGGTCAGGCTGGTCTGAATCGCGTTCGACAGATCGACCGCCTCATTGCCGATGATGCGCCCCACGATCAGCTCCGGTGCTGCGTTGCTCCCTCCCGTGTCGGCATAGGGCAGGTCGCTCAGGTCCGCCTCCCGCGTCCTACAGGTTGAGTTCGACCAGCCGATATTCCAGCGATTCTCGCGCCAGGCAGGGACGATCTCGACCTCTCCGACGATCAGCAGGTACCCTTTCGCCGCGGTCCGGAAGTCCGCGTGCAGGCGCTTGCCCCAATCGCCATCGGTGCGGATCAGGTTCCGCAGCGTGTTCCGGTTCGTCGTCCGCAGGTAGCCCAGGACGCCGTCCCGGTCGAAGGCCAGGTGCGCCATGTCGGAGAGCACCATGTTCTCGTCCTGGAATGCGTTGTGGAGCGACAACATGCTCGGGTTCGTGACGATCAGGTAGTCGGCCTCCTTCGCCGCGTTGGCGTGCGCCGTCTTGATCGGCTCGCTGGGCGCCGACCCCGCCCCTGCCGTCGTCTTCAGCACCTCGAACGTGGCCGTCTCCTGATACTTCGTGCTCAAGGGGCCCGAGTAGGAGAGCTTGATACGCTTGCCGACCGCGGGCGCGGGCGGGTTGTTGTGGGTCAGCACCGGGACGGCGGCCATGGTGTACTTGCGCGAACCGCCCGCTGCCAGGCTCAGCGGGTCGTCGATGTGGGTGTCAGTCCGCATAGCCGTGACGTCGAGGTCCACAGCGTAGTCGGCGCCGCCGAAGGTCCTCGAGATCGGCTGAAAGGCCGTCAGATCGTCCACGATCTCGATGTCGGTCGCCGTCGCCTGACCCTGGTTTTCGACCGTCAGCTCCAGGGCGAAGGTGTTCCCGTAGCGGAACATCTCGTGCTTCGTCACCACCAGCTTGGGACGCGACACCGGCCCGGTGTTGGCCACGTTCACGACGATCACGTCCGTGCCCACTTTGCCGTCGCCGTCCGTGGCCTGTACCCCCAGGGAGTGAGATCCCAGGGAGAAGAAGCGCGTATCCCACCAGAAGTTGATGTCCAGCGATGGGCTGACGGGGAACTGTCCGCCGCCCATCTTCTTACCGTCCACGAACCACGCCACCTCACTCCAGCCAGAGTCGTCCGATACGGTGACCCACACCGGCGTGTCGCCGTAGACGTTGGCCCCCTCCAAGGGCTGGAAGATGGTCACCTGCGGCGCTCCCAGGTCGACGAAGTTGTAGACCGGGATGGTTAGGTCGTCGATAACCGTGAGTCCTGCAAGGTCATAGGCCTTGACCTCCAGCTCGAAATCCCCGTTCCCCCCCTCGCCGCTGCAGAAGACCCACTCGTACGGCGGCGAGTAGTCGGTGAACGTGAGCTCGCCTTCCAGATAGAACTCGACCTTCTCCACCCCTGTGTTGTCGTCGGCCTCAGCCCGGATCGTGACGGTCTCGCTCACCACGCCCGGGTCGAGGATGCG
>CAYQZG010000133.1:3315-11326 GCA_964421785.1 uncultured Anaerolineales bacterium
GTCTCCCCTGGAGCCAGGTCGATGCCCACGCTTTCCGTGGCTTCCTCCACCCCGTCGATCAGGAGGGATGCCAGGTGCCCGGCCGGGGCCAGGTCGGCGCCAACGTTCGCGATCTGGCAGCAGACCACGCTGTCGTCCGGCCAGATGTCCATGACGACCAGATCGGGCAGCTCCTCGGCGAAAGTGTCCCAGAACGCGACGCCGCCGAAGTCGTGCTCGCCGGTCTCCAGGAGCTCGTCCGGGCGGTAGGAGACGACGTTGAGGTTCTTGACGTACCCCGGGGGATCGACCTGCGCCCCGGTGGAGAAGCTCCCCGGGGGATCGAGTTCGATCACGTGCAGGTAGGGCCACGCTTCCTCGCGATTCCACGCCAGGGTGAAGGCCCCTTCCTCGTCCGTGTTGGTCGTCGCCAAGCGGACGCGCTCGTACCCATCCTCCGGGTGCTCGTCCTCGTCGCCCCACAGCTCGACCGTCACCCCCTCCAGCGGCGCGTCCATCGCTTCCGGCTCGCCCTCGTAGACGTGGCCGCTGAAGGCGTAGGGCGCCCGGTGGTACGTGATCTCCAGCTTGGGCACCATCTCCATATGGTCGCGGCTCTCGAACCAGCGTTCGTAGGTCGGTTCGCTCGCAGGGCCCAGGAGCAGCAGGCCCTCGTTCGACGCGGGATCGTCCACCCAATGCTGGACGTACGAGGGGATGGACCAGGCCTTGTAGGAGCCGGTGGTGGCGTCGATATCGGCGTTGATCCCGACTTCCGAGTTGGTGGGGGTGGTGTTCCAGGTGACGGTCGATTCGTCCCAGGCGCTGGTGAGGAAGAAAGCCGCGATGGTGACGGGGTTGGCACCCGAGGCGCCTGCAAGAAACAGGCTCAGCGTGGCGGTGTCGACGACGGCGTCATCGGGCAGAGAGGACGTATCGAAGCGGACGAGGACGGTGGCCTGCCGGTCCTGGCCGACGACCTCGGTGGACGCATAGGCGATCTCCAGGTCGTCCTCGGGGCCGAAGGTCGTGTTCGGCTGGTCGCTGCGCACGGTGGCATCGGCGACCGCGTCCAAGGTGACGGTCGTCTGCCCCCGAGCGAGCGCGTTCTCAGGTATGTCGATGTTTTCGGTCGTTGCGGGGTAGACAGGCGCGCTCAGGGTGGTTCCCAGCGCAGCGACCAGCAGAACCGCGGAACAGGCTTTTTTCAACCACATCTCTGCCTCCTCGGCAGGCTATGCCTCGTTGGCCATCCAACTGGCGGGTGGTGCGATTGGGTGGCGACTCGGACCTCATCCGGGCCAATCCCACGTGCGGCTGTGGCCTGCGTAGGGCGAAGGGCCGACACCGCTGCACATGACCGGTCACGATGGAACACGTATCGTGCGCGGGTACCACGTCACGCAGGCGTGCACGACGCTGGCGCGTCCTTGGCACCGACACGCACTCCCGGGGTCCGCTCGCTCCTTGTTCCGTGGAACCGAGGGTCTGCTGAGCGCGAGTGGAACGGGGGAAGAACTGCCCCCATCATATCACAGATTGCGCAGCTTTACCAGCCCACACTGGACCAGACTACGCAGGACCACCAAGGAGAGCTGCACTGCCATCTTGAGGCTGTCTCGAAGCGGATCGGCGTCCGACCGCGCCCCAGAGGCTAGGCCAACGCTCCTGTTGAGGTACTCCTCGATCTCGTCTGCACCCATCTGGTTTCGAAGATCTCTGTCTTGGAAGAGGGTGAATCGCCGGATCCAATCGACGTCGCTTGCTCGGTGCGGATGAGTAGCCCGTGGTAGGTATGGCATCGCGGGCGCGATCGAGCAGCCTCTTCTTGCGGTGTCTCATCATAATCATCCTCCGCAAATCAGATTTGCGCCTTCCGATGCAGCAAGGTATAGTATAGGAAAGCCATTCTAGACCTGTTGCTCGGTGGGGACAGGCACACCATACGGACAGAACGCGTGATGAGATACTGGAAGAAGGGATATGCAGAAGGAACTCTTGATAGCATGCCATCAGTTGATTTCGCGCCGCAATGGGTCTGCATAGGATGACATCTGTGGATCTATGCAGAAGAATCGAGGCAGAATGACATGTTAGCGCCCTATTTCACGCTTCCCCCCGACAGTCCGGAGACGTGCACACGAGATGCAGACCTTACTTCCGACGCCCTGGCGAAGCTCGGCGACCCGACGACGCTGATGGACTGCGAGTGGGCGCCGTGTCGATACAACTGCCCGGTGCACGCCGACGTCCGCGCCTACGTCGAGTTGGCCGCCATGGGACGCTGGCAGGACGCCGTCGACGTGATCCGTGAGCACCTCCCCTTCGCCTGCGTCTGCGGCAGGATCTGCCACCATCCCTGTGAAATGAACTGCCGCCGCACCGACGTGGACGAACCGGTGGCAATTCGGGAGATCAAGCGGTTCGCGTCGGAACGCCAGGGCGCCGCAGGCGCCACGGTTAACAGAGTTGAACAGACAGGCCCGCGCGTGGCCATCATCGGTGCGGGTCCCTCCGGCTTGGCGGCGGCCCTGGACCTGGCCAAGGCGGGGTACCGTCCCACCGTCTTCGAGAAGTCCGACGTCGCCGGAGGCACCCCCGCAACCACGATCCCGAAGTACCGGCTCCCGCGCGACGTGCTGCAGCAGGACGTGGACTGGATCTGCGCGCACGGCGTGGAACTCGTCACGGGTTGCGAAATTGGCACGGACAAGACCGTGAACCAGCTTCGAGCCGAGGGTTTCGAGGCCGTGCTGATTGCCACGGGGCTGGCCAAGAGCCGCATGCTCCCGCTGGACGGGAGCGACCACCCGCGCGTGCTGCCGGTGCTCGATTTCCTTACCCGGGTGGTCTTCGATCAGCCGGTCGATATCGGCAAGCGCGTGGTCGTCATCGGCGGTGGGAACGTGGCGATGGACGCCGCCCGCACGGCGGTGCGCATGGGCGCGGCTGTGGACGTCGTATGCCTCGAGACGCCCGAGGAGATGCCCGCGTACGAATGGGAGGTGAGCGAGGCCGCCGAAGAGGGCGTTGCCTTCACCCACCGCCGAGGTCCCGTGGCCGTCCTCGCCGGTTCCGACGGTATCACCGCGCTGCGCACGCGCGGCGTCACGCGCGTCTTCGACGAGCAGAAACGCTTTGCGCCGGCGTACGACGACAGCGACATCCGCGAGCTGCCCTGCGACACGGTCATCTTCGCCATCGGACAGGCGCCGGACTTCGGCTTTCTGAACGACAGCGGTTTGAACCGCACGCCGTCCGGTCGCCTCGACTACAACCCAGCCACGCACGAAACGAACGTCCCCGGGGTCTTTGCCTGCGGCGAGATCGTCACGAAGCCCGGTTCCGTGGTCGAGGCCTGCGCCTCGGGACAGCGCGCGGCCGAGGCTATCCACCAGTACCTCACGAAACAGCCGATCAGGATCGACGACACGCTGCCGCCGGTCATCGAGAAGATCGACGCCGAGACCGCGGAGCTCGTGAAGAAGGTCTCCCGCACGCCCGTGCCGGTTACGCCGCCGGACGTGCGCCGCCGCAGTTGGAGCGAGGTCGACCACAACTACGACGAGACAAGCGCCATGCGCGAAACGCGCCGCTGTATGAGCTGCGGCGGCGGCGCGGAAGTGCTGGTCGACAAGTGTGTGGCGTGCCTGACGTGTTTGCGCGTCTGCCCGTTCGACATACCGAAGGTCACGGACGTCGCGCGGATCGAATCCCACCTGTGCCAGGCGTGCGGCATGTGCGTCGCCGAATGCCCGGGCAACGCCATCATCGCCCGCGGGTGGGACGTAGGCGCGCTCGTGCGCCGGACGCGGGACGAAATTGCTGGACTGCAGGGGAGCCGCCGCATCGTGGCCTACGTGTGCGGTCACCACGCCTACGAGGCGGCGTGGAGCGGGATGCTGGAGGACACCGTGCCGGGCGTCGCGGAGATCTACCTGCCGTCCATGAGCCGGTTGTCCGCGGCCGAGATTCTGCACGCGTTGGAAAATGGGGCGGGCGGGGTGATCCTCGTAGCTTGCGCCAGTGGCGAGGACCGCTACCCCGGTACGAACGAACGGCTCCACAAGCGCGCCGCCCAGGTGCAGGCGCTGCTGCAGGAAATCGGGTTGAAGAGCGAACGAGTGCAGGTTGTTGACGAGGCCGACCGCGGACGCGCCGCCGTGCACGCCGCCATCGTCGCCGCCGCCGACCGCATCGTGGAGGCCGTGGGATGAATCATGAACAAGGGAACGGAGCGGCGCAGAGACGGAGAGAGTACACAAAGCCGTTGAGGGATAGGGACGAGGCCGGGCGGCATGGGGCTTTCCTACCAACCCCCACCTCGCACCCATCACCTCTCTTGAGGAGAGTACTATGATCGTTGCCGAGCGCAAGCCGATGGAGGAGATACTGGATATGCTGGCGCCCCACGGTCGCGTCCTCGTCCTGGGCTGCGGCGGGTGTGTCGCCGTTTGCCTGACCGGGGGCGAGAGACAAGCGGAGATTCTGGCCTCCCAGCTCCGCCTGGCCGCATCCGCCCGCAAGCAAGAGCTGGACGTGGCGTTCGACTGTATCACGCGCCAGTGCGAGAAGGAATTCTACGATAACCTCTGCAAGCCGCCGGGGGGGTACGACGCCGTGCTCTCTCTCGCCTGCGGCGCGGGCGTGCAGTATATGACGGAGCTCTACCCGGACACGCTCGTCCTGCCGGGTATGAACACGACATTTCTGGCCAGCAATGTCGCACCGGGCGTGTGGGAGGAGTACTGCCGCGGGTGCGGCGACTGTGTGCTCGCCTGGACCGGCGGCATCTGTCCCGTGACGAAGTGCACCAAGGGACTGATCAACGGGACGTGCGGCGGCACGAACGAAGGGAAATGCGAGGTGGACCCGGACATGGCATGCGGCTGGCTGCTGATCTACGAACGGCTGAAGAAACTCGGCAAACTGGATAACTATCGCAAGCTGCGCAAGCCGCGCGACAACCGGAAGGACCGCGGTCAGGGTGTCCGTCGCATGGTTCTCGCGGAGATGACCGAGAACGAGGAGCCCTCCGATGGCTGAAGCCGTGAGCAAGCTGCAAGCCGATCTGGACGCGGGCGGATTTGTCGTGACCGGCGAAGTCGGTCCCCCGAAGGGTACCAACGTGGCGCCGGTCCTTCACGAGGCCGAGCAGTACCTCAATGCGGATATCGTTACCGCTGTGAACGTCACGGACAACCCGACAGCCGTCATGCGCATGGGCTCGCTGCCCGTGTCCAAGATGCTGCTCGATCGGGGAATCGAGCCCGTCTACCAGATGGTCACCCGCGACCGGAACCGCATTGCGCTTCTGAGCGATCTCTTGGGCGCCCATGCCCTCGGCATCCGGAACGTGCTGTGCCTCACCGGCGATCACGTGACGATGGGCGACCATCCGGAGTCCGCCCCGGTCTACGACCTGGACTCGGTGGGTCTGCTCATGGCCATGGGAAGGCTCGAGGCTGGGACCGATCTCGGGCTCGACATGAAGGGCAAACCCAACGCGCTGGACGGCACTCCGGCATTCTTCAAGGGCTGCTGTGTCACGCCCTGCGCCGAGGAAGTGGAGCCGCAGATCATCAAGCTCGAGAAGAAGGCGGAGGCCGGCGCGCAGTTCTGCCAGACGCAGGCCGTTTACGATCCGAAGGCGTTCGAGTCCTTTATGAACGAGGTTGAGCGGCGGAACATCACGATCCCCATCCTCGTCGGCATCGTCGTCCTCAAGAGCGCCGGCATGGCGAAGTACCTGAACCGAAGCGTCCCCGGCGTTGTCGTGCCCGACGCGCTCGTCCAGAAGCTATCCGACACGCCGAAGGAGGACCGCCAGAAGGTCACCGCCGAGATCTCCGGGGAGTTAATCCGGGACATGCACGCCATGTGCAGCGGCGCCCACATCATGGCTCTCGGCTGGGACCACCTCGTCCCCGACATCCTGCAAGCCGCCGGGTTGCGCTAGCCCCATCCTCTTCCTCCGCATCAACGGTGTCCCAGATCTCGCGGTGCAGTCCTGCGAGGTGTGCCGTGTGGTCTTCGATGTGGTCGGCAGTAGTCTCTCGGCGAAGAAGGCGTTCGCTCAGCGCCTCCACGCGCGCGAGCAGATCTTCGTAGCGCTCGTAATCGACCATAACGGCCACCGGGCGCCCGTAGTTGAGTCACGTAGACTTCTTCCCCCTCTGCCTGGAGGATCTCCAGCACCTGGCTAGCCCTACGACGCAGGTCGCTAATTGGCACGATCCTTGTATGGTTACACTTGCTTTGACGCTTAGTCTCAAGGGAGATGTCCCCGTGATTATTTGGAATACCTGCTGACGCTCATACCGGGCCTTGTTCTTGCGGTCGTTCTCTTCCTGTTCCTGCGCAGAGCCCATCCCCTTCTTCACCTGTTTCTCTTTGTTGCAGTTTTCGTTTTCACCAGAGACGCCATGACGCCCCTGGGGCTTTGGCGTATTGGACGTGAAGGGTTCCTGTGGATCCGTTTCATTGATGATCGAATGGCACTCCTGATTCTGAGCGTCAGCAGCATAGGTCTTGTGTTTCTTATGCAGACCATTTCTCCGGAGCTGGCAAAACGGGTAGCATGGTTTGAAGGGAACAGGGCCCTCGGAACTCTGATGGGGATTTTCGGAGCCGTCATCGCCAGCCTTCCGCTGATTCTCGCTTACATCCTTTTTGGGCCTTCATCCTTGACAGAATCTTGTAATCGTGATAGACTTTCTATAGAGACTCATTCTACCCAATCCAGGAAGAGAAGGCAGCTACACTATGATCGATCCACAGGCCAGGTTCGAGGCATTAGCAGGTCGGCTCCAGGAGGAGGGGTACCGGTTGACGCCGCAGCGCATCGCCTTGTTGCACCTCCTGGCTGCAAGCGACGGGCACCCCAGCGCCTCTGACCTGTACGACCAGCTCCAGGCCCAATTCCCAACCACCAGCCGGGCGACCATCTACAAGACGCTCAACCTGCTCAAGCAGCTGGAAGAGGTGTTGGAACTGGGCTTCAGCGACGACGACAACCGCTACGACGGTAGCAGACCCTACCCCCACCCCCACCTCATCTGTGTCCGCTGCCGGAAGATCATCGACCCCGAGGTGGACATAGCCGAGGACCTGGTACAGCAGATGGCCCAGCAGGTAGCCCGGCAGTCGGGCTATCAGAGCGTCAGCCACCGGCTCGATTTCTACGGCGTCTGCCCCGACTGCCAGCAGGAGCGACAAGGCCGAGATGGGGCGAACACGGGACATGGGGATGACTAGAGGACGTATTCGGAGGTGGTTCTTAGTTGCGGCGGGCACTGTGGCTTTCGGTGTGGCGCTGCTGGGCGTCTTTGTCCCCTTGTTGCCAACCACACCGTTTCTGCTCCTGGCGGCAGGATGCTGGATGCGAGGTTCGCAAAGATTGTATGATTGGCTCCTCCATCATGATTGGTTCGGGGACTATGTTCGCAACTATGTCGAGTACCGAGCGGTGCGTCCGCGTGTCAGAGTCGTCACGTTGGTGCTTCTGTGGGGTGTGATAGGCGCTACAGCGTTGCTTGCTGTGGGATCTTGGTGGATGCGCGCGCTACTTGGCGTGGTTGCTCTTGGGGTCACATGGCATCTATTGCAGCTGAAGTCGTTGAGGCCCGACATGCAGCCCCCCAGTTAGAGATGCCCCAAAGGATATGGTGGCTAGGGAACGTGGTTGGCAAAGGATTCGAAACATAACCTGAAAGGAAAAGGAAAGGAAAATGGAGATGAACGAAGGTGGCAAAGGCCCAGCAATGGGCGGGACAGGCGAACACGCAGCCGGCGGTGGCACGTCGATCCGGGACTGGTGGCCGAATCAGTTGAACCTCAGGATCCTGCATCAGCACTCTGCCAAGAGCAATCCGATGGGCGAGGCGTTCAACTACGCCGAGGCATTCAAGCAACTCGACCTGGCGGCCCTCAAGGAAGACCTCTATGCGCTGATGACCGACTCGCAGGACTGGTGGCCGGCCGATTACGGTCACTACGGCGGGCTCTTCATCCGCATGGCGTGGCACAGCGC
>CAYQZG010000134.1:0-11261 GCA_964421785.1 uncultured Anaerolineales bacterium
TAGCTCTGAGCCCCCGTCTCGGGGGCTGGGAGCAGGCAAAATGTCAAGGTCTGTTGTGTGAAAGCGCACTAAGGCGTGAACATCCGCTCCACCAGCGGATCGATCACCTCCCAGCGCGGCAGGAGCACCGCGCCGCCCGTGGGCGTGGTCCACGGTCGCGTCATGTCGCTATCGATCACCTGGTGCTCGATGCCGTCCGGGCCCACCCAGAGCGCCGTCACCGCCAGCTGAGTCATCCCCACCGGACCTAGGTTCGTATCCATATGCTCCACAACGGCCCGGAAGACCGCCGGGAGGCGGGGCCAATTGGTGGGAGATGAGGCCCGTCGCGCCAGCGCCATCATCACCTTCTGCTGACGCGCCGCCCGCTCAAAATCAGATGCGCCGTGGCGGGAACGGACATACTGCAGTGCCCGCTCGCCGTCCATATGCTGCGGCCCGGCGGGAATCTCAATACGCATAGTGCCATAGTCCTCAGTGGGATAGGCGTCGTCCGCGATCCTCTCCTCGACCACCACGTCGATGCCTCCCACAGCGTCGATGACCGCGCGGAACGCGTCGAAATCGACGCGCACGTAATTCTGGACGGGCACGCCGAAGCTGACATCCACGGTCTCCATCGCCAGATCGGGGCCGCCTCCCGTCCTCTCGTGCTCTCCCCAGAAATGAGCGGTGTTGATGCGGCTCTCGCCATATCCGGGAATCTCCACGTACAGATCCCGGGGGATAGAGAGCAGCCCCAGGTGGTGAGGACCTTGGGGGTCCACCGTAACTAGCATAAGCACGTCAGAGCGGACGATGTATCCCTGTTCGGGCCGGCGGTCGATGCCCAGAATCAGGACGTTGGTGCGAGGCCCCGCCGCCTGCGACAGCCAGACGCCGGTCACGGCGAGACAGCCGCAGGAGAGGAGTATGATCAAGATGGCCAGGACGAACGGAGATGACCAGACGTCGTCCCGCTTCCTCCCTGCCTGCCGCGGCGTGAGGTCTACATCAGGTGCCGGAGGCAGCTTCCGCGGCCAAGCCTGTCCCCGGGCCGCTTCCTCATAGATCGACCGTTCTGGTGGCGGCACGCTGGGCCGCACCGGTTCTTGTCTAGGGATGACGTTTATCCCCACGCGCTTGCCGTGGCATCCGCCTCAGGAAAAGCAAGCGACTAGGCGGCCTCCGCCCGGCATCCGCCTCGCCCTCGGCCTGCCGCGCTACCCGACGTCCGATCTCGACGGCGTAGTTGCTGCCCCGGTCCCAGGGATAGACCTGGCTCATCGTCGCCATCCACAGGCCTGGAACAGGCGTCTTCAACGGGGGGATGTTGCGGGAATGGTCGACCTTCGGCACGGGCTGCGCGTATCTCTCGGCGAACATCCACGTCTTCCGCACCCAGTCCTCACGGAAGGCAGGGTTGATCGCCCTCAGCCCGGGCAGGTAGATATCCAGCAGCCTCTCCTTATCGTAACTGAGGTAGGGATGGTTGGGAGGCAGATAGTCGCCGCAGTAGACTAGATGGTCGCCCCCATAGTATTCCGAGGAGACGTAGTTGGTGTGCTCCACCAGCCCCATGAAGGGAATCCCAGCCTCTTGCTTCCTGCCTCTTGCCCCCTTGGGCAGGTTGACCCAGTAGTGCCCATCGGTGAGACTGCGATCGAGGGCCAGGATCAGCGCCACGGCCCCCATCGACTCCAGGCGTCTTAGCTTCGCGGCGTATGGGCCGCCAAGGTCCGGGGCCAGCTCCAGCATCGCCTGCGGCGAGACTGTGGCGATCACCGCCTCGTGCCTCGCATCTTCGCTCTCCAGCGCCAGATGAATGCCCTCTTCGCCCGGCCTATCGATGCGACGCACACCGCGCACCTCCGCATCGAGGCGGACGCTTCCCCCCTGGGCCTCAATCCGCTCGACCAGGAGATCGACAAAGGCCTGGAAGCCGCCCTCGAAGTACCCCAGGCTGGCCGTGCGCTTGTACAGCCGGGCCCACATCCAGGCCATGTTGACGTCCCGGTAGTGCTCCTCGCCGAACTTGCTGATCAGCAGGGGGCGCCAGAGCACGTTGTAGGCCCGCTCGCCCACCGTTCTGCGCATCCAGTCGTGGGCCGTCACGCGCTCCAGAGGTCGCCAGTCCCGCACCACGGTCAGGTAGGCCCCCACCAGGCCGGCCCGCAGTCGCTCTATCAACGACAACGGAGAGAACTGAAGCACCCGGACGGCGCGGTCCAGGGGCGGGAAAGGTATGAAGCCAAGCCAGGGCACGGGGCTATCGAGGGGATAGAGCTCGCCCTGGTGGTAGAGGGTGGTGGTCGGACGCCGAAAGAAGAGCCTGTCGCGGGCGCCCAGCTCGTCGATCAGCCCGATCAGCTGATCATCGGAGGCAAACCAGTGATGGTAGAAATGCTCCAGGTGCCAATCCCACGCCCGGTCGCGGAACCCGGCCGCCAGGCCACCCGCATAGGAGCGGGCCTCATAGACGGTCACGTCATGTCCACGCTGCGTCAAATCGTAAGCGGCCGTCAAGCCCGTGATACCGGCACCGATAACGCCAATGTCCATAGATCAATCGCCCTTGCTTAATCGCTCGCCAATCTACCCACCATAGAAAGCCGACCCATATGTTCCCCCTACAACCTAGCCCGGGCCTCCAAGGGGTGACGTCTATCCCCTCGCTCTCGTCCAGATTGCCTCATGCCTCCTACCGCTCTTCCTCCCAGACCTCGGCCCAGCGTACCCCTTCCTGGGCCATAAAGATCAACCCCAAGAGCGTCACCGGCACGAGCAAGATCGCGTGGAGCACCAGAACATAGCTCGCCGCCGGACCGGACGGCACACCGATGATCTCCAGAACCTGGATCCCACCCCCTTCAAACGTCCCGATGTAGCCGGGCAGCGAGGGGAGCGCCGTCAGTAGATTCACCACCCCACCCATCAGCACGATCCCGAAGTAGGGCAACTGCAGATCAAAGGCGAAGCTGACGAGCCAGTACTTCAACGTCTCCAAGACCCACACCCAGAGCGTGACGCCGAAGACCACCAGTACATCTTGCCCGCTCCGCAGGCTCTCCAGACCGGCGATCACACCTTCCACCAGATCGAGCAATGGCTTGCGGAACCGCTCCGGCATAAGGGTCTCGATCAAGGTATGAGCGATCCGATGGAGCAGTTGCGGGCGGGCGGCCAGAAAGAGAAACACCACTAAGGCTCCGAAGAAGACCGCGCTGGCAATGGTCACCAGACGGCTGAAAAACGTCGACATGGGGACAAAGAGTAGACCGAAGAGGACGAAGAGCACCATCGTCAGCCCATCGAACAACCGTTCCAACACCGCCGTGGTGAGGGACGTGCCGATGTTGATCGTCTCCCGGCGCCAGAGGACGTAGGCCCGGAGCACCTCGCCCAGGCGAAACGGGAGCAGATTGTTCCCCATGTAGCCGATGACGACGACCGGGAAGAGACGGTGGGCGGCAAAGGGATGCCCAGCTCGATCCGAGCCATCCCCGCGCTCGCTACCCCGCAGAAGGAACCTCCAGCGCCAGCTCCGAAACCAGACCGAGACGAAATAGACCGCCACGCCGGGGACGAGCCACCAATAGTTGGCTCCCCGCAGCGCCTCCAGGATCTCGTCCATCTGGAGATCCCGGAATGTGAACCAGAGCAGGCCCACGCTGATGAGCAGGCCAAGAAACAGAACGGGCCAGCGCCTCCTCAACTGGCCCAGAATCGTGCCCGTCACCTTGTACCGCCGATCAACAGATCCTCCCCCAGCGTATCCTAGGGATGAAGCTCATCCCCGAGATGCCTAGCTCGATCCGAGCCATACCCGGACTGGCGCTGCCGCAACACCTCATAGAGCACCACCGAGCCTGCCACCGAGGCGTTGAGCGACGTTACCAAGCCTCGCATGGGAAGCTGAATCAGGAAATCACACCGCTCGCGCACCAGCCGACGCATCCCCTTCCCCTCGCTGCCCACCACGAAGCCAAGGGCCCCCGACAGATCAGCCTGATAGTACGCCTGGACATCGTGCAGGCGTTTATCCCCGTGCACCGCTTCCATCCCGGCGATCCAGACGCGCTGATCCTTGAGCCACTCCATGGCACGCACCAAATTCGTAACCTGCGCCACCCTGAGATGCTCGACGGCACCCACGGAGGTGTGAACCACCGCAGGCGTGATGTCGACAGCACGGCGCCGCTGTATGACGATGCCGTGGACCCCGATCGCCTCGGCCGTACGCAGTAAGCTGCCCACGTTATGAGGGTCCTTGAGAAGATCGAGCAACAGGAAGAGCGGTGGCTCTCCACTCGCCCCGGCGAACTCGAACAACTCATCAAGCAAGCTGTACGGGTACTCGCTCGCCTCCAGCACCACACCCTGATGATTGAAGTTGCCGAAGCGCTCCAGCGTGCGACGGTCCACTCGCTCAATCGGAACCCCGGCCTCCCCAGCGAGATACAGAATCTGGTCGACGACGTCAGTCTCTCGTATGCCTTGCGCCAGCGAGAGCTTGTAGAACTCACGACGAGCGGCTCTCAACGTCTCGTGGACCGCGTTGCGGCCGTAAAGCGTCTCTCTCATAACAAACCTATTCCAATCGCCAGACCGGACCCTCAGGTCGGTCGTCAACGACAATCCCGACATCTACCAATCGATCCCGCAGCGCGTCAGCATGCCCCCACGCCTCGGCCTCCCGATAACGCTCGCGGATGTCGAGAATGATATCCATCAACCCTTCGATCAGCTCTTCGCTGGCCCCTTTTGCCCCGGCGGCGAAGACCGCCACATCGTCCGGTATGATTCCAAGTATCTCCCCCCCAAGCTCGCTGTAGATGTCGTCTATAGCGGCCAACGTACCCTGGCTCAGGGTCTTGCCCGAGTTCAACAGCTCGTTCACTTTCCTGTTCAGATCGAACAAGGCTGCGATAGCCTGTGGCGTGTTGAAATCATCATTCATCGCCTCCAGAAACTGCTCCGAATAGGGCATCAAAGTACCCACTTCGGAAAGCTCGGCGGTTCCGGCCGGCTGAGCTTGCTCCCTCCGCTGCCGCAGCGTCCGCACGGTATTGTGAAGCCGCTCAACGCCTCGCTCTGCTGACAATATCGCCTCGCGGCTGAAGTCGACCGGCTTGCGATAGTGACTCGACAAGATGAAGAACCTGATCGCCTCTGGGCTGTAAAGCTCAAGCGCCTCCTTGATGGTGATGAAATTGCCCAGACTCTTGCTCATCTTGACGTCGTCGACGGTCAACGAACCGGCCAGCACCCAGTATCGAGCGAAGGGCTTCCCTGTGGCCGCCTCCGACTGCGCGATCTCACACTCGTTGTGGGGAAAGACATTGTCTATACCCCCGCCGTGTATATCGAACGTACTCCCCAGATACCGCGTCGCCATCGCCGCGCATTCAACGTGCCAGCCAGGATAGCCCTGCCCCCACGGTGACGGCCAGCGGAGAATATGCTCGGGCTCCGCGTGCTTCCATAGCGCGAAGTCGGCCGGATGCCGCTTCTCCTCTCGCACCTCCACCCGCGCCCCGGCCTCAAGATCTTCGATCTTCCGCCCGGAGAGCTTACCGTAGTCGTCGAATGCCTCGACCGAGAAGTAGACATCCCCCCCTTCTGTCTCGTAGGCGTACCCCTTCTCCAGAAGCGTCTCGATAATCTGTATCTGTTCCGGAATGTGCCCGCTTGCTCGTGGTGAGATATCCGGACGTGTGACGCCAAGAGCGTCCATATCCTCGAAATAGGAACGCATGTAGGTCTCTGCCACCTCCATCGGCTCGACTCGTTCCAAACGCGCTTTCCTGATGATCCGATCCTCACCGCTGTCCAGGAGATGGCCGACATCCGTGATGTTCTGAACATAGCGGACCGCGTAACCCAAGTGCCGCAGGTAGCGGACGATGACATCTAGGGCCACGTACGTCTTGGCGTGCCCAAGATGAGCGTGGTCGTATACGGTAGGACCGCAGGCATACATCCCCACGTGCCCTTCTCGCAGCGGTTCAAATAATCCCTTCTCACGTGTCAGGTAGTTAAAGATTCTCAATGCCATGAAGCTCTCCTCAGGATATCAGTGTGAACAGACAACGGGCAAGTCGCGTGCGACTAGCTTGCACAAGCAGGCCGTAAGCCGCACGCCTATGGCTCCATCCGTGCAAAAAGCATACGACCGGCCGCTGTCTGAAGCACCTTGGTGACGACCACCTCAACTCGCTGGCCAATGTGCGACTTGCCGTCCTCCACGACGACCATCGTTCCATCGTCCAGGTATCCCACACCCTGACCAACTTCCTTCCCCTCCTGGATGATCTCAATGTCGAGCGACTCTCCGGGTAGAAACATGGCCTTGACGGCGTTGGCCAGCTCATTGATGTTCAGGACTCGCACACCCTGCAACTGCGCCACGCGGTTGAGGTTGTAGTCGTTGGTCACGATGGGACACGTCATCCGCTTCGCTAAGAGCACCAGCTTATCGTCCACCTCGCGCACACCATCAATGTCCATATCCACAATCCGCACCGGCGTCACCGAGTCATTCTGAAGACGACGAAGCATCTCAAGCCCACGCCGCCCCCGCCTGCGACGTAGGGCATCCGAGGAATCGGCGATGTGCTGAAGCTCATTGAGCACAAAGCGTGGCACCAACATCTCTCCATCAATGAAACCAGTGCGGCTGATGTCCGCAATCCGCCCATCAATAATGACGCTGGTATCAAGAAGGACCGGCCTGACGCTCGCCATCGTCTCTTCTCGGCCTCCATCTCGATCTGGCAACTGGCCTCGTACCAGACTGAAGATATCGTGCTGGCGTGTGATCATGACCATAACACCAAAGTAGCCAAATAAAACGGCGACGACGAAGGGAAGGATCTGTTTGAAAGGTGACGGCAGAAGAGAGAGAGGAAACACGAGCAACGCAGCTATGATCAGCCCCACCACGAGGCCCAAGATACCCGCCAGGAGCTGCTGAGCAGGTGCCTGCCGAATGCGCTTCCGAAGGGCAAAGAACGGTCGTACGGACAGATATGGCGTCAGCACAAGCCCTGCCAGAGCACCAATTAGAAAGAAGATGGCCGCATATTGGTAAGGTTCTCCATTGAACTGCGTCGCCAGATAAATACCGAGAAAAATTCCCGCGACAGCCAGCACCAACATGCCGATGATGCGAGAGATGAAATCCGCACTCATGCTACTACCCCCTGGTATAACTCAGAATAACCTAACAGGAAGACAGGTGAGGTTTCGCTGGCGCTCACCTGTCAGGGGCATCCCGGAGCAGCCTTACACGGCCACCAAGCCTGGGTGCAGATGTATGCCTGGGTGCAGGTTTTCACTCGGGTGGAGATCCTCACCCCGTGCGTTAAAGCGGAAGGATAATAAAGAAAAAAATGAAAACGCGCAACCGGACCGCAGGCAAGGGAAATGCCCTACAATAAGAACGGCACTATATTATCACACTCGCACTCAAAAGTCAAAGAGGCAAATCATGATTGACATTCTTCGCAATTACAACTAGAATCTCCGTCACAAACAGACCCGCTATCTCGAAACCCAATCAAAACTCCAGCTCCCCTGTCAGGCTCGCGATAACGAGGAGGATCTCGATGAGAAAGGTGGATTACGCCCTGCTGGCGGCGATCCTGATCGGCACATTGTTGGCCGCCCCGTCCACGCTGGCCCAGTCGAGTAACCATGGCAACGTCGCCCATACTGTAGCCTGGGGCGACACCCTGTTTAGTCTCGCCCGGAAATACGGCACCACCGTCGACGCCATTTGTCAGGCCAACGGGCTGGCGAATCCCACAGACATCTATGCCGGGGAGCGCCTGATCATACCTACAGCCTATGCGCCAACCGCACCTGCAGAATCGGGAGCCACCCACACCGTTCAGGCCGGACAGAACCTCTATCGCATCGCCCTGAGGTATGGCGTCAGCGTCAAGGCTCTAGTCGAGCTCAATGGACTCTACAACCCAGACCAAATCGTGGCCGGACAACGGCTGACGATCCCCGGAAGCGCGGTCACCTCGTCGATGGCCTACCAACCCCAGCACGCCTCCACAACGCACAAGGTGAGGAGAGGAGAGACCCTCGCGTCCATCGCCCATCGCCACGGTGTCTCGCTCTGGACGCTGATTCAAGTCAACAGCATCAGCAATGCAGCCCTCATTCTTCCAGGCCAGACACTCGTCATCCCCAAGACAAGCAGCCTGGCATCACCCTCAGCTACGAACCGGTCCTCGGGTGACAAACGCATCCTTATCGATCTCTCAAACCAGCGAATGGCCACCTTTCAGGGCAACGTGCAGGTTCACTCTTTCGTCGTGTCGACCGGGATGCCCGGCGCAGCCACGGCCCCGGGTACGTATCAGGTCCTGGACAAGTACCCGAACGCCTACGCGTCCACCTGGAACCTGCAGATGCCCTACTGGCTCGGTATCTACTGGGCCGGCTCGCTGGAGAACGGCATTCACGCGCTCCCCATTTTGCCCAACGGCCAGCGGCTGTGGGAAGGTCATCTTGGCACCCCGGTCTCCTACGGATGCGTGATTCTAAGTACAGAGGATGCCCGCACGCTCTACCACTGGGCGGAGGTGGGGACCGCCGTCATCATACGACCCTAGGAGTCAACAACCAAGAAACAGAAACTCTCTGAGCGGAACAGGCTTCAGAGAGCTCTTCATCTAGCACGGCGATCAACAGTCGAACAGGACCGATCAAGGGTCAGAAGCGGCCTCTCCAATCGCAGGAATTCAGTCCTTCTCCACCGTATTTCTGTTGAGCTCCTTCGTGGCCGCTTGCCCGTAGACCGAATTGGGCCACGCATCCACCGCCTCATTGAAGCGGCGAACCGCCTCCGCCTCGCGCCCCGAGCGGCGACACGCCAGGCCCAGGTTGTAGTAGCTGGCGGCCAGATGCTGTGCCCCAATCTGCCCATCCTCGTCAGAAAGGGCCTCTCTTAGCGTGAGATAGGCGCTCTCTGGATCTCCATTCCGTAGCTGGGCCACACCCCGATTGATCGTCACAATCTGCCGGCTGCTCAAATCGGGACCTACACGAAGCGCTAGACGGTAGAGAGCCAGAGCTCTCGCACATTGGCCCCGGGCGCTGAACCAGTTCCCAATATCGATCAGCAACCGCACCCGCATCGTGATCGAATAGAGCACGGCGAGGAACAAGAGCGGGTGAAGGGTGACACCGGCGTACCGTAGCCCGGTACCTATCGCCGTGATAATCAACCCCTCAATCGCGAAGCGAGCAGAGAGCCCCTGTCGACGGACGAACGACAGAGCGCCAAACCCTAGAAGATAAACCAAGCCAACCAGTGGTACAATAAGCGGAGAATTCATCTGCATCCTGTTTACACCTCGATAGCTGATAGCGCAACCTTGGCCCTACTGAAAGAAAGTGCTCAGGTGCCTGGGCTAAGGTGACTGCGTCGACCCATCGCCCGTCGACCCGGACTCCCCTCCCCTGGGAGGGTTAGGGGAGGGCCGCCCGCTGACCAGGGGACGGGTTCGCGAGCTTCTTCCAGGAGACCCAACCTTAGACCTCATGCTTCTGGCGGGTCTGCACCGGGCCATCTGGCCCTACCTCTTCAGCACAGGCCCGCCACGCAGCTCGAACCGATCGGCTCAAGTTGAGCCGTTGGCCCGGTCAGAGCGACTAGACGAGTCTCGACAGAACAGAGCCCTGAGTTCCTGCACCAGGGTTCTCGTCCCAACGCTCTGATTCTACCAGGATCTACTCGGCGAACAAGTTGTTGGCCGCTCTCTCCAGCATATCGACGCCCTGCACCTGGGTCTCGAACAAGGGGACGATCGCCCGTACGTTATCGAAGCGATCCCAGATCTCCTCCATATACTCTCGCTGCATCTCCATACGATTACGCACGAAATCCGGCGGATTGTCCCCCAGGTCGGCCGGATCGATCCGCATATTGACCACTACGCCGCCTACCGGGATACCGAACTCCTCGAACCAATTGAGGAAGCGCCGGATCACAGCGATGGGCAGCGCCTCCGGCAGCGTGATGAAGAAGAAGGCAGTCTTCTCATCATCCGTCAGCAGTTCCTTGGCGTGACCCATCCGATCCCGGAAGGTCAGCAAGTACTCCATCAGGGGGTCCTTCTCTTTCTTCTGGCTGTAGGAGAGGATCTCCTTCAGGCTTTGTGCCTCTTCTCGGCTCTGCACCATCTTGTTGACCCACATGGAATAGACGTCGGACATGCCAAGGAGACGCCGCGCGTTGGCCGTCGGTGCGGTGTCAAACACGTAGACCTCATAGTCATCCTCGAACATCAGATCGATCATATTCTCGAACATGGCCGATTCCTCGAAAGCCGGGTTCATGGTCGCCGACTCGACGAAATCCTCGGCCTTGGTCTTGATGTCCGCGTACTTGAGGAACCACTCGATCTTCTCGCGGATCTCCTTCTTAGATTCCTCGATGGTATCCTTGGTATCGATCTCGTACGCCCAGAAGTTAGACTCGCCCTCGACCAACGTGGGCTTTCCGAAGACGTCTTGGCTCAGCATCCCGGTCAGCGAGTGGACCGGGTTCGTGGAGGCAAGAAGCGTCCGCTTGCCCTGGCGCGCGTACCAGAGCGCGGCTGCCCCAGCCATGACCGTTTTCCCTACCCCGCCCTTACCGCCGAAGAAGTTGTACTTCAGGCCGGGGTGCTCCCTCACGAAATCAAACGCCGACTTCTCGATATTATCACGCACGCTTGGAGTGGCACCTAATCCCATCATAGCTCCTCACCTCCAAACATTGTCTCCGCCATCCGCGCGATCATGTCCAGACCAGTGATGTCTCGCTCGAACTCCGGGACTCTGGTCAAAACCTCATCGCCAAAGAGTTTGTCAATCTTTGCCAGGTACTCCCTCTGCATCTCAAGGCGGTTCTCCAAGTACTCGGGAATGTCCTCATCCGCCAGATCCGGCGGAAGCACTCGGTTCACGATGTAGCCGATCAGCGGCACGTCAAACTCGGCGAACTTCGTCGCGGCCTTCTGCGTGTCGACCAGGGCCATCTCCTCGGGGATAATGACGAAGAAGAAAGCTGTCCTCCTATTGTCTGTCAAGATGCTGGAGGACGTGTTGATCCGGTAGCGGATGTCCTGCAGCTCGGCCAGGATCTGATCCTCCTCCGACTCATCATCACGCTCCAAGATGGCTGCTACCTGCGCATACTCCTGCATCTCCTCCCGAAGCGTGGTGATCTTCTCGATCCACTCGTCGTAGACGCTGGCCATGCTCAGGTAGTAGAGCGC
>CAYQZG010000135.1:0-11213 GCA_964421785.1 uncultured Anaerolineales bacterium
TGCGTTGCACCTGGACCAATCGCCTCGGTGCGACGCACTTGCCGTTAGTGCGTTGCACCTGGACCAATCGCTTTCCCGTAGTCAACCGTTGACGCAGTCAACCATGTTAGGCCGCTAGCGGCAACCAGACGATGAAGCTACTGCCCTCGTCCACCTCACTTTCCACTGTCACACGGCCTCCGTGCAGCTCTACAATCTCCTTCACAATGGCCAAGCCGAGACCCGTCCCGGAGATCTGCATCGCGCGAGGCCTCTCACCACGGAAGAACCTCTCAAAGACGTGCGGCAGCTCATCCTCCGGTATCCCCATACCCGTGTCTGCTACTGTCACGGTGACCCACGTACGCCCTCCGGCCTCTGCCTTCCCGGTCGATACGGTGATCTTGCCACCCTCCGGTGTGTAGCGTATGGCGTTGTTGACTAGATTATCCAGAACCTGCGTCATACGCTGAGGATCCACCACAGAGACGGGGGCAAGTGAGCTCTCCGGACCAAGCCGCGCTGATTGAGGAGAGCGGTGTCCTAAACTTATTGAAGAACCGAGCTCAAGCGTCAACCCCTTCTCTTGCGCCCTTGCCTCGGAGTTGGCTACCACCATGTCAATCAGTTCCTCCAAGTTTGTCCGTTCTGGCTTAATCTCTAACCGGCCCGCATCCACGCGGGAAATCTCCAAGATGTCCTCCACCAGATCCGCCTGATGCTCTGCCTCCTGCGCCAGAGGCTGTAGGTACTCTCGCCACCGCTCCGGCTGCTTCTGCATCAAGTGTGCGAAAAGCTTGATCGTCGCGATCGGCGTCCGAAGCTCATGGGAGACGTTGGAGACAAAGCGAGACTTCATGCGGTCCAGTGCTTTGAGGTGGCTGATGTCGTGAATGGCCACGACCGCTGCAGCCTCTTTCACTCCCGGCTCTTGAATGGTCGCAGCCCTCAGCTGCAAATCCAAGCCCGTCAGTTCGAGCACTTCCTCGGGATTCTCATCAGGTGGCCCCTCAACTGCACGCCCGGCCATCCGCCGCACCGTCTCGCGCAGCGAGCCCGCCTCCTGGGGCGAGAGCGTCTGGGTGAGCCACTCCCGAGCGACAGGGTTTGCCAACACGAGCTCCCCCCCAGGTCCTGTGACCACGATACCATCGACGGTGCTATCGAGTATGGCCTCCAGTCGACCATACTGAGCCTGGAGCTGGGCCGTACGCTCCGCTACCCGCAATTCCAGGGTCTCAGCGTGGTCGCGGAGTCTCTCATACAGTCGAGCGTTCTCTATCGCGGTCGCAGCGTGGCTGGCGAATGCCTCCAATCGTACTGCATCATCAGAGTTGAATCGAGCCGGCTCTGCACTGTCCACGTTGAGGAAGCCAACCGTCGTATCGCCCACCCGAATGGGCGCGGCCACGTAGGACTTCAACCAGCGCCAACCCTCGTGGGCATTCCAACCGTCATCCAGGTCTGTGTCAGATACCGTGACTGGCTCGCCACTGCGCGACATATCCATCAAGTGTGGGTAGTCTAAAATGGGAAAGGAGTAGGCACTCAGATCCTCTGTCACGCCCAACTCCTCATATCCTCGCCAGCGGACGAGACGAGCTTCACTGCCCTCGATCAGCATGATGTTGAAGCTATCTCCGGGCACGACCTGTTCCACTTGCTGGAGGATACGGTCGAGCACCTGTTCAAGCTCCAAGGTGCTGCTCACCGCGACGGCAGCTTTCTCCAGGGCCTCAGATAGCTGTCGTTGCTTTCGCTCCGCCTCGAAAAGCTGGGCGTTCTCCATCGCGATACCCAGTTGTCCCGCAATCGCGGTGTAGAAGGCGAGATCTCGTTCGTCAAATGCATCTGTATGCACGCTCTCCAGGTTAAGCACTGCCACGACCTCGCCACCCGCCTTGACGGGGACGGCAAGTTCGGAACGGACGTCCTCGGCGACGACGGCGTAAGGGCTCTCTTCGCGAACGTCAGAGAGGATCCTGGGCTCTCCCGTCTGATAGACCTGACCGGTTAAGCATTCATCAACCGGGAAGCGATACCCCCCCTCAATCGGCGTGAAGCCCAGCATACACGGGTGGCTGACCATGAACGTGTCACCCGTATGCTGCTCCCCCTCTAGTGGCTTCAGCCCTTCCTTTTCTTCCGGAAGCATGAAGCCCAGGTACTCAATGCCCATGGCGCGCTCCAGAACGTCAATGGTCCGAGCCAACACCTCGTCAAAATCGAGCGTAGAGGCTGCTGCCAGCATCGTCTCGCGCAGGACCTCTGTCTCCGCCAGCTGTCTCACCGTCTCCTGATGCAATTGAGCGTTCTCAATGGCAACGCCAGCTTGCGCTGCGAACGCCTCGGCCAGTCCGGCGTGTTCTTGATCGTAGAATCCTGGCTCTTGCTTATCCAGGGTGATCATGCCGATTAATCGATCGCCGACCAGCATAGGCACACCGAGCCAGGACCGTATCTCTGCTTGCGCGTGCGGTTCGCGTCGGAATGCTTCATACAAGGACTGTGCATCCTCCAGGATAACCGATTGGCGGGTACGGACGACTATGCGGTTAGGATTGTCCTCTTTCGTCAAATCAAACGCAATACCCAAGAGCTCTTTCAGATTGGGAAACGCCCTCCCGCCTACCAGCTCCAGGCGATCACCTCGAAGTAGTTGGACCGATGCCGTATCGTAGGGGACAACCTCTTGCAGCTGGGCCAAGATACGTTCGACCACCTCATCTCGTTCCAGTGCCGTCGTCATCGCCAGGGCAGTTTCTCGCAACGTCTGCTGCTCCAGCGCTCGCTTCTGGGCCTCATTGTAGAGCCGGGCGTTCTCGATAGCCGTGGCCGCGTGGTCGGCGAACGCCGCCAGCCTCCGTGCGTCTTCGGGTCTAAACTGCCTCGGTTGAGCACTGTCCGCGTTCAAGTAACCCACCGTGGCGCCGCCCAGCTTGATCGGAGCACCCATGTAGGACTTCAGCCATCTCTGCACCGGCACGTCCACCCACCCCTCATAGGCGGCCGTGTCCTCAATGACTATGGGTTGCCCGGTTTGTGACATACACTGGAGATTGGGGACCTCCGGGACGTAGAACTCAGTGGAGGCAACGAATGCCTCGGCCCCGAACTGCTCATATCCCCGCCAGCGGCAGATTTGGGCGCGATCATCCTCCACCAACATCACGTTGAAAGCATCACCTTCGACTACTCTTGCAACCTGCTCCAGGATGCGATCCAGAACTTCCTCGAGCTCCAGGGTGCTTCCCACAGCAGCGGCAGCTTCCTCCAAGGCCTCAGATACGCGTCTTTGCCTTCTCTCTCTTTCAAATAATCGGGCGTTCTCAATAGCCACAGCTGCCTGTTGGGCAAACGCCTGGACTAGACGGGCATCATCCTCGGTGTAGGCCTCTGGGTGACGACTGTCTACCGTGAGAATTCCGATCACCTGATCTCGCACCTGGAGTGGCACACCGATGTTGGCCCGCACGTGCTCCAGCCCCTTAACCTCGCGCCACCCCTTGCTCTCCTCGTGCGTATCGTCAATCACGATGGGCTTCGCCTCTTCCACAAGTTGGCGATTATACAGGTACTGCTCCAACGAGTACGAATGGCCTACCTCCCGCCCGGGCAAGTTCCGTGCGGCGATCACCTCGGTAGCATCAGCCTCCAGGATCTGGACGCTTCCGCTGTCATAGTCGATGACGCTGGCCAGCTGCTCCAGAATCATCTCCAGAACTTCTTGGAGATCCAAACTCCTGTTGAGGAGAAGAGCCGTCTCACGGAGTCGCTCGGAGAGCTCCCTCTGTTCCTGCTCCGCCTCGTAGAGCCGAGCGTTTTCGACGGCGACGGCAGCTTGTGCGGCGAACGCCTGGGCCAGGCGGGCATGCTCATCTCTGTAGAAACCGGGCGCTCTCTTGTCGAGAGCAATCATGCCGATCACCCGATCCCCCACAAGCATCGGCACGCCCAGCCAGGAGCGAATCTCAACCGAGGCATGGGGTTCTCGCCTAAAAACCGCATAGACCTCTGGTGCATCCTCAAGAATGACGGGTTTGCGAGTCCGGATAACCTCTCGATTCGGGTGCTCGTCGGTCAGTGGGAAGGAGATCCCCACGATCTCGGACAGGTTGGGAAACCCACGACCGCCCACAATGTCCAAAGCGTGCGCCTCGCCTGCGAACGCAGGCCCTAAGCCGTGTTCGCCTCTCAGAAGGAGTACCGAGGCGGTGTCGTAGGGCACCACGCGCTGAAGTTGAGCCAGGACACTTTCGACAACCTCGTCTCTTTCCAGGGCCGTCGTCAGAGCCAAAGCTACTTCTCGCAGCGTCTCCTGCTCCAAGGCGCGATCCCGGGTTTCGTCGTACAGCCTGGCGTTCCGAATGGCGATAGCTGCCTGATCCGCCAGTAGATCGAGCACCCAAAGCTCCTCATCGGTGAAGGTATGAGCATGCTGATAGGCCACGTTCATCACTCCCTGCACCTCATCACCGATGGTTAGGGGGAGACCAACAATGGCTCCCTCCCACCTCCGATCCTCGAAAAGAGGATGGCTCATCGTATTGGAGACGACAATGCGCTCTCCTCGGCGCGCCACAGTGTAGGTCAAACCATGCGGCCGGATGGCGTCAAGGGGTTCATCTTGACGCTCATCGTCCCACATAGCAGCACCAAACGTCAGCTCTCCACCCGGTGCGTTGCACGTTCCGCGCGTGCGACGCACCGCGCGCTCACCGTAGAGAAAGACGTGGGCATCATCCGCCGATACCAAGTCGAGGGCGTGCTCAAGAATTGTCTCCAACACAGGCTCGAGCTCCAGGGTGGAGGTGAGCTGCAGACTTGCTTGACGGACCGCCCGGAGCTCTGCCACGCGCTGCCTGGCGACCGCAAAGAGGCGGGCATTCTCGATGGCGGCAGCGACGTGGCCTGCAAGGGCTTCCATGGCCATGACGTCGTGCTCGTCGAAGGCGTCAAATTCCTGGCTCTGAAGATCCAGCACACCGATGACCTTGTCACGATACTTGAGGGGAACATCCAACTCGGACTTGGTCTCGGTCAGATAGGCAGGGATGTAGTGCGGTTCTTGGCTCACGTCATTGGCGAGAAGGGTCTCTCCCACGTAGGCTGCCCACCCGATCATGCCCTCTTTGAGTGTCTGACGAAAGTCAAGAGGTGTCTTACCGACAAACCCGCCTGCTCCTGCTCTGAAGACCAACTCGCTGCTTTCTTCATCCATCAGCATGATGCTGGCATAGTAGTAGCCGAAAGCCTCGGTGATCATCTCCACAGTCCTGTGCAGTACCTCATCCAGATCAAGGGTGGAGGTGATGCTCTCGGCCACCTTTGAGACAGTAGCCAGCTGCGCGGACCGTTCGCGCTCGGCCTGGAAGAGACGTGCATTCTCAATGGCCGCGGCGATTTGAGTGCTGAGCGTCTCCAGAGTCGTCACGTCCAACTGATCAAAAGCGCCGAGCTCAACGTCCTGGAGATCCAGCACACCGATCATCCTGTTGCCGCTCTTGATCGGCACTGCGAGCTCCGACTTAGTCTTCTCCGCCGCCTTGCGCACGTAGTGGGGATCCGTGCTCACGTCGTTACTCAACTGCGTCTCGCCACTCGCCGCCGCATATCCTATCATACCTTCCCCAATGGCCAATGAGAGGTCACGGGGCACAATATCCACGTAGGCACCGGCGATGGACTGCACCCGTAGACGCCTCTCCCTGGTCTGGTGCTGTACACCACTTCTATGCTCTAAGGGGATCGTCGTAAGCGCAGCAAGCTCCGCGGCAGCATCCCCCTCATCGAGCAGCAGGAGGATCACGTTGTGATAGTCAAAGGCATCCCGCACCGTGGAGACGATAGTGTCCAGCAGGACGTCGGGCTCCAACTCGCTGCTCATATGGCGTCCTGCCTCAGAGAGCAGAGCAGCCTGGGAGGCACGCCTCTGCGATTCTTCGTACAGGCGGGCTTGTTCCACCGCCACGGCCACCTGGTCGGCGATGGTGGAAAGCAATTGCTGCTCCTCCTCGCCGTAAGCAAAGGGAGAATAGGCCTGCACTGAAATAACGCCCGTCACCTCACCTGCAGCTCGCATCGGCACGCCCAGCCACGAGCGCGAGACCTTATCCGTGCCCCAGGTCTCTGCTGGCGGCAGCCCCTCTCGTTCCTGCTCGAAGTCGCGAATGAGCAACGGCTCTCCCTCGGTGACCACGAAAGTCGTCAGGCCAGGCTTAAGAGGCTGTCGTCGACGTGGTTCACGCACTCCCTGATCGACCGATAAACGGAAGTCCAGGCAGCCCCCCTCTTTGTCGTAAAGAGCAAGGAAGAAGGCATCAGCTCTGAACACGTCCTGCACCTCTTGGTACACAGCCTCCAAAAGATCGTCCAGTTGGAGAGAGGTGCTGGCGGCCCGAGCGACCTGGTTGACAGCTGCCAGCCGGGCAGCGCGCTCCTGAGCCTCCTCGTACATCCGGGCGTTGCGGATGGCAATGGCCGCCTGTGTGGCGAAGAGCTCCAAGAGGTGAGCATCGTCCTGGGAGAATGTCCGAGGCGCGTCGTCCATCACCTCAAGCACACCCAGGAACTCGTCACCCCACTGCACAGGCACCCCTATCTCGGCGGAGTGGCCCACGTGATCGGCCCATACCGCGGATCTGCCATCCCAAGCCGCGTAGTCGTCGACTATGATCGTCTCTCCAGTCTCCCAGATCCTGCCTGCCAGTCCCTCTCCAATGGACAACTTCGTCTTGCCGGGAAGCACATCGTAGCCAATTTGAATAGAGAACTCCAAGACCTCTTGATCTGGCCGATAGAGATCGAAGCCGCCCGCAGTTGCGTCAACCAATTCAATTGCGCGCGAAACGATGGAGCGGAGCAACTCGTCCAAGTTCAACTCGCTTACGATGTCCAGTCCCACGTCTTGTAGGGCCTCCATTTGCCGCGTACGCTGTCCTAGCTGTACACGCTGCCTCCGCAGTGCCTCCTCGGCTCGCTTGCGCTCGGTGATGTTCGTATAGGCGGCCACGACGCCGACGAACTCATCCCCAATTTTGATCGGAGCCCCACCCAAGATGACGTCCACCGGGGCGCCGTCCTTTCGATACCGCGTGCTCTCGGTGCGAGGTACCGCCTCGCCGGCAAGGACTTGCCGCGTGAAACGAGTCGCTTGCTCGAACATCTCACGATCCGGCTTGGCAATCAGCATGTCGAGATCGCGTCCAATCGCTTCCTCGGATGAGTACCCAAACAGCTTCTCGGCTCCCGGGTTCCACTCCAAGACCTTGTGCTCGGTGTCCAAGGTGACGAGAGCATCAGGCGTGGACGCTAGAACCCCTTCCAGGTATCTCTGGCGCTTCCTGACCTCCTGCTCCAGCTGCTTGCGATCGGTGATATTGCGTACGATTGCGATGTCAGCCGGGCTTCCCTGGTACGTCGTGAGGCCAGCATTGAGCTCCGCCAGGACATCACTGCCGTTCCTGTGCCTAAGTCTCACCTCGTAGACCGGTGTGACCTTCTCCCCCTGGATGCGCCGCTTGTATCGATCAACGACGTTCGCCCGATCCTGGGGATGCACATAGTCGGCAAAGCGGGTTCCTACCAGCTCATCCACGCTGTAGCCGAGGATCTCCGCCAAGCTCGGGTTGACGTACTTGAGTTGCATATCCTGAATGATGACGATGCCATCATTCGCCCGCTCAACCACATTGCGATACGTCTCCTCGTTCTCGCGCAGTTTCTGCTCTAGGCGGTGTCTGTGCAGAGCCATTTCCACCACCAGGCGCAGCTCCCTAACCTGCCCCTCGCCTGCGAACGCAGGCCCTACCCCAAGTAGGAACGGCTTCAGGATGTAGTCGAACGGCCTAGGTGGCCCCACCCGTGCTCCACCCGCGCGCTGCAACGCTTCGTGGTCCGCATGGGGCACGAGATAGACCAGCGGGATGTCGAACCGATTGCGGATCTCCTCAGCCGATGCCAAGCCATCCTTCTCGCCCTGTAGCTCCACATCCATCAGCACCAAATCTGGTCGACTCTGTTCCACGTTCTCAATTGCGGCCTCGCCCGAAAAGACGATCGCGGGGACTCGGTAGCCCAAGCTCTCCAACTGTTGCTTGATATTCAGCGCACCGGATCTCTGATCTCCAACAACTAGAATCCTAACTTCACCCATCTTCAGGTTCCTCTCTAACTACCAGCCTCGGAAGTGCAACTTCGGTGCGACGCACTTGCCGTTAGTGCGTTGCACCTCTTCAGGTTCCTCTATCACTGAGCATCACCTCGCCGAACGCCAAATGGAGAAAGCCAGCCAGATTCCCAGTAAACTGACCCCAACGAAGCCTGCGATGACCACGATCGTCGCCAAGCCGATCTCCTCCGCCAAGTTGAAAGCCGGGATAAGCAGAGCTAAACCCACGATGAGCGCAGCCAAGAGAACACTAAGCGAGATGCGATTCGCCGATCGATCCAGGCGGCTCAGCGCTTGATCCAGGCCTTTGTGCTCAAGCGTCACGCCGAGTTTCCCCCGCTCAGCCTGGATGAGAAGCTGTGATCCAATACGCGGCAAGAGGCTGAATAGATCACTCCAATCGCTACCTACCTTGATCAGCCTTGGACCCAGATTGCTTGGAAGAATCATCTGCATGAGGAAACGCTGGACGTGGGGTCTGGAGAATGCGATGATGTCGAAGCTGGGATCTAGCTTGAGACCAATACCTTCCAACATGGCCAACGTCTTCCCCAGCAGCCACAGTTCCGAAGGCAACTTCAGGTGATGACGAAAGGCAACAGGGGTGACGTCCTGCATGACCTCTTGAGCGCGGATCGCCTTCAGCGGCAATCCGTGGTATTTGCGCAATAAGCTCGCCACGTCGTGCTGAAGGGCCAGTCGGTCGACAGTCTCGGCAGCTGCTCCCATGCGGATGAGCTGATCGATGATGCTCTGTTCGTCCATCTGAACAGCGGCGATGTAAAGACGCGTCAGGTCGGTACGCAGGCGATAGCTCAACTGTCCGACCATCCCGAAGTCCACGACGCCGATGATGTCGCTACGCTTACGTTCGATTGCGGCGGATGCCGCTGCGCTTATGACGTCGCTGCGTCGTTGCTGTGCTTGAGGCAGAATGATGAAATTGCCGGGATGCGGATCAGCGTGAAAGAAGCCGTCTTCGAGCACTTCCTTAAGCACCATCTGCGCCATGTGGTCGGCGATCTGTTGACGGTCGAAGCCCGCCTTGTCCAGGGCTTCGACGTTATCGATCTTGACGCCGCCTATCCGCTCCATCACCAGGATGCGGCGCGTCGTGAAATCCCAGACAATCTCGGGCACGTAGAGGAAAGGCTCGCCGGCGAAGTTGCCTCGGAATCGATCGGCGTTGTGTGCTTCTCGATAGAAATCTAGCTCCATGCGCAGTGTGGTAGCGAAATCCCTCGCTATCTCCGGCAGGTCGTAGATTCTGGCCAGCGGAATGCGACCCTCCAGTAGCTGAGCCACGTCTTGGAGGATCTCCAAGTCGACATTGATGATCTCCTCGATGCCCGGACGCTGTACCTTAACGACTACAGGCATGCCATCGTGCAGTGTCGCCGGATGGACCTGAGCTAGCGACGCTGCGGCAAGTGGCTCCTCTTTGAGGTCAGCAAACAGTTTCTCGACTGACTCTCCGAGCTCCGACTCGATCTGTTGTCGAATAGGCTCCCAAGGCTCTGGAGGGACAGTGTCCTGCAGCTTACTCAGTTCAGTGATGTAGGCCGGGGGAATAAGGTCGGGGCGCGTGCTGAGGACTTGTCCCAGCTTGATGAAGGTCGGCCCCAACGCCTCAAAGGCCAAGCGGAGTCGCTGGGGGGCGCCAAGTGGGGGGGCCTGCTGACGCCATTGACGCACTAAGCGGCGGGGAAACGCCAGGTAGGGCTGTAGCTCCAGCAGGTCGACCAACTCGCCGAGGCCATGGCGAATCAGAATCTGCGCAATCTCTCGATAGCGCTTTAGATGGCGGATCGTACGCTGGGGACCTATTACCATTTCAGATTAGACACGAAAGTGCGCAAAAAGGCCAAACGTGAGAGCGCACGAAGGATTGCCCAGCGTGCGCCTAGCTTGCACAAGCAAGCCCTAAGCCAGCGTGCGTAGCCAAACCGTGGCTAAAACACCCTCTAGACGTCGCCGCTACGCTTGCGTTGTGGTAACACTTCCGCGTTGGCTGCGGCCGCCCTCTCACCAGCGGCTATCGTCTCGCTGGCCCGGGTGAAGCCAAGGAGCACACTCACGTCCGGCGGTATATCGGGCCGAATAATGACCTCAGGCGCGGCCTCCACCAAGCGGCGCTGATTGATCTCTTTCATCATAACATCTAGCGACTGCAACATCACCTCGAAGGTGCTGGCCAGCCCCCCCGGTACATAGCGGTGCTCACGCAACGTCTTGATCATAGCCGAGAAGGTGCTGCTGTCACCAATCACATCCACGGCGATGACGATGTCGGCTCCCATCTGTCGGACCACGTCGGCGGGAAGGTTGTCCAGCAGCCCTCCATCCACAAGCAGCTGTCCATCCCGCTCCACTGGCTTGAAAAGCCCCGGAAGGGCGATAGTTGCCCTTAAGGCGTCGGTCACTCGGCCCTCGTTCAACCTCACGGCTTCACTCTTACTCAGGTTAACGGCGATCAGACTGAGAGGAAAGCGAAGGCTATCGAAGGTGCATTCTCCCAGATGATGCGTCAAATAGTCAATCACCCTCTGTCCCTCAAATAACCCGCGTTGGGGCAGCGTTGGATCGGCCAAGGACAGCAGCCGACGCGGGTTAGTCATTCGGAGTGCCTCCTCTTCCATAAACTCGGGCGTTAACCCAGCGGCGTATGCCGCTGCCACCACACCGCCCATACTTGTGCCGGCCAGCAAGTCGATGGGTACGCCCTCTCGCTCCAGCACCTTGAGCACACCAATGTGGGCCAAACCTCGCGCGCCCCCTCCACTGAGGGCCAGGCCAACTTTGGGTGCTCCGTCCCCCTTCGAAGTCGTCATGCTCTTTGATCTCCGATCATACAGACATTACACCTCGGCGTAGGCCGCGTCCAATAAGAAGCGCGTAGTTTGCGGGAGCGCAGTCGTCCCGACGGCAGGGCAGAACTGCCTTGGTTGATCAGCTGCTGAAAGCAAGACGTAGTTCCTGGACGCTCCCTTAGTACTACAACCTCATTTCCCGCCAAGAGACTTCCGAGGTCTGCAAGACCATGCTAGTCGCTTCCTTGCCGTCG
>CAYQZG010000136.1:0-11111 GCA_964421785.1 uncultured Anaerolineales bacterium
CCGTCGTCCCGACGGCAGGGAAGCGCAGGAAGCAAAGCGGCTGGAGCGCCGTCGTCCCGACGGCAGGGAAGCGCAGGAAGCAAAGCAGCTGAAGCAGCATTGGCTGGCGGGCCCCCTGCAGGCTTACCGGTTGCTCTCTCCCAGTATGGCATCCTTGGTCGCGTCTGGCCTCTTCGAGACCTTGAGAGCCATAGGCCAGATAGTGCACTGGAACTTGGAAGCCTTAAAAAGATTGTCGCCCGTCGAGCCGAGGTCTCTGTTGGGTGCAAGTGATCGATCCACCTATAGAAAAAGCAAGCGCCTAGGCGGCCTCCGCCCGGCATCCGCCGGCCGTACGGCAAGCGACGGCAGCTCATGGTCACCCAAGCCCCCGTCGGTGACCGATGCGGACCCTGACGCCGCTCTCTTCCCACCCCCGAAGCAGTCCCAACACGACGCGGAACTGCGAGAGGAGAGATCCTTGGAGGAAGTGGAAGTCGCGCAAGGGCTAGGAAGAGGACAAGAGTGGCCGACGTTAGGATCGCTCGGAGAGCTGACCATGAGGCGGGCTCTCCGTGCCCAGCTCACGGGCCATGCAGTCCCCCTGGCAGGCGTGCCGACCATCGGCCCCGGTCAACCCGTCCAACGCGATCAGGAAGCAGACTCTGCCAAGAGGGATCCTGGAGAGCCCCCAACGGCGCCGCCAGCTCTCGGAGCAAGGACGTCGCAGGCGACATCAAGCCTCGGAAGCGGCCCCAAGACGGAGCTTCAAGCCCCTTTCGCGCGCTCTCGCCGTCATTCTGAGGTGAAGCCGGACTTCTCAAAGCCCGCCCCAACCTTCAAACCTTCAAACGTTCCAACGTTCCAACCTTTAAGAGAGGCTGACCCCACCGGATCCTCTTCGAGCAAGCGGGTCGACGCAGTCACCCAGGTTGACGCAGTCACTGCCGCCTCGGCGGTTCCGCCCCCCGTCCCCGGGCCGCTTACGCCAAGCCCGGGACGGGCCGTAGGCGGTGGAATCAGCGCCGTCAGGCTGAAGGAGACTATCTGGGCGGAAGTTGCCTCGGCCTGGAGAGGGGTCGGAGGGGCTCTGGAGCCCTTCGGAGCAATGCCGTCCCCCTCAACACTTGATGCTTATGGCACCGTGACAGGAGGGGCGGACGCGCTGGAGACAGAGACACATTCCACATCAACGGAGCGGCTGATGGTGAGCGGCGATCGGCTGCCATTCGCCCGCGTGCTTGGGCGAGATCGCCCGCGGTCCCGCCCGTCGACCCCAGTTCCAACCTCCAAACCTTCAAACCTTCAAACGTTCCAACGTTCACAGGTGATGGCGGCGAACATCGCTCAGCAACTCAGGACCGTCCTGAATCTCGCCAGCCTTGCCTCTCATTCAACCCAGGCAGTGGGGCCACAAGGGTGGCCGTCATCTGAGGCCCCCGGGAGGGATACGACGACCTCCTCGGCGGCTTGGCAGGAGATGACGATACGCGAGGTTCAGCGCCCGATCAAGGCGGCGCCGGCGCGCCCGTGGCTAGATGCCGGCCTATGGACTGGACCGAAGAGAGCGCGTCCCACGCCCTGGCGTCGGGAGGGGTTACTGCTCGCGCCGTCGCGGCGCCCCTTTTCATCCCAGGGAGAGCTAGACCTAATCCTCACCCGTCTGATTGAGCAAGTTGAGGCGCTACAGGAGCAAGTGCAGGCATTGGGCGAACCGAGCGATCAGGACGCTCCGGACGCGAGATCCCAGGCAGAGGACGTTGACCGCCGGGCCTTGAGCCGCGATCTGGGCGATCTACTGGCCGAAGAGGCGCGACGCTATGGGATCAGAATCTAGAGTGGAGAGATTATGGCGGTGATGCTGGCGGACATTGAGTTGTCCGGCGTGCAGGAGATACATACGGATGAAGAGCGGGCCATCGTCGAGCACCGTGTGCCCGGTATGGCCGGAGCCGTGCTGCAGGACCTGGGTCGGGGAGCGACTGCGATCATGCTGACCGGCGTTTTCCACGGGGAGGAGGTCCTCGACGACCTGGAGGGGCTCCGAGAGACGTTCCAAGCTGGCGAGCCAGTCCTGTTCACGGCCGACATCACCACTGCCACCGACGTGTCCGACGTGCTAATTGACGACCTGGTGGTCAGGGAGGTAGCGGGCCGGCCCAACACCTACCGCTACGACATCGTGTTGATGGAGTACGTCCCACCGCCGGCGCCCGCATTGACCGGCCCGGAGACACCCATCGACGCAGAGATCGAGGCGGAGGCCGATGGATTCTTGGATGCCGTGACCGACGGACTGGTCGACCTCCCGGCGGTCGAAGGATTGTTAGATATCGACCTGGTCGATCCCACGGCACCGCTGACGGGTATTGTCGACGGCTTAAGTACGTCTGTGGACGGTCTGGACGATGTGCTCGCATCCCTGAGTGATCTACTCGGGTCGACGGAGTGATTCGCACAAAGAGGAGAAATCCTACGTGTCGAACGGGATACTGCAGAGCCTTCCGGATACCAGCTCCATCGAACAGGCGCAGGGCCTGATCCAGGGACAGCTGGGGCAGACGCTGACCGACCTGACCGAAGAGCCGGCAACCTTTGTTGAACCGCTGTTGCAGACGTTGAGCCCGGTCGGCGAGGCTATGCCAAGCGACGGTAGCGCCTGGACGGGCTCCATCTCGACGTTGCTCGACGACGTAGAGAGCCTGATTCCTGACAACATCGACGACCTGACCGGATCTTTGATGGGGGACTTGAACGCCATCCAGCCCTTGGTCGAAGAGAGCCCGATCGGCGAGATGTTGTCCGACCTGAGGTCAGGCCGTACCTTCACCGAGATAGCCACCGAGCAGTTGGAGGATGCCACTGGCGGGGCTTTGGGACAGCTCACCGAGCAGATCGGCGGCGTCCTTTCCAGCGAGCGTTTGACCGAGGCGACGGACTTCATCAACACGCTGGCCGAGCTCTCCAGCAGCCCACCCACCGAAGCTGATCAACTGGTGGGCTTGATCTCGGAGGATTTCCTGGGGGTGCCGCGCAATCTACTGAGCGGCGCGGCCGCCATCTCCAATCAGCGGCTCGACGCCATCATCGATCTGCAACAGACGATCGGGCCCGCCATCGACACTCTGCAGACTGAGCTGTCGAATCGCTTGATGGCCGCCACTGCTCACTTGGGCACTTTCGATCCGGCTCAGGAGGCCGCCTACCAGACGCTCATCGACCTGCTCAACCAGTCCAACCAATCAGTGACGGGTCTGATCGAAGCCCTGGACGACGTCCCAACCGTCCTGAGCCAGGGACTGCAGGATCTAGACCTAGAGGACTGGGGCTCGCAGTTGGAATCGGCCCTGGAATCCCTGCCCCGCCTAGATGTATCCGCGCTGCACCAAGTGGCCGACCAGCTCCTGCAACGCATATCCCAACTGAGCGATCTGCTGCAGAACGCTGATCCGGCCCAGTTGGTCGGCTATGTGCACAATCTGCTCAATGCCATCATCGATGCCTTCGACACGGCCATCACCGCCCTGACTGACAACCCGGTCTTTGACTTCTTCGACGAGCTGCGCGAAAAAGTCCAAGTCCTCGATATCCAGGAGATCGAAGAGGGGCTCAACGACATCCTCAACAGCATCCGCAGCGTCATCGACGCCTTCGACACCCAGGCCATCGTGGACACCGTTGAAGCTGCATTGGGCGCAATAGAGACAGCCCTTGATGCCATCGACATAGAGGGGGCCATCACGTCCTGTGTCGCCCTCCTGCAAGAGATCTCTGATTCCATCACAGCGATCCCCATCACAGACGTGACCGGCGCCATAGACGCCGCGCTGGCGACGGTGGAAGGCCTGCTCTCGGACCTGGAGAGCGGCAGCCAGGTGACCTTGGAGCAGATCAACTCGGTCTTGACGGCCCTGGAGGACCTCTCCTTCTATCCCTTGGCAGAGCCGGTCATTGAGGCTATCAACGCCATCAAAGACCTCGTCGAGGGATTTGACCTTTCGATCCTGCCCTCCTCCATGGCCGACGAGCTGCGACAAGCCTGCCAGGACTTCAAGGACAGCTTCGACCCGTCGGCGGCCCAGTACTTCGACGAGAACGTCATCCAGTTCCTGAACGAGGAATTCACTCAGGTGGAGGCCCCCCTTCGCGAGGCGATGGAGACAGTCGAGGAGAAGCTAGCAGTATTGGCCGAGCGGATCACCAGCCTTGAACCCAGCGAGTGGCTCGAACCCATCGCCGAGGCCATCCAGGAGGTGTCCGAGGCGCTGGGGGAGTTCAGCGGTGGGGATCTGATCGGTCCGGTCGAAACAGCGCGGCAGGAGCTGCTGGCGACCTTGGGAGAGTTCTCGCCGGAGGATCTGTTTGCCCCCGTGGAGCAAGCTTACGAGGAGGTGCTGGGCCAACTGCAGGACTTCACCCCGGGAGACTTGTTGCAGCCGCTCATTGAATTGTACCAGGCTGTGGATGAGATGATCCAGATGCTGGACATCGGCGAGCACCTGGAGGGACTGAGCGAGACCTCTACCGCCATGTTCGACAGCGCGCACGGCCAGTTGATGGATGCCCTCGATCTTTCTAGCCTGCCCGACGAATTGGGAGACCTGTCAGGCCAGGTGCAGCCCCTCCTGAACCTGCTGTCGCCGGGTACGACGCCCGACCAGGCCGCCTCCATCTTCCAGACCTTTTTCGAGGATCTCAAGCCGGGCGACCTCTTTGAGCCCCTGCAGGATCCGTACGAACAACTGCTGGGACTCCTCGACGACCTCCAGGCCGACTTGCTGGTGGATGCCTTTGAGGAACTCCAGGCTCAGTTGGTGACGAATCTGGAGCGAGTCGATCCAGGTGTCGTCCCCAGCCTCCTCCAGGAACAACTCGGCGCTCTGGGCGACACGTTGGAAGCCCACCTACCCCAGGCCGTGGCCGGTGGCCTGGAGTCGAGCTACCAGGGCCTGTTGACCGCCTTTCAGACCATCGACGCCGAAGCCGTGCCCGATACCCTCCAGCCTCTATATCAGCAGGCGCAGACTCTCGTCGAATCCCTGAACCCTGCGACCCGCGTCGGCGACTTGCAGGACGCTTTCGAGGCTTTGGGCGACCAGGTCGAATCCGTTGGTGAGGCCCTGGATCTATCTTCAGCCTCGTCGGCCTTTGCCCGCGTCGGCACGAAGCTCGGCGACCTCGTGCCTGAGTTTCTCTCCGATGAACTCACCGTGGACACAATTCGAGAGGGCATGGCGGCCCTCAGCCCGTCCGCGCTGGGGGCGCGGGTGAACGAGCCCTTCGATCAGCTCTACGCCGACATCCAGGCCTTGACTCCGGCCTTGCAGTCGGAATACGAGGCCTTTCTGGATACACTGGGGGACAAGCTCCTGGAACTGAGTCCCTTTATCATCTTTGATAAGTTCCGCGAGATCTACCAGGCCATCGTCGACCAACTGCTGTTCATCGATCCCCAGGCCTTGGCGGATGCACTCAACGACGATGTCTATGCCCCACTGCTTTCCAAGTTTGAAACTCTGCACCCATGCCACATCCGCGAAGCCGTACAGGAGACCTTTGACCAAGTGGTGGGCAAGATCGAGGCTCTGGACCTGGAGGCCGTGACCACGGCCATCGACGGAGCGCTGGGCACCATTCGCGGCGCTCTAGCCGATCTGGAAGCTGTGGCCGACCCTGAGGCTCTGCGCACTCTCTTTGTACAAATCAGCGATACCCTGACAGACTTGGCGATCGTCCAGGTGTTCGAGCAACTCGTAGACGCTTTTGCCAGGCTCCGGGACGACCTGGATCGGACCCTGACCGTCTCAGGAACCGCCTTTGACGACATGATCACCGCTCTGCCCAGTTGAGGTGGGATGACATATGCAGTCAGGCACACAGTTGTACGCCAGGCACTTTGACGAGCACGACAATCTGGTAGCTGTCCACGATGGAAACGGGCGTGAGACAAGGTACGAGTATGACGACACAGGTCGTCTGACGGCATCTCACTACCCAGACGGGACAGCCGAGCACCTGGAATATGATGAGCGGGGCCGCCTGGTACGCCGTACCAAGCGGGATGGCCAGGCGATCTCCTACGCCTACGACGTCAAGGATCGCCTCACAGCCGCAAGCTGGAATGGCGCCGAGATCCGCCATAGAAAAAGTAAGCGGCCCGGGGACGGGGGACGGAACCGCCGAGCCGGCATCCGCCCGCAAAGCGGCTGGAGCGCCGTCGTCCCGACGGCAAGATGCTTCCGCATCCGCCATAGAAAAAGCAAGCGCAGCGGCATCCGCTATACCTACGATGCGGAGGACCGACTGATCGAGGCTGAGTCGCCCGCCTGCCGCAGCTGCTATCGCTACGACGACGAAGGCCGCGTGGTGAAGGAAGAACGGACAATCGCCGGCAAGGTCTACCTGACCCGCTACCGCTACGATCGGCAGGGGCGCCTGGCGGCCGTGCGCGCGCCGGGCAGCAGGTACTGGCAGCGCTATGCCTACGACGGCATAGGTCGTCTCAGCCGCCTTGGCCTGGCCGGCCATCGCGCCGATCTGCGGTTTGCGTACAACGGAACCAACCTGAAACTGACCTACCCCAACGGTCTGTGGGCCCAATACGAAATGAGCAACCCGCTCAACGTGGAGCGGATCACGGTCAAGTCCACTGGCGATGCGCCCGTCCTCGACCTATGCTACACCACCGACGGGCGCGGCAACATCACCCAGATCAACGAGGAGCGATACACCTACGACGAGAGGGATCGGCTGGTGGCCTACTCCGACCCGGCCGGTAATCAACGGCGGGTTGGCGACAGGCACTCAAGCCAAGCAGCAAACCCGACCTGTACTTATGACCGCAACGGGAACTTGGTGACCAAGGTAGACGGGCTGGGCTTGTGGGAGTATGCCTACGACGTGCATGATCAGCTTGTCGCCGTGCAGCGCGACGGATACACGGTGGCCGAGTATGCCTACGATCACCGGGGCCGGCGCGTGCTTAAGCGTACGCCGCGGAAGACGGTCGTTTATCACCACGATCTGCACGGATTCTGCCTGGGCGAGAGCGAGGATGGTCGTTTGGTCCGCTTGAACCTGGGCACGGCCAACAGCATCCTGGGCCGCGTCCATTTGGACGGCGACAGGCCGCGCATCGAGTACTACCACCACGACCACCTGGCCTCGGTCCGGGCCGTGAGCGACGAAAGCGGCCAGGTGCAGGCCCGGTTCGACTTTGAACCCTTCGGCGAACCTCGCGAGCCAGTGGCGACCGACTGTGAACCGATCTTTGCCGGCAAGACACTGGACGCCGAGAGTGGGCTGTACTACTTTGGCGCCCGCTACTACGATCCTGTCACCGGCCGCTTCCTCACCGCAGACAGCTACACCTTCGGCCCCGATGACGAGCGGCTGCGGGTGCCGCGACCTGCCGAGGTACGGCCACCGGCATGGCGACATCTGCCGTCCTTCTGGCGCGCAGGGAGCGGGATTGAAACGGAGCGTGAGCGGGCGGAGGACCGCCAGCGTGAGTTGATGGCGACCTGGCTGCAGGCGGACCTGCATCACCAGCCCCACGCCTACGCTCATGGCAACCCACTCAAGTACGTGGACGTGGACGGGCACCAGGCCGGCTGGTACCTGCTTTACAGTATCTTGGCTTTTGTGTGGGCCATCCCCTACACAGTTGGTGCCTTCGTGAGCTGGGAGATCTGGTTCAACTGGATCTTCTATGTACTCATCGCCTTTGCATGGGCCTGGGATCGCGACGCTGCCGACAACTTTCCCTACGAGTACGAGGGCCATTCGGAGGATCGGCTGGGCGCCTGGGGCTGGTTCATCAACGGTGGGTTGGCCGGCAAGATGGTCATGGGCGGCGCGTTCACCCAGGGGAATATCATCATCGGCAAGTGGGACGCGCTTCAGGCCCGCAATGATACGGACCAGAACTTTGCCGTGCCGACCGATCCCGACCTGAGCAATCTCGTCACCGCGCGTCGGGCGGCCGACGTGCACGAACTACGTCACACCAATCAATTCGCCTGGTGGGGACCGCTGATGATGCCCTGGGTGCTCCTGGCCTATTACCTGGCCAACCTCATCTTCATCTCCGCATCTATTGGCCTGGCCACGCCCTTCTCTGAGACGGCGCGGGATACGTTCGTCGACATCTGGACAGCCCAGTGGGATATCTTGAAGGAAGCGTGGGTCGGACTGCTGATCTCGATTCCCTTCCTGCCCGGCACCTATTGGTGGGATTACATCGGCAGTGGGGGCTACAGCTCGTGCTGGCACGAGCGGGATGCCTTCCGTCATTCCGGTTATGGGCCGAATATCAACACCATCATCACCGCCATGGAGAATTCGCTCAACCCCGGTGGAACCACGCTGGTGACGGTGGCCTACGATTCTAACGCGGTGGCTGGGGGCTACACCAGCGGCAATGCCTCGAGCATTCCGGTGCCGACCATCGACCCCAACAACTCGGGGGCGACGATCGCAGCCGAGCCAGCCTTTGACGCGGCTATCACCGCCGGCGATCTGGTCAACCTGCGGGTGTTTGAATACACAGCCGGGCCCACCGCGGGCACCGATAGGTTGACGGTGACCTATGGCGGAACGACCGCCGCTCTAGAGATTTCGGTGGAGTGAGTTGTTACGACCGACCTATGAACTGATCGTCGGTGCCACGACGATCGACTCAGCGAACGACATTGCGGCTCCGGTGATCAGCATCCGCGCCGAGCTGGCTATAGACGTGCCGACCAGCAAGCTGTTGATCACGCTGGCGAGCGTTGATGGGCTCACCGTGGCTGAGGGCGATCCCATCTCCGCGGCGCTGGGCTACGCCGCCAATGGGCCGCATCCGGTGCTTGAAGGCACGGTCGATCTGGTGGGACTGGGCATTACGACCCATCGAGTCACAGGACTGAGCCCCATGACAGCGCTCTTGGACCTGCGCCTCCACCAGACCTACGAGAAGCAGACGGCCGCGGACATCGTCTCGGACCTGGCGGGCCAGGCGGGGCTGACGGTGGGCCAGGCCGAGGATGGCATCAACTTCCCGGCCTACGTGGTGGACGACAGCAAGAACGGCTATGAGCACGCCCGCATCCTGGCCGAGAAGTGCGGGTTCGACCTGTATCTCGACGTGGACAACCAGTTGACGTTCAAATCCTTCGAGAAGACCAGCGCCGACCACGTCTTTGAATATGGCGTCGACGTCCTGGCCCTGGAGGTCAAGCGGCAAGAACAGGCCTACGGGCGGGTGGAGGTTTGGGGCGAGAGCCCAAGCAGCTCCCAGGGCGAGGACGCGGCCAGCTGGTTGACCAAGACTCCCCGGGACTTCATGGGCCAGGCCGGCTCCGGCGATCCGCTCCTGCTCATCAAGGACCGCTCCATCCGCACGAAAGCAGCGGCCGAGACCTACGCTCAGGCCAGGCTGCGGCGGATCGAGCGGCAAGCGGTGACCGGCACTGTCACCGTGGTTGGCGCCCCTCAGGTCAAGCTGGGGGACGCTATTGAGATCAGAAGTATGCCCGAAGCCGACGCCAACGGGACGTATCAAGTACGCCGCGTCCATCATCACCTGAGCAAGACGGCGGGCTTCATCACAGAGATCGGCTGGATGAGCCTATAGGAGCTTGTCCTGAGCAAGTCGAAGGAAACGAGACGATGACCACGCTTTTTGACAAAGCGGCTGGAGCGCCGTCGTCCCGACGGCAGGGAAGCGACCAGGCGGCCTCCGCCCGCAAAGCAGCTGGAGCGCCGTCGTCCCGACGGCAGGGGGTCGAAGGAAACGAGACGATGACTACGCTCTTTGAGGCGATTCAGGGGATTGCCGAATATCGACTAAGCCAACTGCTCACCTGCGACATCGGGCAGGTGACCTCGGTCTTCCCCCACGCCGACGAGGGCGACTTCGACAACTACGAGTGCAACGTGTCCATCACGGGCCTCGATGGGGAGCTGCGGCGGGTGCCGGTGGCGACCCCCCACATCGGCACGGCATCCATCCCCAACGTGGGAGACCTGGTGCTGGTGGCCTTTGTGCGGGGCGACATTCACCAGCCAATCATCGTCGGTCGCCTCTACAACGACGAAGACCGCCCGCCGGTCAACAAGCCGGACGAGATGATCCAGCGCCTCCCCTTGCACGCTGAGGACACCGAGGCCATCCAGATCGAGCTGCGCAAACAGGACGGCGATCCGTCGCGAGAGATCCTGATCGAGTTGGCCGATCAGATCTTCATCCGCATCGTGGATACCGAGATCACCGCCCAAGCCGGGGAGACCAAGCTCAGCCTCTCACAGCCCGGGTCTAGCGATGGCGTGATCACGGTCGAGGCCGGCAAGTCCCGGCTGACGATCAACCAGGACGGCGACGTGCTCGTCGAGTCCGCCGGAGCCATGGACCTGAAGGCCTCGGGCGACCTGTCGCTGACCGCCTCCAACATCAACCTCAAGAGCGACATGGCCACCAAGATCGAGGCCGGCACCGAGGCCAACCTCAAGGCAGGTACAACCGCTAAGCTGGAGGCCACGGCGACGATGGACGTTAAAGGCGCGATGGTGAACATCAACTAGAGGGAGAAGAGAGATGGGTATGCCGGCCGCTAAACAAGGTGACCAGATCGTTGCTACGGACACACACATCATCATGATACCGGCCCCGCCCGGGCCGCCTGTTCCCACGCCGCTGCCTCACCCGTTCACGGGCATCATCAACGGCAGCCTCAGCCCGGACGTCAAGATCATGGGCATGCCGGCGGCAACCGTGGGCTCCACGGCGACGAACATGCCGCCACACATCCCCCAAGGTGGCCCCTTCCAGAAGCCGCCCAGCAATAAGGCCACCGTCCAGATCGGGAGTGCCACGGTGCGCATCAACGGCAAGATGGCTGCCCGACAGGGCGACGTCGCCATCACATGCAACGACCCGGCCGACGTGCCGGTGGGGACGGTGATGGCCGTGGGCACCGTCTTCATCGGTTGACGCGGGTTGGGGGGAGGAGCAGGAGGGGGCCTCCGCCCGCAAAGCGGCCGGAGCGCCGTCGTCCCGACGGCAAACGGCCGGAGCGCCGTCGTCCCGACGGCAAACGGCTGGAGCGCCGTCGTCCCGACGGCAAACGGCCGGAGCGCCGTCGTCCCGA
>CAYQZG010000137.1:0-2017 GCA_964421785.1 uncultured Anaerolineales bacterium
CTCCTCGAAGCCGGCCCACCGCTCGCCCAGCGCGGCCTGGGCGGCGCCGAGGGCGTCGAGCGCACCGAGCACCTGCTGATACTCCCGGCGCAGTTCGGGCCGCTCGGCGATCTCTTGTTCTGTCTTTCGGGGCGCGGTGGCCTCGTCGTAGGCGCCCTGGGCCAGGTTGGAAAGCAGGTTCGTGCCAACACCGCTCGCCACACGCGCCAGGGCCGCCAGCGCCGGGCCGGGGTTCTCCGGCGTGTAGGCCTCCACCAGCGGCAGGAAGGCGCCGGCGGTGAGCAGGCCGTAGGCCGTCTCCACCCCCAGGCGCTCCATGGCGCTCCTCCAATTCGGCGCTGTCTCCCGCCACCAGGCGGCGACGCGCTCCCTCCAGGTCTCGCGGTCAAATCGTTCACCCATGGCCCACCCCCCGGCTATGCTCCCTCAGCCTCGGCCTTCATCCGCGCCGCGATCTTCCTCCCCACCATCCCCAGCCCCGCCACCGGATTGCCGAAGGTGGTGATGACGACGTCCCAGATGTCGGGCGCCATGCGCTTCACGCTGCGCAGACGGCGGGCGATGAAGCCCTCGTCCGCCCCCTCGCCCTTGGCGATCTCCTCCTCGACCTCCTCCAGCTCGGCCTTCAGGTCGGCCCGCTCCGGGCCAGAGAGATCGGGCTTCTCGTCGACGGCGTCGTAGAACCGTCGAAAGGCCCGGGCGATGGCCTCCGGATCGGCGGCCTGTTTGACCACGGTGGCCCGGCTGTGGTCGCCGACCACGTTGCTGTCGCCCGTGATGGTGGTCTTGTCGCGGCCCACGAAGTCGCCGCCCTCGACGCTGACGCTCCCGCCGACGTAGGCCCCGCCCCCCGTGTCGACCCGGTCGCCGGCGCGCTGCGTGGCGCGCCGGTACTGCTCCAGCAGCGCGTCCAGCCGCCGGGCCAGGGCCGCGTCAGCCTGCAGCAGCCTGTCGACAGCCGCCACCAGGAACGCCGCTTCGCCCTGCGGATCGGACCGAAAATCGCGCCAGATGGCGGCGTATTTCGGGGTCTCACCCATACGGGGCGCCAGCGCCGTCTCTATCTCCCGCGCCATCGTCAGGGCTCGGGAGCCGTGCTCCCGTCTCAGCCTTTCCCCGTCGTCGACGACCAGCTGGCCGACGACATCGACGATCTCCTGTGCGCTCATTGTGTCCTCCTTTTGCATGGACCTTCCCGAAAGCTTCTAGATGCGACGAACCGCGGCCGGGCATTCACGCCGAGGCGACGTCTATGTGCGTTGATCTCCTCCCCGCAGCTTTCGGGAAGGTTGCTTCTCTCCGGCTACTCCTTTGTTCGGGGGCTTTCTCTGTACAGTGCCATTGTATCACAGCCCGGCTACCTGGACAACACGCCATGGGCCAGCAAGGCACGGCGAGGTGGCTCCTGTTAAAAGAACGCTGCCGATTGGCCTTCGGACGCGACCATGCTATAATGGGACAGTCGACCGGCAGATGGAAAGACGCATCGGTCCATCAGGGGACCACGACAACAAGGAGGGACAACATGACGAAGGATATGGACGAGATCAGGGACCTGAAGCGCCATATGCGGGAGCAAGAGGAGACGCGCACCTACGTGGTCAAGTCGGGCGACAGCCTCAGCAAGATCGCCGCGGAGCTCCTCGGCGACGCCGATCGCTGGACCGAGATCCTCGAGGCCAACAAGGACAAGATCGAGGACCCGGATCAGATCCAAGCGGGCCAGGAGCTCGACATACCGTCCTAAGGAGGCCGCGACCTCACGTAGAGAGACCTCCGAGGTCTTCACTGAGCACTCTCGCTCGCCGAAGAAATCTGTTCGCTCCTGAGAGATGCTCTCGCAAAGCGGATTGATAGACCTCGGAGGTCTTACGCCCGCCAGTCCCAGCTGTCAACACCCATCGCGTCACCGTCGTAGCATCCGTTCGCGGCTCTCGCCGCGGATCAGAAGACTGGCGACGGTGCCCCACCCCGCAAATCATGCTCGCAGCCACCGTCCCGGGGGCGTCTTGCACAC
>CAYQZG010000137.1:2117-11079 GCA_964421785.1 uncultured Anaerolineales bacterium
TGCTCGCAGCCACCGTCCCGGGGGCGTCTTGCACACTTGCACCCTCTTTGATACCGGACCGAGCTGTTGACGGGCCGGTCTCTTGGTGTATACTCCCACCTGAGGAGGACACCTATGATAGAGGTATACGTCAGCACAGACGTGGAGACCGACGGCCCCATTCCGGGGCCCCACTCCATGTGCAGCTTCGGGTCCGCGGCCTACCTGGCGGACAAGAGCATCGTGGGCACGTATTCGGCCAACCTGGAGCTTCTGCCGGGGGCCTCGCCCGACCCGGAGCGGATGGCGTGGTGGGCCGCACATCCCGAGGCCTGGGAGAGGTGCCGGGTCGATCCGCGGCCGCCCGAGGAGGTGATGTCGCAGTACGTCGATTGGCTGGAGTCGCTGCCCGGGACCCCGATCTTCGTGGCCTACCCGGTGGGGTTCGACTTTGGCTTCATCTACTGGTACCTGATGCGCTTCGTGGGCAGGAGCCCCTTCAAGCACCACGGCCTCGACATCAGAAGCTACGCCATGGGCATGCTGAAGCGCGATTACGAGGCATCCTCCTGGGGCACCTACCCCAGCCGCTGGTTCGACGACATGCCCCACACCCACCTGGCGCTGGATGACGCCATACGTCAGGGCGCGCTCTTCTGCAACATGCTGAGGGAGAACCGGCGCGACGACGCGCAGGCCGGCGGTGTGAAAGGGGCCTGACGTTCCGGAGGCCACGTGCGCGACGACGCCGTCGAAGGGGGCCGCCAGCGCCGCGCGCTCCACGTCCAGCCGCGCCGGGGCGGTCTCCTCCGGCCGGACCGGGTGCCGCGCCTCGTACAGCGTCAGCTCGGCCTGAGCCAGTTGGGCCTCGGCGGCGGCGATGGCCGCAGCGTAGGCGTGGTCAGCGGCGCGCATCTCATAGCGAGCCCGCACCACGGCATAGTGCTCCTGGGCGTCATCCAGATCGCGCGCTTGCGGAGAGGACTGATCGTTTCATACTGTTTATCTCCTCTCGATGATCGACACCGGGTCGAGCCGCCACAGCGCCCAGGCCACGGCGCCGGCGCTGACGACGAACACGGCCACGGGTATCAGCAGCGTGAACAGCCAGGGTGTGAGATTGAAGAAGCTGGGGCTGCGGATGCTCTGCCGGCGGCAGCACCTGAGCCACGTCTGGGTGGGCCCAAACCTGCGCCGCGACGGCCGGGTCCAGCGCGGTTCCCGCGTCCGGCTGCACCAGGCTGAAGTTGCTCAGATACCGGTTAATGGGGACTGTTCATCCTTATGCACCATACCTATCCTCCCCGACCGGCCTGCAGGGCGCCAGATTCACGCGAGCGAGGCCCTCACGAACCCAACAGCTGCTGGCGCATCAGCCGGGGCGGCAGCGACCCACAGCCCATGATGGCGTCGTGGACCTCCCGCAGCGAGGCCTCCGGGTTGGCGTCGCGATAATCATCCACCAGCTCCAGGATAGCCAGCTTGCCCATCAGATAGGATTGGGGCTGCGTGGGCGTGCTGGTGTAGCGGCGCACCTCGGCCCGGGCGTCGTCGCGCTCAAGCCCACACTTCTCCACCAGGAAGTCCACGCCCTCCTCCACCGACATACCCCCGGTGTGCAATGAGACGTCCAGGATGATGCGGCCGGCCCGCCATCGCTGGTCGGAGAGGCGGCCCAAGCGCTGGATCGGCTCGGCGATGTAGCCCAGCTGCTCCATCAGCTCCTCGCAGTAGAAGGCCCAGCCCTCGATGAACAACGTGGAGAGGAAGGACCCCATGCGGCGCGCCACCTGGTCCTGCCGGTTGGCCCACACCAGCTGCAGATGGTGACCGGGGTAGGCCTCGTGCAAGGCGGTGACCGGCAGCTTGGCCCGGTGGTGGCTCCGCAGTTTCTGCTCCCGCTCCGCCTCCGGCGCGTCGGGGTCCACCGGCGTGACCAGGAAGATGCCCTCCTGCTCCTCCTCCAGGATGCCCGGCGGCATGTAGGCCGCGTAAGGAATGATGGGCCGCAGATAGGCGGGCGTCTCGATGATGCGCAGCGTCTCCCCATCCGGGATGGTCACGATGTCGTGGTCGATCACGTACTGGCGGGCGGCGTCCATGGCCCCTTCATAGGCGTCCAGCAGCCCCGCCGCGGTGGGATGATCGGCTTTCGCTTCCTCGAGCAGCTCCTTGACCGACTTATCGGGGTCGATCTCCTGCGCCAACGCCTCCATCTGGGCCTGGGTCTGCCGGAACTGCTCCCAGCCGGTCTCCAGCAGCTCCTCGGCGTCGTAGTCGACCAGGTGTTCCTCCCACAGCTTCTCGTTGAACAACGCCTCTCCGAAGGCGAAGTCGCCCGCCGCCTGGGGCAGCACACGGCTCTCCAGGACATCGGCGAAAGCCTGGATCGCCTCGGCGGCGGCCTGCCCGGCCTCGGTCAGGTCATCCTGGAGCTCGGGCGCGGCCTGGGCGGCCAATGCCGGCAGCAGGCCGGCGAAGAGCGCGGGAGCCTGTCGCGCTTGCTCCAGCGCCACCTCGACCCAGACCGGCGGCGTCTCCTCGGGAACGAGGTTGTCCTCCCCCTCCTTCAGCAGCCGGGGCACCTGGCGCAGACGCCCCAGGGCGGAGCGCAGACGCTGGGGCAGCGGGGCGAAGTCCCTCAGGATGAGCAGGAAGATACCCCCCACCACCTCCTCCACGTAGATGCCGGGGTTCCGCCGGTGGCTCTCGACCTTTTCGTACTCACGGATGAACGATTCGAAGATGTGGGTTATCAGCGTGTGATCGATCTTTGCCCCCGTTGAGAAGTCGTCTGCGTCCATGCCCTCGAACTCGGCCAACGCCTCCTTGATCTCCTCATGCTGGCTCTCCAGCGCCGGGGCGCTGGAGTCTGAGAGCTGATCGTCCCATTGGTGGTTGCCCAACTGGGTGGCTGCCACCGGGTTGAGCTCCAGCAGTCGATCAAGCCATGCCTCGGCGCGGCGGTAGAAGTGTGTCTCGTTCGTCATCGATTGCCTCCTGTCTCAGTCCTGGCTGCGTACGGATTCCATGCCTGGATGGGCCGCCGCGGCACCGGCAGCCACGACCTATCCGGCGGGACCAACGATCTCTCGCCTAGTATAGCACAGCTGGCGCTGCTTTGCATCCCCCCACTTCGTCCTTGACGCCTGGGCCGTGCTGGCCCTGCTGCAAGCCGAGTAGCCCGCTGCCTTGCGCGCTAGAGAGCTGCTGAACGCTGTCCAGGAGGAGACCATCGACCTCTCCATGTCCATCATCAACCTCGGCGAGGTGATTGACGTCGTCGGCAAGGCCAGGGGCGAAGACGAGGCATGGCAGACGCTGAATCAGATCCGCCAGCTTCCTTCGCCGCTGCCACAGCTCATCAACTGGGCGCAACGCTGGTCACCGGCGATCCGGAGCTTGAGGAGCTCGGGAACCACGTTCGGGTCGAGAAGCTTGAGCGCAGTTGAGGAGTCCGCCCCCCACTTCCCACGCTGCTCTGCAGCGCCGTCGGATCGCGGATCCGACGGGAGCAGAGTGAGCAAGGCGAGGGCCGCGGCAGGCAACCTGATCTGAGCCTGCGACGGTCACGCATCATCGGCAAGGGCGAGGTGCTGCCCGGCGCGTCTGAAGCCTTTCGGCTGATACGCGCAGAAACCGTGGACAGCGACGAATAGACAGGCTCCCTTACCCCGCGCCGCTACGGCTGTCAGGGCTGAGATGCGCGCACGACCGCCGGCAGGCACACAACGTGCTGGCTTACCTCGTCGGCGCCCAGATCCGGGAGCGTCCCCTCCGGCGCCGGCCGCACGTCGTCGTCGATGTCGTTGCTCACGCCGGCGTCCACCCCCGCGCCTGCCGCCGCCGAGCTGGCCAGAATGTGGTAATCACCGCCGTCGGGGTCAACGAAGCGGGGTGCCCCCCAGACGTTCACTGTGCCGGTGACGACCGCGCCGCTCCAGTCCACGGCGTTGGCCCAGCTGCCCGCGCCCCACAGCGTGCCCTCCAGCGCCGCGACGTCATCGAAGCCGGCCTCGATGCCCACGGAATGGCTGACGAGGATGGTGTTGGTCATGGCCACGGAGCTGTGCTCGACCCCGAAGCTGGTAATCAGGAGGCCCCCCACGCGACCGCCTCTGTTGCGGGCGATGGTGGTATGCAGCATGCGGACGTCGCTGCCCGCCACTTGCAGGCCGGCGGCCCCGGCACCCACGCTTTCCGCCCAGTTGTCGACCACCATGGTGTTGACCAGCAGCCCCTGGCTGCTGGCGAGCCAGATGCCTGCGCCCTGGACGGCGGTATTGGCATAGACCAGGTTGCCCGTCATGGTGACGGTGCAGTTGCCGACGATCACGCCGCCGCCCCATTGGGCCGTGTTGCTGTAGACCCTGTTCCCGATCAGCGCCACGCGGTGGTCATCCGCCTCGTTGATGTTCAGGCCGCCACCGCTGCCGTCTCGCTCGGCCAGGTTGTTGTAGATGTCGTTGTTCGCCAGCGTGGCGCTGCTCTTGTAGGTCTGCACGCCGCCGCCCCAGTAGGCGGTGTTGTCGTGGATCCGGTTGCCCGTGAGGGTCGTGTCTCCGTTGAGGATCAGGATCACCCCGCCGCCGTTCCCCAGGGCCGTGTTGTGGCAGATCTCATTGCTCACCAGCGTGGCGTTGCCGCGGAGATAGATCCCGCCCCCGTGCGAGGCAGCGAAGTTGTGGGCGACGTGGCAGCCGTCCAGCGTGGTATGACTCCCTAGCGCCGTGAAGACGCCGCCGCCCATCCGCGCCGTCCACCCGTCGGTCAGATGGAGCCCCTCCAGCGTCGCATCCACGCCCTCGGCGACGTAGACCACGCGCCTCTGACCCTGGCCGTCGAGGGTGGTGATGTACGCCTCGGGATCGCGGACGAAGGGTGCGGGCGCGCCATCCCAGCCGCCGTATAGGTGGAGGCTCTTGGTGAGCGTGAGGACTGCCCCGCCGGCGCCCGTGTACCTGCCCTGGGCCAGGAAGAGCGTCTCCCCACCGGTGGCCTGGGTCAGCGCGGTCTGCAGCGCGCAGGGGGCCGACTGCGTACAGACCGTCCCGGCGCCGTCGGGCGCAACGAACAAGGGGTCGGTGCCCGCGCGCACCATCCGCGCCCCCCCGTTGAGCAGCAGAAAGGTCCCTACGAAGAGCAGGGTCCCGATGGCGAGGCTGACAACGATGGCCCTGGACGCGTGTGGCTCCATCGCCCCCTCCTTTGATCCAGCGTCTGCCGCCGTCGCGGTGCAACCTTGGGGGTACCGAGCGGTCGTCAAAGCGGCCTGATCGAAGGCCAGCCCCTCCCACTGACACGACTACCTCCCTACCCCGGCATCACGGATGCCACAAACGGAGTATATCATAGGTCGGACGCGGTTGTCAACCTTAAGGATGGCGACGGCTTCGGCAACCCCGGCTTCCATACCAATACCTGCGCCGAGGACAACTGCCCCGACACGCCCAACTAGCAGATCCTGCTGGCCCCGGCGCTGGGGCTAGCTTCCCTGCTGGCAGGTGCTGTGCTGGCGACTGTGCTGATCAGGAGGCGTTCGGCGTAACGCCGTAGGCGTTGAACCCGCTGCACTAGTGCGCTTTCACACAACAGACCTTGACATTTTGCCTGCTCCCAGCCCCCGTCTCGGGGGCGACTAACGCGTGTTATCAAGCCTACTCCGGAGCCTACGCCCCCGAGACGGGGGCTCAGAGCTAATGGAGAAGTTCAGGCTAGATGTGTGAAATGGCACTAGAGAGACGCCAAGCAGCCTCGCGGGGTCGTATCCCGTCGGGCCGGTTGGCCCGCCCTGGCCCGACGGGTGCCGCCCAGTCCGTGCCCACCAGCCCGGACGGCGACCACGTCTCTCCGGCCGCTGTGAGAGCGCCGTGGCGATCTTCGACCGGGATGCCACGGGGTCTTGGCATTCCTGGACGCCATGGATGACGTCGCCTCGTGAGGGAAGAAGGCGAATCAGTGGCGGGCGATCAAGGGTAGATAGACGTAGGCCGGGCCGCCCGATCTGGCACAGAAGCTCGTGCGGATGGTTTGCACAGGATCCGCCGTGCCCGCCGGGGCGGTGACCGTCACCGTGATGAGGCCGGTATAGGTCACCGGCTCCGTGATGGTCATCTCAACCGGTGCCACGGTGAACGCCTCATCCGTCTCGCCGCTGGTCGGGGAGACGGTCAGCCAATCCCCGGTGTAACTCAGCTCCCAGGTCAGCTCGTCGTTGGACCCAACGTTCTCCGGCGTCACGCGGTGGAGCGAAGGGATCTGTATCGTCTCGGAGAGGAAATAGGTGAAGCCCAGCCGCGAGGGCAGGCCACCCAGCCGCGGCACGACGATGTCGAGCCCAAGATCCACCTGTTGCACGCCGTTCACCGTGTCCGCAGGATCGGTCACCGTGACGGTCAGGGAACCATCGTAGTGACCGACCGGCAGGCTGGCGATCGTGGCCGCGACCGGCGTGATGGTGATGCGGTCGTGGGGCGTGGTGCCGCCGGTCGTTGAGACGGCGAACCAATCCCCCTGCTTGCTCACGCTCCAGGTCAACGTCGCCTCGCTGGCCACGTTGGTGGGCGCGAGCGTGTGATCGGCGGGCGAAAGCTGCGTCGTGGCGCTGTTGTAGGTGAAAGCCAGCGACGCGGGAAGGGGACCCAGCTCGGCAGGCGTAACGTCCCCGCTGAAGACGTAGCCGGGAATGCCCACGAAGGCATCGCTCCAATAGCCGGGGGCGCCGCTGAGCCACAGGTCATACCCCGCGGCGCCGGGATAGCTCAGGTCACGGAACTGGCTCGAGCTGTAAGGGTAGACGCTCTTGAAGACATCGCCGACGTTCTTGCGGTGGTCAGGATCGGTGAGCAGCTCATTGACGTAGTTGGCGGCCGAATCGAAGTAGTTGTTCGCGAAATAGGCCTCCAGCCCGACATCCACGAACGGCGCGGCGTACATGCGCACCCGTCGCTCCGCCTCGGCCTGCGACGGTTCCCCCGAGCCATCGTAGGCCATCTCGCCCGCCGAATAGCAGACGTGACTGAGGATCACGACGGCGTCATCGGCCATCCATCCCGCCAGATCGCTGCGGATCTGATCGGGGTGGACGGACTCATTGCCGAGGAAGAGACCGCCGACCAGCGTGGGATGGGACCAGCTCCCGCCCCACTTCACACCGTGGCCCATATAGAGCAGCATATGGGCGCCGGCCGCGGCGGCGACGATGTCACCCCAGCCGAAGCTGCGGTCGCCATAGTAGAACCGCTCCACGGCGACACCGTGATTCTGGAGCGCCTGGACTGCCACGTCCATATCCCCCTTGAAGATAGATGTGAGGTCCCCCACCTCGCCAACGATGGCGACGGCCTTCAGCCCGTCGCTCTGGGAGCGCAGCGGCCGCAGCCCCGAGCGGTCCAGGGGCTGCGGACGGTAGTCGCGGGGACCGCGCACCGGGGGCGCCACGTGCGTCGGTGGATCGACGCCGCGAGATTGCACCGGCACGGGGACAAACAGCAGCAAGATGCTGAGCAGTACGAGAACCGCCCTCAACAGAACCTCTTCACGTCGCACAGAAAACCTCCTCACGCTGCTTCGCACCTCCATGCCCATCCAGTCGCCCCGCACCGTCGGGCGCCGACCAAGTCACGCCAACAGCTCCTCGAGCGTCTCCTCCAGTGCCTCGGCGGCCTCCCGCATCAGCGCCCCCGCCACGCCCCAATGCACGCCCCCCTCGCGGTCCACCAGGCGCAGGTGGATCTCCTGCTCACCGTCGATCTCCAACGGCCGCTTGAACGCCTCCTTGTCCGTGTAGAGCGTGATCGTCTTGTGCCGCGCGGTCGAATCGGGGATGCCGGCGCGCATGCCCGTGTCGATGAAACCGCGGTAGAGGCGGTTCAGGCGCCGGATGACGGGGAACTCGTAGTAGCGGAAGCGGGGGTACTCCTCCTCCAGCTGCTGCGCCAGCGGCACCCAGCTGTTGATCAAGGGTTGGTGCCAGCGATGGAAGGCGATCAGGCAGAGGTTGAGCTGGCCCTCGAAGTCGCCGGGCAGCTCGAAGCGCTCCCCGGCCAGATTCTCGCTGCTGATTTGTGGAAAATGCATGCTGTTCCTCCTTCACTTGTCCTCACGCCTCAGGTCTCTTTTCGACAGGATTGACAGGATTGACACGATCTAAGTCACTACCTTCTGCACCGTGCCCTGGTTGAGCTTCAGCGCCGGGCGGCCACGGATGATCCGCACGTGACCCACCTCGCTGCCGCAGCTGGGACAGACGGGGCGCGCGCCCGGCAGCGCGTCCACCACCCCCAGCTCATCCCGGCGGATCTGATCCAGGAAGCACTTGATCAAGCGCCCTCGGCCCCCCTTGGCGTACTCGAAGAGGTGCCGGCCGCACTGACAGTCGACATCGACGACGCGGTATCGGGTCATAGCACCTTCTCCGAGCTAATCCTCCACTTGTCCTTGAGCCCCATCGGAGGCCCTTCTTTGTGGATCCTCATCGCCCGGGGTCACGATCGTCACCGTCGAGCTGGAGCCGTCGCCAACGACAACGCCGCTCCCGACGATGTTGATCGTCTCGCGAGCTTGACCGATCTGATCCCCCGGCAGGAACTCGGTGCCGCAATAGGGACACACGATCCTCTCCCCAGGCCGGACCGAGGCGCCGCGGGCGGCCGATGACACCCGTCCCCGCTCCACCGACAGCTTCCCCCCGCACTGGCTGCAGATCAACGGCACCGTCTGCGTCGCCTTCGCCGCGGGAGCGCTTTCCTCCTCGTCCGACGCCGTCCCCGCAGGAGGTGTCGCTTGGGCAGAGGCCCCGTAGCCACACCGGGGACAGATCTGCTTCCCACCTCTCGCGCGATACGTCTGGTGACCGCACTGCAGGCATTTCATAGGCACACTCCTCGCTAGCCAAACAACTGCCTGGCCCAGGCCAACGCTTCTTGGGCCAGCGGCAACACCCGCTCGCTCACCCCCCACACGCCGTCGACGGTGGCAAGCA
>CAYQZG010000138.1:0-11072 GCA_964421785.1 uncultured Anaerolineales bacterium
GGGGCGGATTGCGAATCCGCCAGGAGCGTGGGGTGGGTTGCGAATCCGCTGGAGCACCCATCACGCTCCCTTCGGCTGGGCGGTTCCGCCCGCGATCCGGAGGGCGGCGTATGCCCTACACGTCTTCCGTTTCGCGTTCACTGCGTGTCACCTCCTTGAGAACAGGGATCAGCAGGATAGGCGGATCTACGCTACATCCCTATCGGCTATCGATTCCGCAGCACGAGCGGGAGGTAAACGTAGGTCTCGCTGCTCACGGTGGTTCTCTCGACGGTCGTGGACTTGGAATCGTACAGCACGTACCCAACCACATCGTAGGCGCCTCTTGCGGCACCCGACGTGTCCCACGTCTCCTCGATGGTGACGGCCTCGCTCGTTGCCAGGTTTGCCACGTCATGGACGAACGTCTCAACGGCCTCGCCCTCGTCATCCTGGATCTCGATCCTGGCGGTTCCTGTGATTGGGACGGTGCCGGTGTTGCTGAAGACCATCGAGACATCCACGCTGTCGCCGACGTCGAAGCTCTCCGGCGTGGCGGTGAGCTGTGTCACCTCGCCAGACGACAGGCCGAGTTGGAAGCTCTGCGTTTTCGTGTTCAGCGTGTTCCCGTCCGTGTCCCTGATTACGAGCTGCACGTAGTAGTGGCCAGGCTCAGCGCCCGTGCTGTCCCAGCGGGGAGAGAAGGAAGCGTCCCCCGCCAGGCCATGCAGGGAGCGCAGGAGCAGGCCATCTACCGTCTCACCCGAGCCGTATCGCTCTATCGAAGCGTCCACGACGACGCTCTGGGCATCGCCCGAGTTGGTCAGTCGCGCGTCGATCATCACCGTGTCGCCCTGGTGATAGACGGTCTTGTCCGTGCACAGGTCCGCTATGGCTACGTTGGAGGTCGTGTACTCGATGTCGAAGCTGTACTGCTGATAGAACCTCACCCCGGTGGTGAGCTCGTTGTAGAAGAAGGGGTAGATCATGATGAGCAGCGTCGAGGAATCGGCCCCTGGCACCACGCGCCAGTCGATGTCCTGCGTGGGGAACCACTCCTCGCCGGCGGCCGGCGACGTTGACCCCGCCCGCTCGCTGCAGGCGCAATCCAACCTCATGCTCATCAGGGGCAGGTCGAGCCCCTCCGTGGTCGATAGCCCTGTCCTCTCCACCATCTCCACGTCTCGAACCTCATAGCCGGCCGGGAGTTCGACGTCGACCGTGTAGTAGGGCACCTGAGGCTCCCCCTCTTCAAGCAGGAGATCTCCCTCTGGAATCTCCACGTGATCCTCGTCGCCGATGACGTCCACCTCGTAGGCCGGGATCGGGATGTCGAGCGTCTTAGGTGGCGTCTCCGCGATCCCTTCGCTGCCCGTGACGAGCGCTGCTTCACGGTCCAACACGTTGGACTTGGCCGAATCATCGACAGCGCCGAACTTGGGATCCCCGTAGTAATTGTACTCGGTGACCCAATACTGCCAACTTTCGCTTCCGGTGCCAGCTTTGTCTCTCTCGTACTGGGCGAAGGCCAGCCCCGCACTTTCGGACCAACCCCAGGACCGGAAGAAGGCCGGTCCGGCCGCGTTGTTTCGCCTGCTCGACGATACGTGGGTGGCGCCGATGTAGGCGGCGGCGCCGCTGTCGAAGAAGGCCTCGGCGAAGCCGTCGTCGCCGTCGTGGTTGTCCTCCCGGCTGCCATCCTTGATCCACCACCAATCCCCTTCGTAGTTGCCGGAGAGACACGTGAGCCCCAGAACCAGCGGGTGGGCGTCGAAGTCGACGCGGCCGATGTCCCCTGTGTTGAATGGGGAACAGGAGACCGGGCTTCCGTGCCCCCGGAGCGTGAAGATATCCGTGTCCGGGCCGTCGCTCTGAATCGGGGGCATGTAACGATCCATCCAGCCGTGTGGATAGTTGCCGTCGAGGACGGAGAGCTTGTTGTCCCCTTGCCGCGCCACCAGGGCCTCCGCTTCGCCATCGCCGTCGATGTCGCCGATGTCGAACCCGTCGTGCCTGGAGCTGCGGGCCGTGGTGCGGATGCCGTCAAACTCCAGGGAGCGAGAGTACAGCCTGTGCCTGCCTCCGCGGTGGATCTCCCATGCCTCGTCGGTGGCATCCCAGTACCAGCCGTCGTTGTTGAAGACGAAGAACCGCCGCTTGCCGTCGATCCGATCGTCGATGATGGTGGCGAACTCGTCCATGGTATCGCCATCCATGTCTCCGACGGCGAGCCCATCGTAGTGCGTGAATGGGTCGGCGTCGATCTCGCCGATCTTCGTGCCGGTGTGGTCGTAGATGTAGATGCGATCCGTGCTGTCGTTGGCGACGACGATCTCGTCTTTGCTCATCGGTGTGCCGGACACGTTGCCTGCGCCGAAGCCATCCCAGGGGGTGAAAGAGACGTACTCCATCGTATCTCTGAGTATCAGCTCCGGGTACGTTCCTCCGGTCTCATAGCTGTAGACGTACACCGTGCCGTAGTCGTCCGTGGTGGCGAGGATGATCTCATCCCTGTCATCGCCCCAGACGTCACCGGTGGTCACCACGTCCCAGTGATCGACGTCCACGTCGAACTGTGGGAAGGAGCTCCCCAGGGTGTGACGGGGGTCATCATTGAAGATGGAGATGGTGTCCCATTCATCGGTTGCCACAATGATCTCGTCTTCCGTATGCACGCCATCGATGTCCCCCGCGGCCAGCCCATCGTAGGGCGTGAAGCGACAGTCAAAGGCGTCCGAGGGCGTGGTGCTCCAGGCATCGAGGTCGCCGTATTGATAGACGATGCATTCATCCGACCTGTCATCGACGACGACCATCTCACTCTCGCCATCGCCGTCCACGTCGGCCAGGATGAACCCGTCATTGCGCGTCATGGAGAGGTCAAACCCTCCTCCCTCCATGGAGATCGGCTCCTTATGGATCCATCTGCTCCAGTGGTAGGCGGAGGCGCCGTCGTCCATCTGATCGTCCAAAACGGTCTGGATGCGCCGCGCGCTGGGCGCGAAATCCTCCCAGGATCCCTCGCTGCCGCTGGTGGCGACGCCGAAGGATCTGTCGAAGCCCAGGCCCTCGGCCACCCGTAGGCTGGCCTCGATTGGCCTGGCGAGGGCCTCTGCGGAGTTGCCGATCAGGCGACCGACGATCAGGTCGGGGGCGCCGTCATTCCCGACCGTGTCCGCGTAAGGCAGATCGGAGAAGGAGATCTCCTTGGTGGTTTCCTCGCCGCTCCAGTCCATGTCGGGGATGTCCACCGTCCACGAGGGCACGATCTCCGTCTCCCCCACGATGAGCAAATAGCCGTTGGAGAGGTAGTGGTCCTCAACGCCATCGCTGCCTCTCATTGTGGTGCGGCCCCATCCCTTGATCTGATCCTTGACCTCGTGTGCCCCATAGGAAACGTAGCCCAAAATGCCGGATTTGTGTTGAGCCAACTCGGCCATCGCCGATAATAGCTCGTTGACAGGATCCCGGCTGGGGTTGGCCAAGAACAGATTGATAGGGTTAGTCACAATCAGATAGTCTGACGCCCTTTTGGCAAGAAAAACCTCATAAGGGATTGTCCGGGGTCTATCAAAGCTGCCGACCTCATATTCATATTCGCCGCCTCCCCAGTAGTCCACGATGCGAACCGGCTCTGCACCGATGGTGTAGTCTATCAGGGTAGAATCGACTGTTTCAGGATACAGTATCGGCACTGCCACGTAATCCGCGGTGATACTCTCACCCGGACCCAACGTGATGATATCACCACCAGCATCAGTGGAGACATCAATTTCGACATCACAGTGTCTGGTGCGAGGTGAGTAATAACTCGTCACCTCATAGTTCTCCGCCTCATATTCTATGGGCTGGAATCCAAATAGACTGTCCTCAATCCTGCCAAACATCTCACTGGCGGTCCCACGGTTCTCTACCGTCAGTTCCACCTGGAAGTGATTGTCGATTCTGGAGACAGACCTGCTAACGTCAAGACTCGGCTCCCCAACCTCTACATGCAAATAGCGAGAGGTAAGAACCGAACTGCCATCGCTGGCGTAGGCCACGACTTGCAGGTGATACGTCCCCACTCCCAGGCTGCTCACGTCCCAGGCACACTCGTGCCAGAAATCACTGTCATCAGAAGGGGAGGAGACACACTCCGTGCTGCCGTCTACTTCAAACATCACCCTGTCAACGGCGTGCTCTACCTCCCAGCATCTTTTCGGGGAAACACCAGGAGGCAACTCTATGCCCGCCAGACCCACCAGCCACGTGCAATTCCACTCGTACTCGGCGGCACGCGCTCTAACATCTATGGTCGTCTCTGCGGGCAGCGTGCCCCCGGGATCAACGTAAAGGGTAGGATGGTAGTTGGGCTGGACCTGCAGGCTAATGGGTGGGGGCTCGTACTCCGGCCGATAAACGATGCTCTGTTCGCTCATCAATCCACTCAGGCCAAAGGCTCTTGCCCTGATTGTATGCTCCTCGCCGAAGAAGTCTGCTCGTGACACTTTCAGAGCAGCAGGGTCGAGGTAGAACTCATAGGGAGACGAGGGGGAATAGTCAATTCCGATTAGCTTGTCATCCAGATAGAACTCGACTCTCTCGACGCCCATGGGGTCAGAAGCAGAGGTGGTGACCCTGTAGAGCTCTCGGTCCCCCTCAACTCTGGCGACCGTCGGAGATGATATGCTCGGCGGCTCACCGACCTGCTCCGGCTCGGACTCGAAGAAGCTCTCCCCGCTGGTCACGGTGTTGCCGGAAGCGTCGGTTGATTTGACGACGTAGTGATAGACCGTCGCCGGCTTCAAGTCGGTCAAGAGGATCCCGTGTTCGGTTGAATGCTTCGCATCGCTCTGCTGGTCCTCGTATTTTCCTGCGTACGTGCCAAACTTCACCACACTATCGCTCTCCTCGTCGGTCTGCCAGGATACGCGCGCTGAGTCCTGCGTGATCTGCGAGACGACGGGGCCGGAGGTGATCTTGGGCGGCGTGGCGTCGCACATCCACGACTCCTCCCGGCAGTTGTTCGTCTCGTCGTCTTCGGCGACGGCGTCCTGGACATCGGTACACACGCTGATGGTGTCCTTGGGGAACGAGCATTGCCACTGGTACTCGAAGCACCGGTTCAGCCTCTCCCCCGGCGCCAGCGCCGTCTCTATCAGATGGTCGGCCACCGGCGTGCCGTCAATCGACAGCCCGCCGTAATGCCACATCGGAGCCGTTCCACCGCCCACGTTCCTGATCTGATAGCAGATCTGACCGTTCTCGCGCCATACGTCCGTGATGGTGAGGTCTGGCTTACGTTCGACGGTGAGGACGCGGGTGGCGGACACGGTCCCGCCGCAGTTGATGGTCGTCACGTCGACGGTCTTCGCCCCGACCACGTCCCAGGTGAAGGTGGCGGTGGGATCCCCCGCCTGCTCCAGATCATCCTGCCCAGTGGCTTGCCAACTGTAGGTGATGGGGGTGGTGGCCGTGGGTGGGCTGACGGTGGCAGTGAAGGTAGCGGACGTGCCGCTGATGACCGTCGTGGGGCCGTCGATGGCCACGCCGGTTACGGCGTTACAGGGTGACGTTAGGCCGATGTCGAGGGTGTAGGAGTTGTCGGAGTCGCAGGCCCCCTGATTGCCGTAGACCAGGGCGTAGTGATAGCCGCTGTCGGTCGCTGTTGCCTCAATGGTCTCCGCCGTGGTGCCGCCGTTCTGAGAACAATCTATCTGATTCCGAGTGGGGTCGAAGAGGCAGAGGTTGTAATCGTCCGGCAGATCATACAGATCCAGTTGGATCAGGTCGCCGGCGTCGGCCGAGAACGTGAAGTAGTCGTAGTCAGTACCGTCGCAGCAGATGTAGCTCTCGATGGTGCCCGGCGACATAGGCCAGGCTTTCTCGAAGCTGTCATTGGGCTCGTAAGGGTCCTCGCAGGTCGGCACCTCGTAGGCCACGATCAGGTGTGGCCAGTGCTGCTTGGCCTCGTTGGAGTAGAACCTCCTCAGGTGATAGTCTCCCTCCAACTGCCCTCGCAGCTCCAGGCCGAAGGTGGAGAGATCGAAGCCGACGTAGGAGCGCCGGTCGTCCGGGAACTCCCCCCCGTCCAGGTTCTTCACGTCCAGCTCGGTCTCTGTGCCGAAGTTTGTGGTGGGCGCCACCTGCGAGACGTAGGCGTCGGCCGCGGGGTAGAAGGTGTCGCTGGTCTGGTCGACGTACCCCTGTTCAAGAGCCGCCGCTGCCGACCACGGAGGGATCAGGCTGGCATCGCTCTCTGGCCCAGGCGGCTCCGGCTCCCGGGCGTAGCTCATGCCAGCTGCCAGAACCAGCAGAAGCACCAAGACAAACGCGCTGATCAACACCTGCTTCCGTCCCATCGTCCTACCTCCCTGATGACCTTGTCTACCTATCTACTTGTCTACCTGTCCACCCATCTACTTGTGTACTTGCCCCCCTGCCCCCTTACCCCCTTCACGATTCACGCTCTCCCTCATCGCGCCCTGTCGACAGCCAGGCCTGCGCCACCTCCAGCTCCAGGTTGTCCTTGACTATGAACGTCTCGGCGCCCACCTTCTCCGCTGCCATCCGAAGAGCGTCGGCTTGGTCGCAGTAGGCGCTCACCAGGATGACCCGCAGGTGGGGAGCCAGCGCCTTGAGCCGGCGCGTGCCCTCCAGACCATTGACGCCCGGCAGTCTCACGTCCACCACGGCCAGGTCCGGCTGCAGGGCTTGCACCAGCGATTCGGCTTCGGGGACATCCCCTGCTTCGCCAACGACAGTCAGGCCGGCGTGGGTCAGCAACCGGCGCAACTGATGGCGAAAGTTCGCCTGGTCGTCCACGATCAGGACGCGGGTCATGGGATGTGTTCCGTGATGCGTAAGGTGTATTGCGTAATGGGTAAAGCGTAATGCCCGGTGGGGGCACTCAGCACGCTGCGTGCCTCTCACCTCCTTGGCCGACAGTGCGGTACAGGTAAGGAGCCCTTCTCACGCCCACTATAGCATAGGTGAGTGTGATTGTCATCGGGGTGGTGTACTGTTTCGGAGGGGAAACGTAGTACTGGAGTACTGAGCGATAAGGCGACGAGGCGATTCGGCGAGTTTAGGCGGTTGGCGGGGCGGTGTCGAGCTCGAAGGTCAGCTCGGGGCCGTTCAGGCGGGCGTAGAAGTGATTGAGGACGTCACGGCCGATAAGCACGTATTCTTCCGGAAAGGTGATGACCTCCAGGCGCTGAAACCTCACCCGGGCCATCACCAGCGCGACGTAGTAGGTGCGCAGCGTTAGCAGGCGAAGGTCATAGCCCTCAATGAGAATCTGGCCTTCAGGACGCAGGTCCAATGCCTCGACCAGGGAGTCCGGAATGGCCGATACGTCTGCACCGGTGTCCAACTTGGCACGTATACTCTGAGCCACGATGGCGCGCTCTGGAGGATGAACCAGCACGTCGAGGAATGGTGTTGGAGGCTCAACGGTGTGGTCGTATGACCACATCAGCGCACCACTCTGAAGTAGGGGAAGTGATGGATTCGGGGGCGCTCAGAGACGCGCTGAACATAGACGATCACGTCTCCCAGACGCTGATGGACCCGTTCGGAGACCTCCGCTTTCGAGTCCCCCACGTCCACGACCTGGCCGTCGTGAATGGCCACGACCTGGTCACGATATCGCTCCAGCAGTTGGGGCAGCATACGCTCGAAAGCCGCCACTTCGCGCGCAAACTGATCGTCCGCCTGCTGTGCCTGGGCCCGGCGCTGCTGTCGCTCGCGCCAGGCGCGAAACGCCTCGTACTCCTCGGGCGGCACCAACACGCCGATGGTCTGCTCGCCGCGCAGCACGCGCACCGGCCCCTCGGCCAGCGTATCCTCGTCGAGGGCGAGGGTATAGGGAGCTTGTTCTTCCTTCAGGGTCAGCGTCTTCACGCTCATCACCTCCACTCGAAGTGTAGCACAGGATCTCTGGGCTGTCAACGGGCCTTAGCTTGAGACACTCGCGCACCGATGGTGGGGTTCCGGGAGAGCTGGCTCAATCCGGTTTCGGCGGGTATGGAAACCCGCCCCACATGTGAGAGAAGAACATACATGGTAGGGCAGGTTTCCATATGTGCCGAAGTTCTTCCGGGGAGGTCACCCTGGCCTGACCACGCGCAGGGTCGTGCCGTGGCCTGGTGCCGATTCCACCGTCAGTCGTCCGCCGATGAGATCCACCCGCTCCTGTATCCCCGCCAGGCCGAAGTGACCCTGTTCCGTCAAGCCATACAGATCGGGGGGCATGTGGAAGCCTTGCCCGTCGTCCTGCACGGTCAGACGCAAGCCAGATGCTCCTTGCGTCAACCGAATGGCGACCTCGTTGGCCTCCGCGTGGCGGGCCACGTTGGCCAGCGCCTCCTGCACCACGCGATAGAGGTTCACGGCCACCTCGTCGGACAGCGAGCGCAGGTCCGCGTCGGCAGGTAGATCGAGGGCGACGTCGGCGCTGCTCTGGTCCTCCCAGTCCTCCACCAGGGCGCGCAGGGCGGCGCCCAGCCCCAGCGTGTCCAGCATCGGAGGCCGCAGCTCGACGCAGACCTGCCGCAGGTCGGCCAGCAGGCGCCGCACCTCGCCGCGGATTGCCGTCAGTTCTGTCGTCGCCGGCAGGCGTTCCTCCCCCGACGAGGCCAACAACAGACCGAGCTGCATGTTCAGTCCTATCAGCAACTGGACCGGTCCGTCGTGCAGGTCGCGGGCCAGGCGGGTCCGCTCCTCCTCGCGGGAGCGGAGCAGTTGATGCTGGGTCTCGCGGATCTCGCTCAACTGGCGACGCAGCGCCTCCACCAGGAGCACGTTGCTCAAAGCTATCTCTGCTTGGCGGGTCAGCGTCTGGAGGATGCGGCGGTCGTCGACCGTGAGATCATCGCCGTCGCGCCGTGGTCCCACGGTCCACAGGCCGCGCACCTGCCCCTGAAACCTGAGAGGGAGCTGGAGCACGGAGGTGGAAGATTGGGAGGTGCTGGGAACGTGGTCTGTGCTGCCGATCCAGAGTTCCGCATGCCGCAAGTGCATGAGGTCCGGGACCTGGTGGGTCAGTACACCGGTCAGCTGCTCGCGCTTGAGGCTGCGGGCCAGGGCATTGCTGACCGTCTCCACCACGCGCGGGTAATCGTACCATCCGCCGTAGAAGAGACGATCCACCAGACGCTGGGCTCGCTTCCGCGCCCAGTCGAAACTGAGGCCGACCAGCAGCGTCAGCACGGAGACGACGAGGATCTGCGCTGCCACGTCGTCGGGCAGGAAGCGGTAGAGCAGAAGAAACGGCCCCAGGTAGAGCAGGAGGATGCCCAGCGAGAGCAAGGCGTAGACCAGCGCCCGGTTGAGCAGCCGGTCGATCTCGAAGAGCCGATGACGGACGGTGGCCAGCAGGTAGCCAAGCGGTGCCAGGACCATGAAGAAACCGGCTGTCCACAAAGGGGGTCGCCAGGTCCGGTGCAGGATGTATGGCAAAATGTAGATGGTGATGGTCGGTATGCCCGCCGCTAGATTTCCAAGGAGAATCAGCCTCAGTCGACGACGGTCGTCGGGGGACGCGTGCTGCACGTAGACGTAGATTGGGAAAGCACCCACGGCCAGAAGCTCCAGCGCTGTGACGATCAGAGCCGCGCGGATCCAGACGCCATCCAGCAGCCACGTGCCGGCGATGACGGCCAGCGTAAGCGTGTAGGCCAGCGTCAGTATCCGACGGCGCGGGCGGCCCCAGAAAACAGGAAAGGTGACGGCGTGATGGAGCAGCAGAGGCACCGCCAGCTGGAAGCACGCCCTGCCCAGCTGTGTCATCCAGGGCATGCGCGTTCCTTCAGGATGGGCCAGAAGGAAGAGCGCCGCCACGGCCAGGACCTGCATGAGGAGAAAGAGCAGCCGCACGTCCGGTCGACGGAAGCGGCGCCACAGCAAGACCGTCCCCACGCTCCAGAAGGCCAGGGTCGTCATCACGCCGCTGATCAACGGCCAACGATTGACCTTCACCAAGGGCACGAAGTAGAGCTCCATGTCGAGCAGCCGGTCGTTGCGCTGCACCTTGGCCATGTAGTTGCCCGGCACCCGGCTGTGCCATTCGTCGAAGGGAACCCCTTCCACCGAGAGGATGACATCGCCCTCCCACAGCCCGGCCCAGTCGGCGAAGCTGTGCTGGGGCACGTGTAGGACGCGCCCGCTTTCCTCGTCGATGGCGAAGTCGATAGTCGCCGTGCTCCATTGGAAGTAGATGTCGTAACTCACCAGCGCCAGGGGAACCAGCGTCAGCAGGACAAACAGAGGGCGCAGCCAGCGCTGACAGGGCTCGAGGGGGTGCTCAGCTGGGGGCATCGGGGTCGTCTTCTGGCCTGACGTCCACCAGGCCGCGCCGGATGGCGTACAGCGCCGCCTGCGTGCGAGAGTTGACGTTCAGCTTGCTGTAGATCGTGCTGACGTGGTTCTGGACGGTGCGTTTGGTGACGACCAGGCGCTCGGCGATGGCTCCGTTGTCGAGGCCCTGGGCCAGCAGGCAGAGCACCTCCGTCTCGCGCGGGGTGAGGGGAGAGGGCTCGGGTTCGGGCGAGGGGGATGGTTCGCCGATGGCGCGGTGGACCACCTGGCGGGCTACCGATGGGCTGAGCCAGCTCTCTCCCTGCGCGGCAGCGCGCACGGCGCTCACCAGTGTCTCCAACGCTTCCTCTTTGAGGACGTAGCCGGTGGCGCCGCTCTCCAGAAGCCCGAAGATCGTCTCACGATCATCGTGCACGGTTAGGATGAGGATGGCCGTGGTCGCGCCCCGATCGCGCAGCCGCTGGGTCACCTCCACGCCGTTCAGGTCGGGCAGGTTGACGTCCAGGATCAGCACGTCGGGGTTGTGGCGGGAGACGAGGCGCAGCGCCTCGTCTCCGCTCGCACCCTCCGCCAACACAGTGATGTCAGAAGCATCGTCCAGGACCATCCGCATCCCAGCCCGGACGACAGGGTGGTCATCTATGATAACGGTGGTGATCATCTACTCTCCTATACTACGTTGGGCGTGGGCTTGAAGACTTCGGAAGTCTGCTCCTTTGGCAAGTGCGGTGGTAGTGCTAAGGGGGGGACTGCGTCGACCCGAGGTGGTACGTATCCCCCCCAACTCGACG
>CAYQZG010000139.1:0-11039 GCA_964421785.1 uncultured Anaerolineales bacterium
GTTCCATTACTTGTTTCTCCTCACCACGTCTGCTTCACCCGTGGAGCGCCGTCGTCCCGTGGAGCGCCGTCGTCCCATGGAGCGCCGTCGTCTCGTGGAGCGCCGTCGTCTCGTGGAGCGCCGTCGTCCCGACGGCAAGGAAGCGAGTTCCATTACTTGTTTCTCCTCACCACGTCTGCTTCACCCGTGGAGCGCCGTCGTCCCATGGAGCGCCGTCGTCCCATGGAGCGCCGTCGTCCCGACGGCAAGGAGCGGCGGAAGTTATCTCCGTCCTCTCACCCTTGCTCATCTGCTCCCATGCTCTCTGACTGCTCGCTCTTCCACGCCTCCCCATTCGTCCAGGCCTCCTTCTTCCAGATGGGCACGATCTCCTTCAGACGGTCGATGGCGTAGTGGGTGGCGTCGAAGGTCTCCTGGCGGTGAGGGGACGAGACGGCGATGACGACGATGGTCTCGCCGACCTCCAGACGGCCGATGCGATGAACGATGGCGACCTCGCGGATGGTGGGCCAGCGCTGGCGGATCTCGTCGCCGATCTGGCGCAGCTGCTCCTCGGCCATATCGGGATAGGCCTCATACTCCAGATACTGCGTCTCGCGCCCGTCGGTCTCCCCGCGCACCACGCCGACGAAGGTGGTCACGCCACCGATGGACGGGTGGACGAGGCGGGCGACGATGTCGTCGACGGATAGGGGGGCGCGGGTGATCTCGAACAGCTCTTGCTGGCCTTCGGCAGGCTCGGGATGGTGCATTGGCTATCCACCTCCTACCGGTGGCAGGCAGGCGACCTCGTCGCCGTCGTGGAGCTCAGTCTGCATGCCGACGTAGGCGCGGTTGACGGCCACGTTGAGAAAGCGCGTGTAGGCCTCCAGAACAGGGTACTCGTTCTGCAGGGTGTCGATTAGATCCTTCACGGTCGAGCCTGCCCGTACCTCGAGATCGATCTCGTCGCGGTCCAACGCCTCCCGCGGCGCAGCAAAGAACTTCACCCTAATTCGGAGGTGTTCATCCCTATCCATCCTCTATGCTCCATTCTCCACTCTGGCCGCCGCTCTTATGCACCAGTCGGATGTCACCGATGCGCATTGTCTTCTCGACGGCCTTAGCCATGTCGTAGATGGTCAGCGCGGCGACGCTGACGGCGGTGAGCGCCTCCATCTCCACGCCGGTCTGACCGGTGCAGTGGGCGGTGGCCGTGATCTCGATCAGCGACGCCTCCTCGTCGATCTCGAACTCGACGTCGATCTTGGTCAGTGGCAGCGGATGACAGAGGGGGATCAGCTCGTGGGTGCGCTTGGCGGCCATAATGCCCGCGACCTGCGCCGTGGTCAACACGTCCCCCTTGGGCGCATCGCCCTTGGCAATGAGGCACAGCGTCTCCGGCTGCATGCGCACCTCGCCCTTGGCCACCGCCACGCGCTTGGTCTTGGCCTTGTGTCCCACGCTGACCATGCGGATGCGGCCTTCGTCGTCCAGGTGTGAGAGTTTCATCGTCACGTACGTGAGGACGGGAAGTCTGATCCTTCCTCGACCTACACTTCTTGCTCCCTTCCCCGCTTTAAGAAAAGTAAGCGAAGCGGCACCCGCTTTAAGAAAAGTAAGCGAAGCGGCACCCGCTTCAAGAAAAGTAAGCGAAGCGGCCTACTCAGTTGCTCGGTCATGAGATCAACATCGAACAGGATCGCCTCTCGCGTCAGATCCTCGCATAGGTGAGGTGGATTGTCGGGCTTGAAGCCCTCGGGACGCAGATCGCGACAGAGCAGGCTGCCGAAACGACTCTCGAACGCCTCAGCTAGATTGTAACACATCTCCACAACCTCGTCATCTGATAGCCCTTGTGCTTTCCCGAGGAGCGCCGTCGTCCCGACGGCAGGGAGCACGGTATCCTCCGGCGCCGTGCATACCAAGGGCAGCGTCGAGCACCTGGTGATCCAAGGCGGTGTCGAAAATCTCGGCCAGAACGCGCAGGGCGTCGCGAGGTCCAATCCCGGTCCCAGTAGGCATGGTGAACGCGACGTTCAATGAGTTGGCGCAAGCCCACGTTCTATCCTCCGATCTGTGACATGGCTCGGCTTTCGGGGTGGATATGCTCGTCCAGGTGATGGCGCATCGGCTTACGTTTGATGCCTTCCACGATCAGCGCTTTGATCTCGTCGACGTCGGCGCCCCCGCGCAGAGGTGTGCGCAGGTCGACCTCCTGGTCGGAGAGCAGACAGGGCCGCAGTTGCCCGTCGGCGGTGAGGCGCAGGCGGTTGCACCTGTAGCAGAAGTGCTCGCTGATGGGCGTGATGAAGCCGAGGGTGCCCTTCGCGCCCGGCAGACGGTAGTAACGGGCCGGGCCGCTGCCGACGCGCATCTTGTCCGGTTCCAGGTCGCCCAGCGCCGCCTCGATCCGCTCACGGACCTCCTGGGCGGTCACGACCTGCTGCTCCCAGGCTGTGTCCATCAACTCGCCATCGCCGACCGGCATCAGCTCGATGAAACGGATGTTCCACCAGGCGGCATCCAACGTCTTGGCGGCCAGGTCGACTACCTCATCGTCGTTCATCCCGCGGATGACGACGGTGTTGATCTTGATCGGCTGAAGCCCCGCCTGTCGCGCGGCCTCGATACCGGTCAGCACGTGCGCCAGATCGCCACAGCGGGTGATGCGCCGGAAGCGCTCGGCGTTGAGCGTGTCCAGGCTGATGTTGACGCGGTGCAGCCCGGCCTCGGCCAGCCTGTCGGCGTAGTGGGCCAGCAGGATCCCATTGGTCGTCATGGCTAGATCATCGATGCCGGGGATGCGGGCGATGCTGCGCACCAGGTCGACGATGCCCAGCCGCACCAGCGGCTCGCCGCCGGTCAGCCGCACCTTGGTGATGCCGAGCTCGGCCGCGGCGCGGACGATGGTCTCAATCTCCTCGTAGCGCAGCACCTCATCGTGCAGGATCGAGGGGACACCCTCCTCCGGCATGCAGTAGATGCAGCGCAGGTTGCAGCGATCCGTGACGGAGATCCGCAGGTAGCTGATCGGGCGATTGTAGGCGTCTAGGTGGGCCATAAGCTGGCACCTCCTCAGGAAGAGTAAGCGGCCCAGGGACAGGCTTGGCGGCCTCAGCGCTTCTCGGCCACGTAGGCGAAGAAGCCGGCCCTACGCAGGGCCTTCAGGGTCAGCGCGCCCAGCAGCCCACCCAGCGCGCCGAAGATGACGTAGCCCACGAGCGCCCGCGCCAGTCCCAGGGCGATGAAGCCCGCCGGCGCGCCGGTGATGGCGCTCAGCGCCCACTTGACCAGGAATTTGCCCATGTGGCCCAATGAGGCGCTCAGTGCGGCGTTAACCGGGTTTTCCGGGTCTTGCAACAAAAGCAGCGCCAGGTCGGTGCCGACGCCCACCGCCGTGTAGGAGAGGAACGTGTTCAGCGCGCCGAAGTCGCCCATGCCGAGGAAGCCGGCCAGGATGCCGGAGGTGATCCCGACGACGCTGGCGGCGCCGAGCTTGGGGACTACACCGGCCGCGACGATGACGAGAGCCATCCAGAAGATGCCGGAGTGCCCCGGCATCTGGATCGGCGTGCGCAGTGCGATCTTGGCGACCACCACCAGCGCCGCGAAGAGCGCCAGTAGAATCAACTGAAATGTAGAGAAATAGCGTTCTTTCATGGCGACCTGATCTCGATCTTGTCTGTGTCCTGCACCCACTCATCCCGGGTGTTCAGTTTCTCCAGCTGGGAGACCAGCTTCAGCGTGCCGCGGCCTGAGAGGTCGAACATCACCACATTCTCCTCCTCATCCACCTCGGCCCAGGTCAGATCGGCGGATTTGTCGCGACTACTGCTGATGACCGTGATCTGTGTCTCCGGCGCCAGGCTCTCCTGCGAAAGATGAAGCAGCAGCACGTCACGCAGCATCCAGCCTTCCTGGGTCTTACCCTCCTCGGCGTCCTCGAACGTGACCTGCTCCAGGCTCTCCAGGTCATTGGGCGTGAAGGCGGCCTCCATCTCGCCATCGACGTAGATGGGGATGCTGCCCGGCTCCAGGTCGGCCTCTGCCATACGCTGACGGCGCAAGGCCTCCAGCCCCAGCACGGCGCCGCCGATGATGACGAGGGCGGCGACGGCGATAAGTATGCGTTTTCTTTGATTCATGCTACCTCCAAGATGTAGGTCGGGCCACGGGCGATCTAGGACTAGCGAAGCAGCATCCTTCTCCGCCTCGAAAAAGGTAAGCGAAGCGACATCCACCTGTGGTCTCTACCCGCTACCCGACGTAAAGGGTCCGAGCTTGCTCACTTGCCGTTCTGTTGCGTTGCATCAACGTGAAACGTAGAGCGTAAAACCTGAAACTGGAGCGCCGTCGTCCCGACGGCAGGGCGGGTGCCGCCAAGCCCGTCCCCGGGCCGCTTGCTTTTCTTAAGGCGGGACAAGCACGCCCCGCCAAGTGATCAATAGGATACTGACGATCGCGGCTGCGGTCAAGAGCAGCCAATCCAGGCACTGCATCCGCAGGCGGCGGTAGGGGCGGCGATGGGGCGAATCGAAGCCGCGGGCGTAAGCGGCCTCGGTCAGCGCCCAGGCCCGCTTGGTGGTCATCACGATGGCGGGGACCGTCAGCACCACCAGCTCGCGCACCTGGGAGACCAGTTTCCGCCAGCCGGCCCACTCGAACGCCCATGCCCCTCTCGCGCGCTGGGCCTCGCGGATGGCGCGCCACTCGTCATCCAGCAACCCCACGCTCTGAAAGGCGAGGCTGACGCTGAAGGCGTAGCGGTACGGCACGCGCAGCCACTCCAGCGCCAGGCGGAACTCGCTCGGCGTCGTTGTGCGGACGAAGAGGGCGAACGCGCCTGCCAGCAGGATGATGCGCAGGGTGACGATCACGGCCAGATCCAGCCCGACCAGCAGCCAGTCGAGGATGAAGAGGGGGATTAGCACCCACTTGAGCCGCCAGACCTGCCGTGCGGCCTCTGGTAGAAGCCGTGCCCACAGGATCAGCAGCGTGTAGATGCTCATAAAGGCCACCAGTCGTTCCAGAGGGAGCATCACGGCGAGCGATGCACACAGGCTGAGCGTCAGTTTGGTGCGCGGATCAGCGTGCCGCAGCGGCGAGCGCTCGGCCAGGCTCACGGCGCGCGTCCGGCCCGAGGTGCCCAGCTTCATCCGTTCACCACCCAATCGGGCACGTGCAGCCCTACCTGCACCCAGGGTGCCTCGTCGCGAAGTATCCTGTCGGGCAGGCCATCGACCACGAATCCGTCGTGGCCCAAGATCAACAGACGGTCGGCCTGGGCCGCCAGCGCCAGGTCGTGCGTGGTGAGGACCACCAACTGGCCCGTATCCGCCAGTGCGTGGGACAGTTGCATCAGCCTTTCCTTGTGCGCCGCGTCCTGACCCAGCGCGGGCTCGTCGAGCAGCACCCCGTGACGCGGGCCGCGCATCAGCGTTGTCGCCAGGGCCAGCCGCTTCTTCTCGCCCTCGCTCAGCAGCAGGGGCGGCGTCTCCTCATAGCGGCTCAGGCCCAGCATGGCCGTCAGCCAAAGGTAGCGGTCCATATCGGGATCGTCCAGCCGATAGAGTATCTCGTCACGGACAGTGGGGTTGAAGAGCTGCAGATCGGGGTTCTGAAAGACCATGCCCAGATCGGGCTTCTGGCCGTCGACCGTGATCTCGCCGTCGTACACCTGGAGCCCGGCCACCGCCCGCAACAGCGTCGTCTTGCCCACACCGTTCCGGCCTACGATGGCCAGCACCTGGCCGCTCTCCGCCGAGAAACTCAGGTCGCGCAGGATAGGACGCCCGCCCAGTTTGACGCTGAGGTCTGAAACGTGAAGCGTGAAATGTGAAACGTCAAACGTAAGATTGGGAGGTATTGAGGTATTGGATGAGGGTGGTGCGGGTGATGAGGAACCGTTGAGTTGAACGGCGCGCAGGTCCGGGATGGCGCGCAGGTACTCGGCGCGGTGCTCGCAGACGACGACGGTCGTGCCGGCGTGCGTCAGGTCGGCCAGGTGCGCAACCAGGTGAGTGGCGGCGGTGCTGTCGAGCATTGACAGCGGCTCGTCCAGGATTAGGATGGGTGGCCGGCGCGCCATGATGGCCGCCAGGGCCAGCTTCTGCTGCTCGCCGCCGGAGAGCGTCTGCGGAGAGCGCTGCCGGAAGGCCTCCAGCCCAAAGCGGTCCAGCGCGGCCTCCAGTCGCCCCTCGATGGTCGACGGGGGCAAGCCCAGGTTCTCCAGCCCGAAGATGATCTCCTCCTCCGCCGTCACGGTCAGCATCTGGGATGAGGGATTCTGAAAGACCAGGCCGGCCCGCTCGGCAAGCTCCCACAGCGGTGCTGTGGTGGTGCGCAGACCGTCCAACCGCACCTCACCGCTCATGTCTCCCCGGTAGAGGTGGGGGATCAGGCCACTCAGACAGCGGGCCAGGGTGGATTTGCCGCTCCCTGAAGGCCCGGCGATGTGCACTGCTTCCCCTGCCTGCGCGTCCAGCGAGACCGGCGGCAGCCCGTAGCCGTGCTGGGGATAGGCAAAAGTCACGTCGCGGACCTGGACGATGTCAGTCATAGTACGATCAAATCACCTTCCCGAAAGCTGAGTAGGGACCGTGCTGGACAGAGTGTAGTTGCAGTCACAGATCTATGTCTCACCGGAACTGACCTTGTAGCTTTTTGGAAGACTCCGGCCTTAGTCCAGTTTGAGCGGGTGCCAGTAGCCCTCGGCCCGCCCTTCGACAAGCTCAGGACACCACTCGACGAAGGCGATCGGTTGGGCGTCGCGCCGCGCGGGGCGCAATTTGTCGGTCAGGATCAGGCCCTGGGTCACCGGGCGGCCGTCCAGCGTCCGCACGTCCGTGATACCCGCTGCCAGCACCGCGGCGACGGGCTGGAGCCCGCTCAGATCGCGCGAGCGCCCCACCAGTACGTAGCGCCCGTCGTCGCCGCTGGCCGCCAATCCCACCGCCGCCAGCGCGCCGATGACACCGTCCTCACTGCCGCCCAGCCCAATCAGCCGTACGGCGTGGGCGGCAGCCAGGGCACGGGCCTCCTGCTGCGTCACGACGTCCCGCTGTGCGCGGCGGCCGAACGTCGTGACGGCTCTCGAAACCCGCGACGCGACGCAAAGCCCCGGATCGCTGCCCGGGTTGAAGTGCTCCCGCATCAGGGCCTGAACCCGGGTCATCAGCTCGTCGCGCTCGACGCGGCCGTTCGTCCCCAACACGATGGCCGCACTGCTGTTCTTCGCCGTGTACGGCACACGTGGATCGACCAGCAGTTGATGACGCGTGACCCCCAGCACCGGGTAGTCGGCGGCCAGCGCTGCTGCTATCTGGCGCGCCAGGTGGCCGGTGCCGCGCGATTCCAGCGTGTCGGTGTCGTCCAATCCGATAAAAAGCAGTTCTTGTGCCAAGGGTTGACAATCCTATCTCTATCGTGTATACTAATTTTGGGTATATGCTCAAAATTTTTCTGCTCAGGTGACCGGCACCTGTTACCAATTTCACAACAGTGGTGTCTGATTGCCACTAAAACGACGGCCTTTGAAGGCGATTATGTATAAGTTCCGGTCACCTTGAAGCATGTCAAAACAAGCCCTCGGGAAAGGAGAGGTTGATGAGCAAACTGTTTGTGCGTCATCGACGCCACGTCGGCGAGGGCGCGGGACGACCGCGCTTCGCCATCGTGGCCTCGCACGGGGCCGATCTGCGTGTCTACAAGACCCGCGTTCGCCGCGCCGAGCTGGAGAAAATGGCCGCTGATCTCGACGCCGAGATCGTCTATCTCCCCCGAGGCGAACAGGCCGAGGATGGTGAGGGGCGTCGTCGCGGCGACTGGGCCGAGGGCTAACGTGGCCCGGCCTCGCAAGCGTCGTATCATACCGCACGAGCCCAAACCGGCCATCTACAAGCCGGCCGGCGTGCCGCTGAACCGACTGCGTCGCGTCACGTTGCTGCAGGAGGAGCGAGAGGCCCTGCGCCTGGCCGACCTGGAGGGGTTGACCCAGGCAGAGGCCGCCCAGCGAATGGGCGTCTCTCGCTCTACCTTCCAGCGAATCATCTCCCACGCGCGCTGTCAGGTGGCCCTGGCGCTGGCCGAGGGTCATGCGCTACACATTGAGGGGGGCACGTTTGAGGTAGCCACCCCGAGCCCACGCGGTCCTCGACGTCGAGACCAAGGGTAATGTCGACAAGCTCAGGATGAGCCTGTGCTCTGGCGGTAAATGCGCGTCCCGGGGTTCTCACCCGCCAAGGCGCGCCGCAGGCTGCCCGGTTCCCGGCCGTTGATGACGAACACCTCACGGACGCTCTGTGCGCTGACGAGGGCGCGTAGCATCGAACGCTCCACAGGCAGATCGTCCAGGTCCATCGCCAACAGTTCCCGCACCTCCACCTCCGGGATGAAGTCGCCGCCAGGATCCTTTTTGGGATCGGCGGTGAAGAGGCCGCGCTCGTCCTTGACCAGGATACAGCGCTTGGCGCCGACCACCTCGGCGGTGAGGAAGACCCCGCTGTCGGTGCGGTGGGGCGGGATGCGGCCCCGCTCCGGCGGCTCCTCCCATAGCCCATAGGGGGGCATAGCGTGCATCACGGGGATGGAGCCGAGCGCCATGTAGGCCGGCAGCTTGACCAGGTCGTCGTGGCCGATCTTGATGCCGCCGTGCGGCGCCAGCAAGATGGAGAGCATCAACGCGTTCTGCTCGCTGATGCTGGAGCCCAGCTTGGCCAGCACGCCGGTCGGCATCCCCAGATCCATGCCGATGGCGTAGACGTGGCGGCTGCGCGTGCCACCGCCGGTGGTCACCAAGAGCTCGTGCTTCTCGCGGGCCGCCACGATCTCCTCCACCAGCGGGAGCACCGCCTGGCGCCCGCGGTCGATGATGCTCTGTCCGCCCAGCTTGACGACGTTGAGGTTGGGCAAGGGTCGGAATACGGCCCCCGTCTCGGTATCGGCCAGCAGAGCCTTGTCCATCAGCGATTCGGCCATCAGCGGCGTGTCGATGTGCAACCGGCCGCTCTCATCACGTGTTAGAGCCATTCAACTCCTTATTGCGTATGTGCGACGCGAGAACAGATAAACTATACCGAGCTTTGGCTTTTAGTCAAGCCCGCGGGCGGCGAGACCCCCGAGGTCTACCGAGAGACCTTGGGGGTCTGGACGACGTGCAGATCACTCGACCTGGATCTCGACGACCCCCTTGACCTGGAGCTTGCCGCTCTGACCAGGCATCACGATGCTGAAGCCGCCCTTGTTGCGGAAGGAGACGATGCAGTTGTCACACGCCTGTACCTCGGCCATATCGATGCTGGCGGTGTAGTCATCCTCGGCGACGAAGGTGACCGTGGTGGCGTCATCGGAGGCGCCGGCCTCCTCCAGCAGGGCCTTGATGGGCACGCCGGTGTAGGTGCTCATCTCGCCCTCTTTGTTCTCGCGCTCGGCCTCAATGGTGTCCATCGAGCGGACCTCCTCCTCGGTCCAGGCCATCTCGTTCGCGACGTTGCCCGTGACTTCGAGCGCGACCTCGCCGGAGGATGCGCCTCCACCATCTCCCCCAGCTGACCCGCCGCAGCCGACGAGCGCGCCGAGCAACAGGATCGAAAGCCCTAGCAGTATGAGTGTTCTCTTGTTAAGCATTGTTTGCTCCTCTTTGTTATGTGTTGTTATGTGAGTGCGAGTAGAGCCAAGTTTGCAGGTTAGAAGACGTGCATGGCCGAAGCTTTGAATGCGATATGGACCTCCTTATGCTCTTGGAGTGCCATCTCCTCGAGTGAGCGGCGGGTGATGGCGCAGGTGATATCCGGTGGAACGTTGACGGTGACGTAGATCAGCGTGCCGCGATCGGCGATGTCCGTGATGCGGCCTTGGAAGCGATTCTGAGCGCCGGAAGGAAGCGGGACCCTGGAGATGATGATATCCTCCGGTCGAATTGAAGCGTGTGCCGCTCCGGTGAGATGGGTGGTGACGGCGATTGCCAGGTCCCCGCTCTTGAAGGTCTTGTAGTCGTCATCCTCCGACGACCTGACAGGTTTGCGGAGCGTTGTTGAACCTGTCAGGTCTGCCGCGCCCACGACGGTGCCGGCAAGGACGTTGCGCACGCCGACGAAGCGAGCCACGAACTCGTTGGCGGGCCGGCGGAAGATATCCTCCGGGGTGCCTACCTGGACGATGCGCCCCTGGTGCACCACGGCGATGCGGTCGCCCAGTGCCACGGCCTCCTCGAAGTCATGGGTGACGTGGAGCGTGGTGGTGCCCAGCTCGCGGTGGACGCGGGCCAGCTCCCGCTGGAGGCTCATGCGTGTCTCCGGGTCAAGGGCGCTGAGCGGTTCATCGAGGAGCAGGAGCTGGGGCTCGATCACGAGTGCCCGGGCCAGCGCGACGCGCTGCTGCTCGCCGCCGCTGAGCGTCTTGGGACGGCGGTGGAGCAGGTGGTCGATGGAGAGCAGCCGGCTGATCTCCTCGACGCGCCGCTCGGCGGTGATGACTCGGGGGGCCAAGAGGCGTCGGAGACCCCCGAGGTCCTTGCGCAGCTTCAAGCCGAAGGCGATGTTGTCGGCGACGTTCAGATGGGGGAAGAGGGCGTAGTCCTGGTAGACGAAACCGATGCCCCGACGCTCGGGCGGGATGTCCGTGATGTTCTGTCCGTCCATCGAGACACACCCCTGCAGCGGGTGGAGCAGGCCGGCGATGGTCTCCAGCAGGACCGTCTTGCCCGCGCCTGTCGGGCCCAGCACGACGACGTACTCCCCGACGGCGATGTCGAGGTCGATCTCGCGCAGATGGAACGCCTTCAGGTCGACCGACAGATCACGGAGCCGAAGGCTGCCTGATCCCTGCGAAGGCTGTGAATCGCTTTCATTGCCCCGGGAAGGTGTGTGGAAAGGGGGAGTTTGCGACACTTGGAACCTCTCGGCCAGCCATCGCAACGGTGTCATGCGTTGTCCTCTTGTGCAAGCAACCGCAGGATCACGAAGGTCAGCAGGCAGATCACGATGATAATCGCCGCCACGGGGGTGGCGTACTTCAGCCCGAAGGACTCGAAGCGCTCGTAGAGCAGCACCGGCGCGATC